>JAAZAD010000382.1 GCA_012514505.1 Rhodococcus sp. (in: high G+C Gram-positive bacteria) | reverse complement strand
GGACTCGCCGAGCAGTGCCTGCGCCGCAACCGCAGCGATGTCTTCGAGCGCGATCGGGGCATTCGCCGCGGTCGGATACGTGCCGCGGACCTCACCCGTCGTGCATATCTGCTCTGCCCAGATGGTCGCGTTGGTCATGAACTCGCCTGGTTCGAGGTGGGTGCATTCGAGGCCGGACGCTTCGACGTCGGCCTCGATGCCGTACCAGTCGGTTCCCGGGCCGCCGGTGAGGGTGACGAACCGGCGCACCCCGGCGTCGCGCGCGAGGATCGCGACTTCCCGCGCTGCCGCGGGGACCGGCGCGAGGTACACGGTGTCGATGCCGTCGAACACCCCGCTGAGTGAATCAGGCTTGCCCACATACCCTTCGACGACTTCCACCTCGCCGGGTAGCGCCGCCCGCGTGGGGTTCACCGTCAAGGCGCGCACGTGTGGGGCATCAGCGCGCATCAGTTCGTCCACCACGAGTCTGCCGACGTTTCCGGTTGCTCCCGTCACGAGAATTGTCATTTCACCAGAGTAGGTCGCCGTCGCAGCTCCAGTCGGCGAATACCTGCACCATATGCAGTGCAAAGCTGGAAGTCCGCGCTCACACCCGATTCGGGATCGCTCGGATTTCTTGGTTACGTCAACGGCGTATAGCGACGTTGATCCAACCAAAGTTCGATCTGCGCCGTGACAATCCGGGCGCGATGTCCACCGTGCACAACCGGCAGAGGTAGACGGATCTAGTCTTCCGCCACCTCGAGCACGACGTCGATGTTGCCACGCGTCGCGTTGGAATACGGGCAGACCTGGTGCGCCTTCTCGGTGAGTTCGAGCGCCTTGTCGCGCGTCAGATTCGGCAGTTAGACCTCGAGGGTCACCGCGAGCGCGAAACCGCCCGCGTCCGTCGGGCCGATACCGACACGAGCACCGACTGCGGAATCGCTGACGTCGGCACCTTCCTGACGCGCGACCATCTGCAGGGCGGAGTGGAAGCACGCCGCGTATCCCGCGGCGAATAGCTGCTCGGGGTTGGCGCCCTCGCCGTTGCCACCCATTTCGGTGGGAATCGCAAGGTTCACGTCGAGCTTTCCGTCGCTGGTGCGGGCGTGGCCGTTGCGTCCCTCACCGGTGGCGAGGGCTTCTGCGGTGTAGATGATCTTCATGGGGGTCCTACCCTTCTTCGGAGGTTCCGCCGGTTGCGTCCTGCAGCGCGGCGGTCAGATCGTGAAGCGTGTCTCGAAGCGCGACCAGTTCGTCGACGCCGAGCCCACTCGAGCGCGCGATGCAGCCGGGTATGTCCTCGGCCTCCTCGCGTAGCGCGTTGCCAGCATCGGTGAGGTGAACGACGACTCGGCGTTCGTCGGCGCGTTGCCGTCGACGTTCGACGAACCCGGCGGTCTCGAGCCGTTTGAGCAGCGGCGACAACGTGCCGGTATCGAGATCTAGGGCGTCGCACAGATCGTGCACGCCGCGTGCGTCACGTTCCCAGAGCGCCAGCAGTACGAGGTACTGCGGGTACGTGACGCCCAGCCGCTCGAGGTGCGGCCGGTACACGGTTGTGGTGGCGCGCGACGCCCGGTAGAGCGCGAAGCACACCTGCTGGTCGAGCGCGAAGTGATCGGACACGAAAATAAAGGTAGTGCACGGTTCTATTGTGCGCAATACAAAAGTCCACGATCTACCGGGTGAAGTGGATCACGGTGCAAGGGGACCGGGAAGGGGCACCGCGGTCACGGCCGAGTCAGTCGTCGAATGGCATTGAGCGGCAGACTCAACCACGTCGGTCGGTTCCGCGCCTCGTACACCACCTCGTAGACCGCTTTGTCCACCTCGTATGCGCGGAGCAGGACACCGAACTCTCGCGGATCGGATCCGGCGGTAGCGGCGTAGCCGTCGCAGAATGCGGCGGAATTGCGTT
>JAAZAD010000381.1 GCA_012514505.1 Rhodococcus sp. (in: high G+C Gram-positive bacteria) | reverse complement strand
GCATGACGATCGGATCGGATGGTTCGGACGAGTCCCACCCACCTCCCAGCTCCAGGAGTGCCCCCATGAGACGTCGTACCCTCGACCTCGCCTTCACCATCGGTGGTCTGTTCATCACCGTCCTGCTACTGATCTTCGGTTTTGTGTTGCGTGGCGAAGCGAACTTCGCCGACAACTACGTGCGCGACCAGTTCGCCCAGCAGGCGATCTATTTCACCCCCGCCGACCAGCTCACCGAGGAAGAGGCCGAAGCCGAATGCCTCGTCGAGTTCGGCACTGGCGACGAGGAGGACCGCCTCCTCAACACTGGCAAGAAGGCCGAGTGCTACGCCAACGAGTACATCGGGCTGCATGTTCGCAACGCCACCGGCGGGCTCAGCTACTCGCAGCTCGGCGAACCGCAGACCGCGGCGCGCGAGGCACTCGCCGAGGCCGAGGAAGCCGGCGAGGACACCGAGGAACTGCAAGCTGAACTCGACCGGATCAGCGGCCAGCGCGACACCGCCTTCCGCGGCGAGATGCTGCGGGGCATCCTGCTGACCGCCTTCGGTTTCAGCGAGATCGGCGCCAAGGCCGGACTCGCCGCGACGATCGCCTTCATCGCCGCCGGCGGCATGTTGCTGCTGACGATCGCCGGGTTCATCCACTGGGCTCGCACGTCCCCCCACGAGCGCATCGACTGACCGCCAGTCGATCCGAGTACTGAACGTCAACCGAGTATGGAATGCACCACAGTCGTGCATTCCATACTCGGTTGAACCAGCCTCGACGTCCGCCAATCGGACCGGGACCAGTTCAGCCAATCGATTCCGACGATGCCGGTGCCGGAGGGCCCGGACAATCGGCGTTGTCCCAGGTGGGGATACAGGTGTCGATCGTCAGGGCGAGACTGACCGAGGCGTCTGCGGGTTCAAACCACGCCTGACCGACATCTACCGGGCACTCCATGCGCAGCGTGTCGAACGGTGGCCAGATCCGTGTTGAGAGCACCATGAAGAGTGGATGCACGGGTGAGCACTGATCGAACGCTTCGTAGGCAGCCTCGTTGGGAACGAACGACGCCCTGTTGCGTTCGATCCCCGGCAACGCCAGCCCGAAACGGACCCCATTAGGAATCGAACACTCGACCTCGAAGGTCTCGACATCCTCGGTCAGCTCCACCGTGATCGTTGTCGATCCACCCGCCTCGGTGGTGACGCCGTTGCAGGTCAGCGACTCCACTGGCTCGTGCAGGTAGTCGTCGCCGATCGTCACCCGGATCTCGCCGGCAAGCCACTCGAAACTCGGGGTGAGATAGCCCTGCTCGCCGAGCGTCAGCGGCTCACTGTCGTCCGGTGGTGACGACGCGGTGTCGGCAGCAAGCGTGCCACCCGGAAGCGCCGCACCACCCACGATCGTCACCGCGGCGATACCGAAAACCAGCGAACGCATGCCCATCACGTCGGACTCGAATTTTCGACATCGTCCATCACGACGAACGTATTGCCATACGCGGGAAGGACTTGAGCTGATGCAGCGTCGAGCGGGGTCACCAACACCTGCTCGCCGTCGACGACGACAACCTCCGCGTCCCCCTCGGCGATCTCCTCGAGCGCACCATCCATCTGTTCCAGCTGTTCTTGCGGCGACAGGGTGACACCGATGTCCGCCGTGGTGAGTACTGGTTGTCCAACGACCGTGCCGTCCTCATCGATCGGTGTCGCAACGACGACGCATGGAATCGTTGCTTGGGCGTCCCCGGACTGGGTGATGATGCCGGAGACGAGGTTCGTCACCGCCCCACACGCCAATCCCCCGCCAACCGACGACGCTAACGAGCAGGCGAGCAACCCTCCTGCCTGAGCGCCGACGATCCTGGCGGTACTTGGTTGGCCATCGTCGAAGTCGAGATCTGGGTCGGCCGCGATACCGATCACGGTGATCACGACACCATCCTGCTCGAACACCGGATGATCATCGGGAACATCGTCGAACTCGATGTCGCTCTCGAGCGACAGGTCGAGCGTCGTTCCCGCCGGACCATTGGGGTAGGTCGCCGTGAACCCGTTCATCGAGTAATAACTCCCATCGCCGTATTCGTGATCGCGCTTCTGCTCCCTGAACCATTCCCAGAACGCGGCGGCCTCATCGGTGGAGAGATCAGGCCCGGCGGCGATGGAAAGTGGTCCGGCATAGTCGGGATCGGCCACGGCGAAGAACTGC
>JAAZAD010000380.1 GCA_012514505.1 Rhodococcus sp. (in: high G+C Gram-positive bacteria) | reverse complement strand
GCGACTCGATCGTGTTCGACTCGACGCGCCCGCACCGCTTCTGGAACTCCTCCGACGGCGAGGTGCGGGCGATCTGGTTCGTGCGCGACACCCTGCCCGGGGAGGCCGCGCCGCACGCGTGAGGGTCAGTTCCAGCGGGTGAGCGTCAGTGTGGCGGCCACACCAGGGTCGGGATCAGGGAACGAGTCCCAGGCGATGAGTCTGTCGTGGCACAGCATCGGTCCCCGTAGTTCGGGAACCGCCACCGTCCACAAAGTGTCTGCCCGAGAGTCGAAGGCCCACACTGCCCCGTCCGGGGTGCCCGCCCCGTCGGCGTTGTTCCACACGACCAACCCGCCACAGGCGTGAACTTCATTGCCGGGCATGGACCCCTCGCGGACGTCCAGTGAGATTCGAGTCGTCTGGAGCGACTCGAGATCGATGACATCGAGCCAGGCAGGGCCGGCGTCTGTTGCGCGGTCGACGGCTCGAACCACAGCGAGCTCGTCACTGGCGGAGACGGTGATGGACAGTTGACCATCTGACGAGTAGCTGACGAGGTCGTGGGTCTCGCCCGCACCGTCAATCCACGAGACAAGATCTCGGTTCTCGTCGGCTCCAGGGGCTGGCGTCGTGCGCGTAATGATGACCCCGCCACGGGACGAACTGGGGCTCCTGGCGTCTACTGCATCGACCCGGAGCTCTTCGGAACCGTCGACGTCTCGCGAGACGATTGCTGTTGTCCACTCGTCGCCGAGGAGGTCGGGGCTCGGGGCGGTGGGGTAGGGCGTCATCCAGAAGACGCGCCCCCCGGAGATGACCGGTTGGGTGAGCTCGTTCCGGAAGGGGACACCCTCGGGGTTGATCTCTTCGCCGCGGGCCAGCAGGGCGACGTGCCCGTCGGGGTGGCGCAAGAACACCCGCCAGGTGTCCACGAACAGGTCGACCGACTCAGTCTCGACCCAGGTGACATAGCCGTCGGACTCGTACCCACCATAGGCTTGCCGGGGGCCGTCGCCCTGAGGTGTCGCGCTCACGTCCTCGTAGGGCGTGAACTGCTGCCAGTCCCAACTTCCGACACGTACCGGTGCCGTCATCATCACCCCCGCTTCGACGTCGGGGGGTGGCAGCTCGGCGACGACAAGCGTTCCGTCAGACGCCACGGCGAGGGAGACGAGGCCCTCTTCGGTGAACCTTCGGCCAAGGAGCACGCCTGCCACGTCATACTGCTCTCCCACGGTGGCGGGACGCGCGCTGGACAACTCGACCAGGAGCGGCGTGATCGCCGCACCATCAGGGCCTTCGAGCTGGCTCGACACCGGGTCGTTGGTTGCTCCCGTCTCAAGGGTGGCATCCACAGAGGGCTTTGGACTCACACTCGACGTCGGAGTGATCGACCCGCTGGGCCCCGGGGCAGGTGTGGCGGTGCAACTTCCGAGGAGGAGAAGACCGCAAGCGAGCGCGGTCCCCGGCGCCCTCCTCATCCTAGGATCCCGTTGCTCTGCAGGTAGTCGGCGGTGAAGGAGGACGTCGGTTCAGAGAATGAGGTCTTTCCCAACCCGTCGTTGTTGAGGAAGCGTGGGATCGCCGGATCCACCCATGTTGCGGTGTTGCCGGAGTTGGTGTATCCCTTGGCTGCTATCCAGTGACCTATCGTCCGGTTCGGGTGCCCGTTGTAGTGCTTGCCTCCAGTGAACTCGACGGTATCAGCTGCGAATGGTTGGCCATTGCGTCCGATGCGATTGATCAACTTTCCCTTGACCACGGCTACGGTCGGTGCGTTGATCTGGCGGTAGCGCAGCGCGTCTTTGGTCCAGGCCTTGATCCCGGTCTCCATGACCTTGGAATCCCACTTGGTGGCCTTCACGGTGATGGTGTTGAGGTATGTGCTGCTGGCCAGGCGGTCCTGGGTAAGCGAGTGCGAACTGTTGTGCTTGCTCGTCGAGTATCCGAGGAACTTCAGCATCATGTATGCGGTCGCCGGGCCGCAGTAATAGCCGGACCGGGTGTCGTTGGCGCTGCTCTTCTGCTGGACGT
>JAAZAD010000379.1 GCA_012514505.1 Rhodococcus sp. (in: high G+C Gram-positive bacteria) | reverse complement strand
GAGGCGTTGGAGATGATGTTCTGGCTGCCGTCGTACTTGTCGTCGTTCACGCCCATCACGATGGTGATGTCCTCGCCCTTTGCGGGGGCCGAGATGATGACCTTCTTGGCGCCGGCGTCGAGGTGACCCTTCGCCTTTTCTGCGTTGGTGAAGATGCCGGTGGACTCGACGACGACGTCCACGCCCAGGTCGCCCCAGGGAAGTGCGGAGGGACCCTCACGCAAAGACAGTGCCTTGATCTTCTGGTCGCCCACCACGATGGTGTCGTCTCCCTCGAGGGAGACGTCCTGCGGCAGACGGCCGAGGATCGAGTCGTACTTCAGCAGGTGAGCCAACGAAGCGTTGTCGGTGAGGTCGTTGACCGCCACGATCTCGATATCCGTGGTTCCCAGCGCCTTCTGCGCCTCCACCGCCCTGAAGAAGTTACGTCCGATACGGCCGAAACCGTTTACGCCAACCCGGACAGTCACAATTCGCTCCTTATTGCCCATCATCTGTGGTGCAGCTCTTCCGCGTCGTCCCGAACCACCTGTGAGCGGCCGGGTCGGACACGGTTCATCGGTCGATGTGTTCCATACCCTAATGCGCGAGCGCACGCAGTGCGACGCCCACCCATGCACACGGCAACCGTCAGGCTGCCGCGTGTCTCACGCCTCGTCGAGCAGTTCCGCGGTAACCGCCGATTCCGTATCGGGAACGCCCGTCTCCTTGGCCTTGCGGTCGGCCATCGACAACAGTCGACGAATTCGGCCGGCAACGGCGTCCTTCGTCATCGGCGGATCTGCCAGCTGCCCGAGTTCCTCGAGCGACGCCTGGCGGTGCTCGACTCGCAAGTGCCCGGCGGCCGCGAGATGATCGGGAACGTCCTCCGCCAGGATGTCCAGGGCGCGTTCCACGCGCGCTGCGGCAGCAACGGCAGCACGCGCCGAGCGGCGCAGATTCGCGTCGTCGAAGTTCGCCAGACGATTGGCCGTCGCCCGCACCTCGCGACGCATGCGGCGTTCTTCCCAGATCAACCGCGTGTCCTGGGCGCCCATTCTCGTCAGGAGCGCGCCGATTGCCTCGCCGTCCCGGATGACCACCCGATCCGTGCCGCGCACCTCACGTGCCTTTGCAGAGATCCCCAGGCGACGCGCAGCACCCACCAGGGCGAGCGCTGCCTCCGGACCAGGGCAGCTCACTTCGAGCGCTGACGAGCGTCCCGGCTCCGTGAGGGACCCGTGAGCCAGGAAGGCGCCGCGCCATGCTGCCTCCGCGTCGGCGACGCTGCCTCCCACAACCTGGGCAGGGAGCCCGCGAACCGGACGTCCCCGAAGATCGAGCAAGCCTGTCTGCCGCGCGAGCGCCTCTCCGTCCTTGGCGACGCGAACGATGTACCGCGACGACTTGCGCAGACCTCCCGCGCCCAGAACGTGCACATCCGAGCTGTAGGTGAAGAGGTCGAAGATCTCGCGGCGAAGACGGCGTGCGGTGTTGCCGAGATCCACCTCGGCCTCGACGACGACGCGCCCGCCGACGATGTGCAGGCCACCCGCGAAACGCAGCAGGGATGACACTTCGGCCTTGCGGCAACTGACCTGGCTGACCACGAGACGACTGAGCTCGTCCTTGACTTCCGCTGTCATCGCCACGAGGCGCTCTCCCTTTCGTTCACCGTGTCACTGCTCTCTGCTCCGGTCACGATCACCGACGCGGGATCGGTCCAGAGCTGTTCGAACACAGCGCCCAGTTTGTCTGCCTGATGAGTGTGGGTGCCGTTGTGAGCCACGTCTGCGTACACCACCGTCGCTCCGAACTGTTGTGCCGACCGGTCGAGATGTTCACGTTCGCGGCCTGCCGGTACCGACCCCGAATCGACGACGACGTGGTCGACGTTCAGATCCGGTGCGTGTTGGGAGAGTACGTGCAGATGCCGTTCCGCAGAGAATCCGGCTGTCTCCCCCGGCTCCGGAGCAAGATTCAGCACGAGCACCTTGCGCGCGGACGTAGTGGACAACGCCTCGAGAATTTCAGGCACCAGCACGTGCGGAATCACGCTGGAAAACCACGAGCCTGGTCCGAGAACGACCATCTCCGCGCGCGCGATCGCCTCGACGGCATCAGGGCACGCGGGAGGATTCGCCGGCAACAGGCGAACGCGACGCACCTTCCCCGGTGTCGTGGCCACCGCCACCTGACCCCGGATACAACGACTCACCCGCGGATCCGCCTCGAGGCCCTGAACATCGGCCTCGATATCCAGGGCGATGGGCGCCATGGGCAGGACCCGTCCGCGAAGGCGGAGCAGCCGGGCGAGTTCGTCCAGGGCCGCCACGGGGTCGCCGAGAACCTCGGTGAGTCCGGCAAGCATCAGGTTGCCCACGGAATGGCCGGCAAGGGCGCCGGTACCGCCGAAGCGATGCTGGATAGTTTCAGCCCAGTCGGCCACTTCCGGGTCGTCGGCGGCGAGTGCGGCAAGGGCCATCCTCAGGTCGCCCGGAGGAAGGACGCCGAGCTCCGATCGCAAACGGCCGGACGATCCGCCGTCATCTGCGACCGTGACCACTGCGGTGATGTCGTTGCTCAGACGCCTCGCTGCCCTCAAGGTCGCGAACAATCCGTGCCCGCCACCAAGGGCTACAGTGCGAGGTGAGCCGGTCACCGACTTCTCCCCCGTCATTCGCGCCCCAGATCACGGTGGACAACCCGCACGTTCAAGCCTGCATCGGCGCCGAGACGAGTGGCCAGCGCCTCCGACATGGCAACGCTGCGATGCTTTCCGCCGGTGCAGCCCACCGCAATTGTCATGTAACGCTTTCCTTCCCGACGATATCCGGCGACCGTCAACTCCATCAGATGATGATAGGTAGTCAGGTAGTCGTCGGCACCCTCGCGGGACAGAACGTAGTCGCGAACCCCGGCGGATTGTCCGGTATGTGCCCGAAGTTCCGGAATCCAATGTGGGTTCGGGAGGAAACGCACGTCGCATACGAGATCGGCGTCCATCGGCAAACCGTACTTGAAACCGAAGGACTGCACCGTGACCTGGACGGTGCTGTTCGCGTCACCACCGAACGCGTCCTCGATCTTCTGACGCAGATGGTGCGCCGCGAGCGCCGATGTGTCGATCACCAGATCCGCAGCAGCCTTCACCGTGGCCAACTGATCGCGTTCGGCCGCAATCCCCTCGGACAACGTGCCGTCGATTCCGTCACTCTGCAAGGGGTGGCTGCGCCGAACCTGCTCGAACCTGCGTACCAGCACGTCGTCCGAAGCATCGAGATAAAGCACGCGGGTGTGCACCGCCTTCGACTCGAGTTCGGCGAGGACCCAACCGAAGTCTCCGGTGAAGAGCCGGCTTCGAACATCGATCACCACCGCCAGCCGCTCGATGCGAGAGTCGGACTCGAGTGACAGATCGACCATCCTCGAGATCAATTCCGGCGGCAGATTGTCGGCCACGTACCAGCCGAGGTCTTCGAGCACTTTCGCCGCTGTTTGCAGCCCCGCCCCGGACAGGCCGGTCACAAGCAGAAAGTCCATCGTGTCGCCGGTCGTGTCCGTGCCGTTCCGGCTCTGCTGATCGCTCACTCGTCACTCTGCCCTGTTAGTTGTGTACGGGTGTGGGGATCTATCGAGTCGAGGTCCTCCGTGTCGGGTCGTTCCGTGGTCGCGGGCCCACCCCTCCGCAGACGGCCTTCATCATCCCCCAACCCGTTCTGCTCTGCACCATTATCGGCCCCGGACTCTGCACCCTGATCCGACCCGGATAGTGCCTCGAGCACCGCACGCGCCGTCGACACGCCAACCCCCGGCACGGCGGTGATCTCGTCGATCGTCGCCTCCTTCAGCTTCGCCACCGAACCGAAATGACCGACCAGAGCATTCCTCCGAGTCTCGCCGAGACCCCGCACCGAATCCAGCACGGACGCCGTCATACGACGAGAACGTTTACTGCGATGGAAAGTGATCGCGAAGCGGTGGGCCTCGTCGCGCACCCGTTGCAGCAGATACAGGGAGTCACTCGCACGGGGAAGGATGACGGGGTCCTCGTCACCCGGTACCCACACCTCCTCGAGGCGCTTCGCCAGCCCGACGACCGCAACATCGGTGACTCCCAACTCGTCGAGAACAGCCGCAGCGGCATTGACTTGCGGGAGCCCACCGTCCACGACGTATAGATTCGGCGGGTAGGCGAACCGGCGCGGACGTCCCGTTTGTGGGTCGATGGCCGCTTCGGGGGCCGAGTCTCCACCATCTGCCCCGCCAGACCCCGGTGCCGCACCAGAACTCGACGCCGGCGCGCTGCCGTTGAGCAGCGCAAGGTCCTTGTTGTGGCGGAGAAAGCGGCGGCGCGTGACTTCTGCGATGCTCGCGACGTCGTCGGAGCGACCTTCGCCGGCCGCTTCCTTGATCGCATAGTGCCGGTAGTCGGACTTGCGTGGAAGCCCGTCCTCGAACACCACCAGTGAAGCGACCACATCCGTTCCCTGAACATGGCTGATGTCGACGCATTCGATGCGCAGCGGCGCAGAATCGAGGTCGAGGGCATCCTGAATACCCTGTAACGCAGCAGATCTCGACGTGAAGTCGCCTGCACGGCGCAACTTGTGTTGGGCCAGCGCCTCGTGCGCGTTCCGCTGGACCGTCTCGGCGAGCGCCTTCTTGTCACCTCGCTGCGGTACCCGCAGCTGTACGGCAGATCCACGAAGCTCGCTCAGCCATTGAGTGATCTCGGCGGCACCGTCTGGGAGCACGGGGACCAGCACCTCGCGTGGAACGGCGTTGGTGGGCGATTCCGCGCCACTGTCCCCGGACAGAGCCGCCTGCTCGCCGTAGAACTGGGTGAGAAACTGCTCGACCAGTTCCGGTAGATCGGATCGGCCGCGGCGTTCGTCTGCTGCGGCGTCCGCCACGTCACCCGACTTCTCGACCACCCATCCGCGCTGACCGCGCACGCGTCCCCCGCGAACATGGAACACCTGCACCGCGGCCTCGAGGTCGTCGGAAGCGAAGGCCACCAGATCTGCGTCGGTACCGTCCCCGAGGACCACCGCCTGTTTCTCCAGAGCCTTCCTCAGTGCCCCGAGATCGTCACGCAACCGAGCGGCGGTTTCGAATTCGAGGCCCTCCGCAGCGGCCTCCATACGACGTTCGACGTCACGCACCAGGCGATCGGTCCGGCCCGCGAGGAAGTCACAGAAATCTTCGACGATGTTGCGATGCTCGGTGGCCGACACCCTCCCGACGCAGGGCGCCGAGCATTTGTCGATGTATCCGAGCAGGCACGGCCGGCCCATCTGCTGATGACGCCGGAAGACACCGGCCGAGCACGTCCTGGCGGGAAACACCCGTAGGAGCAGATCCAAGGTCTCGCGAATGGCCCAGGCGTGGGAGTACGGGCCGAAGTATCGGACACCCTTGCGGCGCGGACCGCGATAGACGAACAGCCTCGGAAACTCCTCGCCGAGGGTGACGGCGAGAACCGGATACGTCTTGTCATCGCGGTACCGGACATTGAACCGCGGATCGAATTCCTTGATCCAGTTGTACTCGAGTTGAAGGGCTTCGACCTCGGTACTGACGACCGTCCATTCGACACTTGCTGCGGTGGTCACCATTTGGCGGGTGCGCGGATGCAGCGTGGTGACGTCCGCGAAGTACGAGTTCAGTCTGGAGCGAAGACTCTTCGCCTTGCCCACGTAGACAACCCGGCCGTGCGGGTCTCGAAATTTGTACACACCGGGAGCGACCGGGATGGTTCCGGTCGCGGGGCGGTAGGTCGAAGGATCGGGCACACCCCCACGTTAGCGGGAGCGACCGACGTTCCTGCTTACCGGACCATCAGGATGCGGTGTACTCCGCCTCGACTGCCCGGAACCGCCGAACCGCGTCCACGGCATAATCGCGGTCGTTCGACTGAATCGCCATGACCGAAATGTATTCGTCGTCGGGAAGCTCGATCCGCGCCCACGCCGCGCCGTCGGGAAAGGACAGTCCTTGCGACAGATCCCAGTCGACGACCCGCTCGTTCAGAACGTTCCGCACGGCAATTCCGCGCGGACCGACGCGCAGCCGGGGCCTGGCCAGTAGCAGCACTCCGGCCGCGAACACACAACCCAGGCCCGCCATCGCGAGCTGATCGGATAGACGGAAGAAGACGCCGGTCTGTTCGGTGCGCAGCAGTATGGCCAACGTGACGTGAACCACCACCAGGAACACTGCCGCGACGATCGCCGCGTTTCGCGATTTCCGCGGACGCGCGATCAACTCCCACTGATCGTCGTTCTTCGCACTCATTCGACAGTCTCCTTCGCCCCACGCAGGCGACTCAGCGTCACGGCAGTGTCCAGTGCTGCCGCACATGCTTCACCGCCCTTGTCCTCGACCGAATCCGCAAGACCCGCGCGGTCCAGGGCCTGTTGTTCGGTGTCGGTCGTCAGCACACCGTTGCCCACGGGGGTCCTTTCGTCCAGCGAGACCCGCGTGAGCCCTGCCGTGACGGCGTCGCACACGTACTCGAAGTGTGGAGTGCCGCCGCGGATGACGACTCCGAGGGCGACCACCGCATCGTGCGTCCGCGCGAGTTCTTGCGCCACCACGGGCAGTTCGATCGCACCTGCCACTCGAACGAGGGTGACGTCGTCGATGCGAGCCTGCGCGGCGACCCGTTGCGCCCCTGCGATGAGAGCCTCCGATATCGCTCCGTGCCAGCGCCCCGCGACGATCGCCAACTTCAGACCTTCGACTTCCGACAATGCCAGTGCGGGAACTCCCTCGCCGCTCAACGCAGTTCCCCGGCCTCGTAGTCGTCGAGTCCGATCAAGTCGTGACCCATCCGATCGCGCTTCGTGCGAAGGTAGGTCAGATTCTCTGCGTTCGCTCGCAGCGGCATCGAGACCCGGTCCGTGATCTGGAGTCCGTAACCGTCGAGCCCGACGCGCTTGGCTGGGTTGTTCGTGAGCAACCGCATCGACACGATTCCGAGATCGACGAGAATCTGGGCGCCGATTCCGTAGTCACGCGCGTCGGCCGGCAACCCGAGTTCGAGGTTCGCGTCGACGGTGTCCGATCCGGAATCCTGCAACTGGTAGGCCTGCAACTTGTGCATCAGGCCTATTCCGCGTCCTTCGTGACCACGCATGTAGAGCACAACTCCGCGCCCTTCCTGGGCGACCATGTCGAGTGCCGCGTCGAGCTGTGGTCCGCAATCGCAGCGCAGAGACCCGAAAACGTCTCCGGTGAGGCACTCGGAATGCACCCGCACCAGCACGTCGCTGCCGTCTCCGTCCGGACCCGCTATATCTCCCCGCACCAGTGCGACGTGTTCCACATCGTCGTAGATGCTGCGGTATCCGACGGCCGTGAACTCACCGTGCCGCGTCGGGATCCGCGCCTGGGCGATCCGTTCGACGTGTTTCTCGTGCTTGCGGCGCCACGCAATGAGGTCGGCGATCGAGATCAGAGCCAAATCGTGATCGTCCGCGAAGACGCGTAGCTCGTCGGTCTGCGCCATCGAACCTTCGTCCTTCTGGCTGACGATCTCGCAGATCACACCGGCGGGACGCAAGTCGGCCATCCTCGCCAGGTCGACAGCGGCCTCGGTGTGTCCGGGCCTACGGAGTACGCCGCCCTCTTTGGCGCGCAAAGGAACCACGTGGCCGGGCCGGGTGAAATCCTGCGCACCCGTCGACGGATCGGCGAGCAGTCTCATCGTCGCGGCCCGATCCGAAGCCGAGATACCGGTGCCGATACCTTCGCGGGCGTCGACCGTGACCGTGTACGCGGTGCCGTGTTTGTCTTGATTGGTTGCGTACATCGGCGGCAGGCCCAGGCGATCGCAATCGGCGCCGTCCAGCGGCACACACAGATACCCCGACGTGTAGCGAACCATGAAGGCGACGAGCTCAGGGGTGGCCTTCTCGGCCGCGAAGATGAGATCGCCCTCGTTCTCGCGGTCCTCGTCGTCCACGACGACGACCGGCTTACCCGCAGCGATATCGGCGACTGCGCGCTCGATGTTGTCGAACCTGGTCACGTGTGCTCGATCTCCAAAGTCTCTACTTATGCATCTTCGAATACATGGGAGTGCATCCGGTGGATGCACTCCAACAGTACGACCTATCCCGATGCCGCATTCAGCCGCTCCACGTACTTGGCGATCACGTCGACCTCGAGATTGACCGGAGTACCGACCTCGGCTTTACCCAGCGTCGTCATCTCCAGAGTCGTGGGAATGAGCGAAATCTCGAAGTACTCCGATTCCTTCTCGCCGCCCAATGAAGAGACGGTGAGCGACACACCATCGACCGTGATCGAGCCCTTCGTCACAACGTAGCGGGACACGTTGTCCGGCAAGGCAATCCGCACAACGGTCCAGTTCTCGGACGGAGTGCGGCTGATCACATGACCGGTCCCGTCGACGTGGCCCTGCACGAGATGACCGCCCAGCCGGCTGCCGAGGGCTGCCGCACGCTCGAGGTTGACTCGGCTTCCGACGTCGATCTTCGCAAGACTCGAACGGTCGAGAGTCTCTTTCATCACATCAGCGGTGAACGAGCCGTCGGCAAGCACCTCGACGACGGTCAGACACACACCGTTCACGGCGATCGAGTCTCCGTGAGAGGCGTCCGACGTCACCAGCGGACCACGCACCCTGAAGCGGGCAGCGTCTGCCAGTTCTTCTTTGGCGACGACCTCGCCCAGCTCCTCGACAATTCCTGTGAACACGCGCGCCTACTCCCTGTCGTTTTCCCGAATCAAGCTGTCCTAGTCCCGTATCAAGCTGTCGCCGTCCCGAACCAGGCTCAACAACGTGTCGGGCCCGATTGTTTCCACGGATTCGCGTCGGAACGTCCGTGCGTCTCCGATCGTCTGTACCCCGATGTCACCGATCGCCGCAGCACCGGAGCCCAAGATCACCGGCGCGACGAAGGCCTGGATTCTGTCCACCCCGTCTGCGGCCAGGAAGGCTCCAGCGAGTCGCGGACCACCCTCGACCAGCACGTCTGTGAGGTCTGTCAGGGTGTCGATGACTTCGCGAACGTCATGGGTACGCAGATGCAGAGTCGGCGCAGCGTCGTCCAGAATGCGTGAACCCGCTGGAATATCTCGTGTTCCGACCACCACTCGGAGCGGTTGACGGGCGGCCAGCGAGCCGTCTGCCGTTCTGGCAGTCAGCCAGGGATCGTCGGCAATGACAGTGCCCGTACCGACCAGGATGGCATCGAGTTTTGCACGATCCTCGTGCACCCGTGCCCTCGCGGCCGGCCCCGTGATCCACTGACTCGTACCGTCTGCAGCGGCACTGCGACCGTCCAGCGTCGCCGCATACTTCCACGTGACGTGTGGGCGCCCCGTGCGCTGCTTGTGCAGCCACGCGCGCAGTGGTCCGCGCGCCACGGCTTCTGCCCGCGCCCCTTGGGTGACCTCGATCCCGGCCTTCTCGAGTGCCCCGGCACCACCCGCGGCTTCCGGGTTCGGGTCTGCGATCGCGTAATGCACCGCCGCGATCCCTGCCTCGACGAGCGCTTGCGCACACGGACCAGTTCGCCCGTGATGGTTACACGGCTCCAGCGTGACCACCGCTGTCCCGCCCTTCGCGGCGGCGCCCGCCTGGCGAAGCGCGACGACCTCTGCATGCGGTCCACCGGGCGGCTGCGTCATCCCCACCCCGGCGATGGTGCCGCCGGCAGCGAGAATCACGGCACCGACCGGCGGGTTGGGGCTGCTGAACCCACGCGCGGATTCGGCCGCCTCGATCGCGATCAGCATCGCTGCCTCGATGTCGGCGGAACTGTTCGTGTGAGCCACTTCGGGCGTCAGTTCGCGATCGTCAGGTGCGGTGATGCCTTGGCCGCCTGGGTACGCAGAGAGCGCACTGCTTCTGCTGGATCAGCGGTGCCGTACACCGCCGAACCGGCAACGAAGCAGTCGATTCCGGCCTCGGCGGCCTGCTCGACCGTGGCGGTGTTGATACCTCCGTCGATCTCGACCAGTAGTTTCAGTTCGCCGGAATCGACCAGCTTGCGGACTGCACGTGCCTTCTCGAGCACCTCGGGCATGAACGATTGCCCGCCGAAGCCCGGTTCCACGCTCATGACCAGCAGGGTGTCGAAATCCTTCAGAATCTCGAGGTAAGGCTCGATCGGTGTTCCCGGTTTGACACTCAGCCCGGCCTTGCCGCCGGCCGCGCGAATATCACGCGCAACCGAACGCGGATCGTCCGTCGCTTCGGCGTGGAAGGTGACGTTGTGCGCACCCGCCTCTGCGTACGGCGGCGCCCAGCGCCCTGGGTTCTCGATCATCAGGTGGCAATCGAGCGGAATGTCGGTCGCCTTCAGCAAACTCTCGACCACAGGAAGGCCGAGAGTGAGGTTGGGTACGAAGTGCGCGTCCATCACGTCCACGTGGAGCCAGTCCGACCCCTCGACGGCCGCTGCCTCGTCGGCGAGGCGCGCAAAATCGGCGGACAGAATGGACGGTGCGATCATCGGATGTGCCACGCCGGGGAGTTTAGTCGTTGACGCCCGCGCGACAGGCAACGCCGTCGCATCAAGACCCTGAAACGCCTCGTTGCCGCGTTCGATTCCTCCGAACGCGGCAACGAGAACACAGGCTCTCAGGTCGTCAGACGCCCAACTTCAATCCGGCACCGGCATCGATGCGGAGTTGCTGACCGGTGACGAACCGGGACTCGTCCGAGGCCAGGAACACCACCGCGTGCGACACATCGGACGGCTCGACCCACGGGGTGGGCATCGACTGCATGAACGGGAACGTCACCTTTGCGTCCTCTGCCGTGGGGTTCGGCAGATCCGGGCGGAACGTCCGGAACATCGGCGGGCTCTGCAGCATGTCCGTGTTGCAGTTGGTCGGGTGAACGGCGTTGACGCGAATCGACTTCGGCCCCAACGTCAGGGCGAGTGAGTTCGTGTACGTCCAGAGCATCTTCTTCGCCAGCCCGTAGCCGTCGCCACCGGGCCCCTGCAGTGCCTGCTGACCATTGAGTCCGGTCTGCGGAACGAGTCCGGCCACCGATCCCGTGGCGATGATGGATGCCCCCTCGTCCAGGTGCGGAATCGCGACGTGGATCGTGTTGATCACGCCCACGAAGTCGACGTCGAACGCGTCGACGAATCCCTCGACCGGCACCTCCGGCCCGAGCGGCGCGATACCGGCGTTGGCCACGACCACATCCAGCTTGCCGAGTTCTGCGACCGCGGAATCGACCGCCGCCTTCATCGCGGCACGGTCGCGCACGTCGACCTTGGCGGTCACGATGCGACGTCCTGCCTTCTCGACGAGATTCTTGGTCTCCTCGAGATCAGCCTCCGTGGCGAGCGGGTACTCGTTGGACGCAATGTCCTCACACATGTCGATGGCGATGATGTCGGCACCCTCGTCAGCGAGCTGGACTGCGTGACTGCGCCCCTGCCCGCGCGCTGCGCCTGTGATGAGTACAACTTTGCCCGCCACGCGATTCATCGAATTCCTCCAGTCGAAGTGACACCTGTTCTTCGCAGGAATTAGAACACGTTTTAGTTTTTTTGGACAGGCTTCTGCAGAGCGGCGAGGAACATCGCGTCCGTACCGTGCCGGTGCGGCCACAACTGAACCCCGGGTCCGCCGCCGAGATTCGGAACACCCGGCAACAAGCTCGCCGTATCCAACTCACGCATCCCGTATCTGCGCACCGCATCGGCGACGACGGTCACGGTCTCGGACAAGTGCGGCGAGCACGTCGAGTACACAACCACCCCACCTAGACGCACCAGATCGATCGCCGCGGCCAGCAACTCCTTCTGGAGCTTCACCAGTTCCGCGACATCGGACGGCTGTCGTCGCCACCGCGCCTCGGGCCGACGGCGTAGCGCACCCAGCCCTGTGCAGGGCGCATCCACGAGAATCCTGTCGTAGCCCGGTTCGAGACCGGACTCCCGGCCATCGGCAACCCTGACATCGACCGGCAGTTCCCGAGTGGTCTTGCGGATGAGGTCGGCTCGATGCTCGGCCACCTCGACCGCATCCAGGCGCCCGCCCTCGATTCCGACCAACGCACCCAGCAACGCGGCTTTCCCGCCGGGTCCGGCACACAGATCGAGCCAACGACCCTGGTCCACCCCGTCGACGGGAGCCTGCGCCAACGCCAGCGCCACCAGCTGACTGCCCTCGTCCTGAACACCGGCAAGCCCTTCACGCACCGCGTCGAGCAACCCCGGATCTCCCCCGTCCAGATGGACGGCGTACGGCGAGTATTTCCCGACCTCACCGCCTGTGACGAGCGACAACTCCTCTGCCGAGATCTCCCCCGGCCGCGCAACGAGGTGCACCACCGGGCGCGCGTCGTCGGCGATCAATACGTCTTCCAGTTCGCCGGCATCGGCACCGAGTGCGTCCGAGAACACCTGCGCAATCCAGGTCGGATGCGCATGCCGAAACGCCAGCCGACCTACGGGATCAGTGGGAGCCAAGCGGTCGACCCACTCGTCCTCCGAACGCTCGGAAACGCGACGCAGCACCGCGTTCACGAAACCGGATTTCCCCGGCCCCGACTCGGCGCGAACCAGGTCGACGGTGGTGGCTACAGCTGCGTGCGACGCCACGCGGGTACGCAACAGCTGATAGGCACCCAACCGCAAGGCGTCGAGCAGTGGGCCGTCGATCTCCTCGATCGGTCGGCCGGCGCACTCCGAGATCACCGCGTCGAGCAGCCCCTGGGCCCGCGCCGCGCCGTAGGCGAGTTCCGTGGCGAGTGCGGCGTCGCGTCCGCCGAGACGCCGCTCCCGGAGCAGGCCGGGAAGTACCAGGTTCGCGTAAGCATCCCGCTCGCGCACGGCTCTCAGCACGTCACGGGCCGCCAGTCGTGGTTGATCGAGGCCGGCCGTCGCAGCGTCCGGGCGACGTGCCTGTTTCGGCCGCTTGTTCCGACCACCCGGGCTGGGCCTACCCCGTCGCGCCGGTTTGCTGGATTCGCTCACTGTGCCCGTACCTCCGCGTCGAGTCGTGCTCCTCGCGCCCAGTCCAGGGCGGCCATCTGCTTCTTTCCTTGCGGTTGAACCCGATCGAGTCGTACGGCGGTGGTCGCCGTACCCACGAGCATTCCTGCCTTCGTCACCGATATCTGCCCGGGTTCGAGGGATTCGTCCGTTCGAACCACCGGCCCGAGCTTCACGCGCAGATCGCCGATCGTCGTCCAGGCCCCCGGCGCGGGAGTGACCGAGCGAATATGGCGATCCACGGCGTCTGCGGACCGATCCCAGCGCACGCGCGCCGCATCGACGGTGACTTTGGGGGCATAGGAGACACCGTCGCCCGACTGCGGTACTGCCGTCAGAGCTCCTTCTTCGATGCCGTCCAGCACCGATTCCAGCAGCACGGCACCGCTGTCGGACAAGCGGCCGAGCAGACCGCCTGCCGTATCAGTGTCTCGGATGCGCTCGGTGACGACGCCGTATACCGGCCCGGTATCCATTCCCTCGTCGAGGCCGAAGGCACTGGCCCCAGTCATGTCGTCGCCCGCACCGATGGCCGCCTGGACGGGTGCGGCGCCCCGCCACGCGGGAAGCAGTGAGAAGTGCAGGTTGATCCATCCGTGCTCGGGAATGTCGAGCACGGTGCGTGGCAGTAAGGCGCCGTAGGCGACGACCGGAGCACAGTCAGGAGCCAGCTCGGTCAAGCGCGCCACGAAATCAGGATCTGAAGGCCGGTCCGGTGTCAGGACTTCGATTCCGTGCTCGTCCGCCAGCGCACCGATCGGCGATCGCACGACCTTGCGGCCGCGACCTGCCATCGCGTCGGGGCGGGTCACGACGGCAACCACCTCGTGCCGGGCGGAGGCGATCAAACGTTCGAGGGAGGGCACCGCCGGCTCGGGTGTACCCGCGAAGACTATGCGCACGGTCGCCACCCTTCGATTCCGATGTGGGCTTTACCGACCACGGACAGGGCCACGGTGTCCGACACCAAGAAGACTCCCTCACTAGGAACTGACTCATTCGAGCGCTGCCGGCTCATTCTAGGGAGTCCAGCGCCCAGAGAACATTCGGCGAACGACAGAACAAGTTCGGAGCCACCTGCGCGATCTCTTCCGACATGCAGAATTCGCTCCCCCGAACCGCGTGTCGGCTGTTGCAGGACCCACAACGACACCTACCGTCGGGCCCGCACACCGAATCGGCACTATCGACATTTGGAGGAATCTGATGGCAGGTATCGAGAGCAAGTTCGACAAGGCGTACGAGAAGAAGTCGATCGAAGAACTCGCGAGCGCACCGGTTGCCTCGCTGCAGGGTGTCAGCGATTCGGACGCCGAGCACCTCGCTGCTGCCTTCAACATCAAGACCGTGAAGGATCTCGGAACCAACAAGTTCTTCCTGTGGGCTCAGGCAGTCGCGAAGCTGGCCGAGTAAACAGCCACCGCAATCCGACAGCGCCCGGGCGAGGGTCGTGCGAAACATGCCCTCGCCTGGGTTTCGTCTGCCACTGATTTCGTCTGCCACCGGTGTCGAACGGCAGATCACGAATTGCTGTCGAGGATCACTTGGGGAATATCCGCTCCGAGGGGGACGTATTCACATTCGCCGCGTGGGGCCCCGACTGGATCGAGCGCATCACGAACGAGATCCAGAGTGAACGGATCGTACGGCGCCCGAAAGTGGCCCGACGCATTCTGCGGACACAAATCTTGCACGATGATGTTGGTTGCCCCTGGATCCCGCAGGGCCTGGTTCGTGTACGGCTGAATCATCTCGTCGTAGCGCGAACCGATAGTGGTGTACTCGACTCCTGGCACGGTATCGCCGCCGGAGTTCAAGTGCCGCAAGAAGTCCGATCCTTCGAGTTGCTGAAGTACCGCGATCGACGACAGTCCCACGATTGCATTGTCGCCACCGCTCAGCGAATGCAGCGTCGGGCCCAGTCCGTACATGGTGCCGCCGTATGTCGGCGAGGCGAGACCGATCCACGTGCCGACTCGGTCCGCGCCTCCGAGTTCGTTCGCGAAGTAGCGGGACACGTTAGCCCCCTGCGAGTACCCCACGATGTCCACGCTCGCCGCTCCGGTGGCGGCGAGAACGGAATCGACGAATCGGCCGAACTGCCCTGCGCTCTCCACGAGATCGCCTCGCCCGAATTTCTCGTCCTCGGAACTGGCGGCGTCTGCGCCGTAGTTCGGTGCAAACACGCAGTACCCGTCTTCCCCCAGTAGTGGCGACAACATGGCCCAGTCGCTGTAGGCATTGGAATCGGTGCCATGCGCAAGAATCACGGGCCGCGGATGCGCGGCGGACGGCCGACAATCGAAGTCGTTGGCGCCGCTGGGTGCCGGCCCCCGGTGTGACTCCGCATAGGCCACGGCCGCGCTACGACTGGATTGGGCGGGCCCGGGGTTCATCGGAACCGTGACCTCGGTGGCGTGTGCCGGAGCGGCCGTGGCCGCGAGCACCATCACGCAGGCAAGCGCACCAAACGCGCCCCATAAGCGTCCTCCGCCGCAACCCATCGTGACACCGAACC
The DNA here is from genome assembly GCA_012514505.1 of Rhodococcus sp. (in: high G+C Gram-positive bacteria). Classification (GTDB taxonomy): domain Bacteria; phylum Actinomycetota; class Actinomycetes; order Mycobacteriales; family Mycobacteriaceae; genus Rhodococcus_F. Next base: position 8,704 of record JAAZAD010000379.1, on the reverse strand, counting down.
TCTCCGGACGTGCCAACGTCTCTGTTCGAGACTGCACGGCGCGGATGCGAAATCCGTCACGGCGAGGTCACGATTGCGGAACGGTCCGTCCCTTCCTGATTGCTCGCGTGCTCAGCCGATCCGCGACGGATCGATCTGGATACGAACCGGTCGGGTCGCACGCCGGGCACTCCGGGCGGCCTGAGCGGCAGCGAGTGCGCGTGCCACCTCACGTCCCATGGATCTCGGGACGCGTATCAACATTCGCGCCACGTCGCCCGGTTCGGGGTCGACCCCCGCGAACGGCAGCCGCGCCCCCACCGGCAGATCGACCGGTCCCAGAACCTCGGCGCCTTCCGGAAGTTCCACGGTGTCGACGAGCTCTGCGATCGCATCCTGGCTCCCGTCGACGGCAGCCAGATGCACCATCGGAGGAAACCCGACCTCCGCCCTTTCCTCGACCTGCGAACGAGCGTGACCCACCGGATCCCAACGCACCAACGCCTGCACGGTGGGGATCCCCGAGTCCGCGACCACGACCACCTGTCCCCCGTCCGCGAAAGGGACTACCAGCGACGCCGCCGTCATCCATCGGCGAAGCGCCTCCTCGGCTGCACGTAGGTCGGGTCGACCCAGAAGCGCCCACCCGTCGAGCAGCAGCGCAGCACCGTATCCGTCGGCCGAGACGGGTTCCGCTCCCACCGTTGCCACCACGAGGGCCGGCCCCGCGGGCACCGCGGCCAGCACCTCGGATCCACCGGACATCCGCACCGTGACCCCGGGGAAGGCGCGGCCGAGTTCCTCCGCCGTGCGGCCTGCCCCGACGACCACCGCCCTCAACTTGCGGGTGCCGCAGGCATGACAGCGGTACGCCGCATCCACAACGCCACACCATCGACAGGCCGGCGTCACCGCACCGTCTGCTCCTGCCGCAGCAGGAAGCGCGAGTGGACCGTTGCACCGACGACAACGGGCAGGGGCACGGCATTTCCCGCAGGCCAGGCTCGGTATGTAGCCACGGCGAGGCACCTGCACCAGCACCGCGCGATCGTTTTTCAACGCCTCCCGTGCCGCGGCGAAGGCAATAGCCGGCAAACGGGCCGCCCGCGCTCCGGGGTCTCGGGCCAAAGCCTGGTCACTGTCCGCCAGTGCAGTGATCTTGGGTGCACAGGCACGCACGACCTCACGGGCAGCCACCACATCGTGCGCCCAGCCCGAATCGACCAAGGCCTGCGCCTCGGCGGTACGCGAATGTGAACCGATCACGAGCCCGCAGCCGCTACCGTGAGCACGCAGAAGCGCCACTTCCCGCGCGTGTGGGTACGGCGCACGAGGCTCGGACAGGTTGTCGTCCCCGTCGTCCCACACGGCGACGAGCCCTATGTCGGGTGTCGGAGCGAACACCGCCGCTCGCGTACCCACCACGATCGGCGCGGAGCCCCGTAAGGCGGCAAGCCATCTGCGATACCGCGCGGCCGGGCCGAGACCGGCCGCGAGCCCCACAACGTTCTCTTCCCCCGCCACTGCCGCGCAGGCATCGACCACACGATCGAGATCGCGTTGATCGGGCACCACCAGCACAGCGCCCTTGCCTGTAGAAGCGGTCACCGCAGCGAGTTCCGCCAGGCGCCGCGCCCAGTCCTCACCGGGCAGCGCCTGCCACGCTGCTCGTGGGTGCCGACCCGCGGTGAGCGCGTTCACGAATGCGGTGCCGTGTACGTAACGGTCCCAGCCTTCGAAATCTACTGCCGGAATGGCATTCGTGGCGGCCGCGTCCTGTGTACTCGAATCGCTCGACGCGGGCTTCTCCGATTCCACCTTTGCGTGGCGGGGCGGGATCGCGAGGCGGAGTACGTCCGCACGTGTTCCCGCATAACGATCCGCCACGGAGTCGACGAGCGCGGCGATCTCGGGGGTGAGGACCACCTCGGGTGACACGACGCGTTCGACCCACCCGAACTTGCCCTGGTGGTCACTCGTCGCGGTACGCGAAACCACGAAGCCGTCGACCAGCCTGCCTGCGAATCGCACCCGAACACGAACACCGGGCTGCGCCTGGTCACTCAATTCCTGGGTGACCAGGTAGTCGAATTCGCGATCCAAGTGCGCCAAGGGTAACAACGGCAGAATCCGGGCAACAGGATTCTGCTCTGCTGCTGTTCTCTCCTTGGTCACCTTCGGCCGGGCGACGGACTTCGCCGTTCTAGAGACCGGCTGCGGCGCGGAGTTTGTCGGCCCGATCCGTGTTCTCCCACGGCAGGTCGATATCGGTCCGGCCGAAGTGACCGTAGGCGGCGGTCTGCGCATAGATCGGACGCAACAGGTCGAGGTCACGAATGATCGCGCCCGGACGGAGATCGAATGTATCGGAAATTGCCTGTTGGATCCGTGCGGGGTCGGTCTTCTCGGTACCGAAGGTCTCGACGAACAAACCGACCGGAGCCGCCTTACCGATGGCATAGGCGACCTGCACCTCGATACGATCCGCCAAGCCGGCAGCAACCGCGGTCTTGGCAACCCACCGCATGGCGTACGCAGCGGAACGGTCGACCTTCGACGGATCCTTACCGGAGAATGCGCCACCACCGTGACGAGCCATGCCGCCGTAGGTGTCGACGATGATCTTGCGTCCGGTCAGGCCCGCATCACCCATCGGGCCGCCGAGCACGAACTTGCCCGTCGGATTGACCAGCAGCCGCACATCCGAGGTGTCCAGTTCCGGCATGTTCAGGTCCGCGAGAACCGCACCCAGAACCTTTTCACGCAGGTCCGGCGTCAAAAGGTTGTCCAGGTCGATGTCAGCGGCATGCTGGGTGGAAATCACGACCGTATCGAGCCGGACGGGCTTGTCGCCGTCGTATTCGATGGTGACCTGGGTTTTGCCGTCAGGCCGCAGATACGGAAGAACTCCAGTCTTGCGTACCTCGGTGAGTCGACGCGAAAGCCGGTGCGCAAGCGCGATCGGAAGAGGCATCAGTTCCGGGGTTTCCTTCGAGGCATAACCGAACATCAGCCCCTGGTCACCCGCGCCCTGACGGTCGACCTCGTCGTCACTGAGCGCGCCGGTGCGCACCTCGTGCGAGTGGTCGACGCCCTGTGCGATCTCAGGAGACTGTGACCCGATGGCCACGTTGACACCGCACGAGTTCCCGTCGAAACCTTTCGCGGACGAGTCGTATCCGATCTCGAGCACCGTGTCGCGAACAATCTTCGGAATATCCGCCCACCCGGTAGTGGTGACCTCACCGGCGACGTGAACCTGGCCCGTGGTCACCATCGTCTCGACGGCGACACGGGAACGAGGGTCGTCTGCGATCAGTGCATCGAGAATGGCGTCGCTGATCGCGTCACAGATCTTGTCCGGATGCCCCTCCGTCACGGACTCACTGGTGAATAGCCGAACCCCGGACTTGCTCACAGACATACCCTCTCGACGACATGTTCTCTTACGAACGGTCTACAACAGGAATTCGATTCCTGCCCTCATAAAACAGCTTAGTCACGCGAATCGGGAAGGATCTCATCACCCGGCCCGGTGGGAAACATACCTACACTCCCCCGCGAAGGCACGCGATCGGCCCGACCCCAGCGGGCGCTTACTCGCCTGACCCCAAGAGCGGACTCAGCGCATCGAGCACCCGACTTGCCATCAACGACTTGGATCCGTGTTCGAGCGCCGATTCGGATCCGTCGGCGGCCAGCAACCAGCCGTCGTTGTGATCGACTTCGAAGGCTTTGCCTTCGCCGACTGCATTGACAACCAGCAGGTCGCAACCTTTGCGCTGGAGTTTTGCACGCGCATACGACAAGACGTCCCCGCCTGAGTCGCCGGTTTCCGCTGCGAAGCCGACTATCACGGTGGATGAATCGATTTCGCCTGCTCGTCGCGACTGCACCAATCCGGCGAGAATGTCGGCGTTGGGAGTCAGCGGAATCGAGTCCGGTTCGTCCGGTCCCTTCTTGATCTTGCTCGCCACGGTCGTCGTCGGGCGGAAATCCGCAACGGCCGCAGCCATGACGACCGCGTCGCAGTCCGGGGCCCGCTTGGCAACCGCAATGCGCATGTCTTCGGCGGTTTTCACCTCGACCACATCGACAGCCGCCGGAGCATCCAGACCTGCCGTGTATCCGGACACCAATGTGACCTGGGCTCCGCGTTGTACCGCGAGACGAGCGATCGCGTAACCCTGCTTACCCGAGCTGCGGTTCCCCAGGAACCGGACCGGATCGAGAGGTTCGCGAGTCCCGCCCGCAGACACCAGTATCTTTTGCCCTACCAGGTCACGGGGTAGTGCATCGGCGCGTTCGAGAAGCAGTGACGCGAGACCGACGATCTCCGTGGGTTCGGGCAGACGTCCCGCGCCTGTGTCCTTACCGGTCAGCCGCCCGGAGGCCGGCTCGATCACCGTCACACCGCGTTCTCGAAGGGTGGCGACATTGGCAACCGTCGCCGGGTGTTCCCACATTTCCGTGTGCATCGCCGGAGCGAACACCACCGGACAGCGAGCGGTCAGCAGCGTCGCCGTCAGCAGGTCGTCGGCCCGGCCCGCCACTGCCCGAGCCATGAGGTCGGCCGTGGCAGGCGCGATGACCACGAGGTCCGCTTCCTGTCCGAGACGAACATGCGGCACCTCCGGAACGTCCGTGAACACACCCGTGTGCACGGGATTGCCCGACAATGCTTCGAAGGTCGCGGCACCGACGAACTCCAACGCGGACGCCGTCGGGATCACGCGAACGTGATGACCGGCTTCGGTGAAACTGCGAATAATCGCGCAACTCTTGTACGCGGCGATTCCGCCGCCGACTCCGACGACGATCCGCTTACCGCTCCCATGCCCGGAACCGGGCGAACCAGAATCGATCGAACCGGACGTGTGCTCAGGCACGGTGGCCCCTCCGCTCACTCGCCTTCGGTGTGCTCGAGCAGGTCGGAGTGGATCTCGCGAAGCGCGATGGACAGCGGCTTCTCCTGAAGACCCGGCTCGACGAGCGGGCCGACGTACTCGAGGATGCCGTCACCGAGCTGGTTGTAGTAGTCGTTGATCTGGCGAGCGCGCTTCGCCGAGTAGATCACCAGCGCATACTTCGACGACGTGCGCTCGAGGAGCTCGTCGATCGGTGGGTTGGTGATTCCGAGCGGGGTGTCGTATGCAGGCAGGCCGTGGGCCTCGGCTGCGGACGCTGCTGCGGGGGTGCTGCTCACTCGGTATCTCCTGAATTGGATCTAGGTTTCGGTTGTTCTACCTGCACAAACGTCGGCGGCTTGTGGGCGAACAATGCTTACTGATCGACCGTCACGGCCGTCCAACCAACAAGGATACCAACTCGTCGCACGATTGGTTGACATCCTCGTTGACAATGACCTCGTCGAACTCGTCACGTGCTGCCAGTTCGACACGCGCGGTTTCGAGCCGACGCTCGACCACCTCCGGCGGTTCGGTCCCCCGGCCGGTAAGACGACCGACCAGAACGTCCCAGCTCGGCGGTGCCATGAACACCAGCAAGGCCTCCGGCATAGCCGCTCGCACTGCACGGGCACCGGCGAGGTCGACTTCGACGAGCACAGGCTTACCAGCGTCGAGCGCCTCACGTACCGGCACGGCCGGTGTGCCCGACCGTTGAAGGCCACCGTGAATCTCGGCCCACTCGAGGAGTTCGCCTTCGTCGATCATCCGTTGAAATTCTTCGCGCGAAGTGAAGCGGTAGTCGACACCGTCCACTTCACCGGGGCGCGGTGCACGCGTCGTCGCGGAGACGCTGAACAAAAGTTCGGGCATCCGTTCCCGCAGCACCCGCACCACACTCGACTTCCCGACAGCCGAGGGGCCGGCCAGTACAACCAGCCGACCCCTCCGCACTGCGGTCTCACTCTCTGACACTTGTGCGTCAGCCACCACTGTCGTACTCAGGCCTCGAAATCGAACTTCGCGAGGAGAGCCTTACGCTGCCGATCACCGAGGCCACGAAGGCGACGGGTCGGAGCGATCTCCAGCTCGGTCATGATCTCCTGCGCCTTGACCTTGCCCACCTTGGGCAGGGCCTCGAGCAGCGCCGACACCTTCATCTTGCCGAGGATCTCGTCGTTCTCGGCGTCGGCCAGAACCTGCTTCAGGTCCGTGCCGCCGCGCTTGAGGCGATCTTTGAGCTCAGCCCTGGCACGACGGGCAGCAGCTGCCTTCTCCAAAGCAGCGGCGCGCTGCTCATCAGTCAACTGGGGAAGGGCCACGGTTCCTCCGTCTCATCGTTGGCAAACAGTCCAAACCACTGGTTAACCAGCGGCGATAGCGACCGTACTCAGCCTTGGCGCCGATTGCGAACCCACCCCCCAAGGTCAGCGGCAGATTCGGGTGGGCTATGCGAGCCCGACCTCGATCTCGTCACGAACCTTCAAGGCAGCATCCCGCAAGGATCCAACGTCCGGACCGGCCTTGAGAACTCCACGAGATGTGTTGGGTAACAACAGTTCTCGAGAATCATGGAAAATCTCGGCGAGATCGGCGACCGTCGCACCCTGCGCCCCCAACCCTGGCGCGAGGATCGGTCCGGAAAATTTCGACAAATCCAAGCCGTGTCCGCGTGTCGCGCCCACGACCAGCCCCGCAATGTCCGGTTCACCCGCGTTGACCGCCGCCGATTCGTCCACCACGGACTGTGCGACGCTCACACCGGCAGTGCTCCGAGCCTCCTGCACACCGCTGCCCTCGGGGTTGGACGTACGGGCGAGCACGAACAATCCTCGGCCGTTCTGCGCTGCCAAGGACACCGCCGGTTCCAGCGATCCGAACCCCAGGTAGGGCGATACCGTCAGCGCATCAGCAGCGAGCGGCGTGTCCCGTCCCAGCCAGGTCTGCGCGTACGCGGCCATGGTCGAGCCGATATCGCCACGCTTGGCGTCCGCCACAACGAGCGTTCCGGCCTCTCTCAGGACCGATATCGTCCGTTCGAGCACCGCATACCCCTCGGAGCCGTACGCCTCGAAGAAGGCCACCTGGGGCTTGATAAGGGCCACTTCACCGACGAAGGCCTCCACGCAGATTTCGGCGAAGGTCTCGAGACCCTCCGCCGAGACCGGTAGATCCCAGGAACGGAGCAGTTCGGGGTGCGGGTCGATCCCCACGCACAATCTTCCGCGGCGAGCGACCGCCTCACGCAGCCGCTCGCCCCAGGTTTGTCCATCCGTCACAGTTCGACCATCCGACCCAGCGCGACCATCCGTCACGACTCGACGGCCTTCGACGGCTCCCGCAGCCGCGAATGTAGATCCTGCAGCGACTGGACACCGACGTCGCCCCGAAGGGCAGCCTCGATGCCGTGCACCGCCGCGGAAGCGCCCTGCACGGTCGTGACACACGGAATGGTCGCGGAGATCGCAGCGCTGCGAATCTCGTAGCCGTCCACACGCGGTCCCGAGTTGCCGTACGGGGTGTTGATCACCATGTCGATCTCACCGTCGCGGATTTGCTCGACGATGGTGCGCGCGCCTTCCGGGAGGTTTTCGCCGGAATGCTTGTGAACGCGCTCGCATGCGATGCCGTTGCGTCGAAGGACATCCGCGGTGCCTTCTGTCGCGAGGATCCGGAATCCCAGGTCCGCAAGTCGCTTCACCGGGAAGATCAGCGCCCGCTTGTCCTTGTTCGCCACGGAGACGAATACAGAGCCCGTCGTCGGCAGGGAGCCGTATGCGCCGGCCTGGCTCTTGGCGAACGCCGTGCCGAAGTCCGCGTCGATTCCCATGACCTCGCCGGTCGACTTCATCTCGGGGCTCAGGAGTGTGTCGACACCGGTGCCGTCGGCGCGCCGGAAGCGATTGAACGGGAGCACCGCTTCCTTGACCGCCACCGGAGAGTCCGCCGGGAGCGTGCCGCCGTCACCCGTTGCCGGAAGCAGACCACTCTTCCGGAGGTCCGCGATCGACTCACCGAGCATCACCCGAGCGCATGCCTTCGCAAGCTGCACAGCAGTCGCCTTGGAGACGAAAGGCACGGTGCGGCTGGCACGCGGGTTCGCCTCGAGGACGTACAAGATGTCGTCCTTGAGCGCGTACTGCACGTTCAGCAGGCCCTTGACGCCGATCCCCTTGGCCAGCGCCTCGGTAGACCGGCGCACGTTCTCGATGTCCGCGCGGCCGAGGGTGATCGGGGGCAACGCACACGCTGAGTCACCGGAGTGGATACCGGCTTCCTCGATGTGTTCCATGACCCCACCCAGGTACACCTCTGTGCCATCGCACAGTGCATCGACATCGATCTCGACCGCGTCTTCGAGGAATCGGTCGACCAGCACGGGCCGGTCGTCCGAGATCTCGGTGGCACGCGAGATGTAGTTCTCCAGCGACGGCTCGTCGTAGACGATCTCCATGCCGCGTCCACCCAGAACGTACGACGGACGAACCAGGACCGGGTATCCGATCTTGCTCGCGATCTCGCGGGCGCCCTCGAACGAGGTGGCGGTACCGAATTTGGGTGCGGGCAGGCCTGCCTCGACCAACACCTTGCCGAACTCGCCGCGGTCCTCCGCGAGGTCGATGGCCTCGGGGCTGGTGCCGACGATCGGTACGCCGGCCGCCTCGAGAGCGTGCGCGAGACCCAGGGGCGTCTGACCGCCGAGTTGCACGATCACGCCGGCAACCGTGCCGGACTCGGATTCGGCCCGGTACACCTCGAGGACGTCCTCGAAGGTGATCGGCTCGAAGTAGAGCCTGTCGGCTGTGTCGTAGTCGGTC
>JAAZAD010000378.1 GCA_012514505.1 Rhodococcus sp. (in: high G+C Gram-positive bacteria) | reverse complement strand
GTCCCATTCGGCACCGAGCGCCAGGTCCAGTTGGGCGCCGATGTCTCCGCCGCTCGACATGATGGACCGAAGCCGCATCTCCCCGATCATCACATCCCCGTTTGCACTGGTCGAGCCGTGCCACAAGCCGAGTTCGGGGACGTAACTGAATCGCTCGCCGTCGACGCCTTCGCTGGCGTCCTCGGTGACTTCGAAACGAAGCATCGGCCACGCACGGAGTGCATTCACCAGGCGAGCGGCGGTTCCGACCGGCCCTACCCAGTTACTGGTCGCTTGAAGAACACCGTTCGATGCGGGCTGCGAAGTCCATACGAAGTCTGCACGGCAGTCGAGTGTCGAGGTCAGTGCCCACTCGACATGTGGACACAGCGCCGCCGGCGACGAATGGATGTAGACAACACCAGCCGTCACGTCCGCGAACTGATTCAATGCGCGCACTAGAGCCTCCTGCAATTTCGACGAGGGACGTCTTCCCCAACGACCTCTGTCGACCTGCAATCGAAGAACTCCGAGGACCAGTGTGCCTCGTGTTAACCGTGTTGCGCTAGTGGTAATCGAGAAATTTGTGTCAAACTGGCCGATTCGATTCAGCGGCACCCGTCAGCACGGCATCGCTCAAGGCCGGCCACAGCGGCTTGGCCCAGTCCCCGAAATCACGATCGGTGAGAACCACCAAGGCTGTCTGAACTGCTGGATCGACCCACAGAAACGTGCCGGACTGACCGAAATGCCCAAAGGTCTGTTGCGAGTTCGACGACCCGGTCCAATGCGGGTCTTTGGTCCCGCGCAGTTCGAATCCGAGCCCCCAATCGTTGGGGCGTTGACGCCCGTAGCCGGGTAGCAGGCCGTCGAGGCCAGGAAATTGGACGCTCACAGCGGACGAATACGTAGCGGACGCGATCAGCGTCGGCTCGAGCAGTTCTGCAGCGAACCGTGTCAGATCCGCAACCGAAGCCTGTGCGCCATGACCTGCCGAGCCCACCAACTCCGCGGTTTCCATGCCCAGTGGGGCGAACACGGCCTCCCGTAGGTAGTCGGGGAACGCGATCCCGGATTCGCCGGCAACCAGGTCGGCAAGGACCTCGAATCCGGCACTGGAGTAGATCCGTTTGGTCTCCGGCGGAGACTGCACCACGTTCTCACCGAATGCCAGCCCCGATGCATGCGCAAGGAGGTGTCGGACGGTGGAGCCATCCGGTCCGGCGGGCTGATCCAGCTCGATCGCACCTTCTTCGACCGCGATCAGCACGGCATACGCAACCAGTAACTTGGTCACGGACGCCAGCGGAAACACCCGGGTGACGTCTCCGTAGGTCGCCAGAGTTCCGGAACCCGACACCACCGCAGCTGAGGCGCCGTCCACGGGCCACTGTGCGATGCGTTCGAGGATGCGCTGCTCGGTACCGTCCACGCGCCCACCCTACGAGAGTGGCTACCGGTCGGCGTCGGTGTACCGGATGACCCCGCGAATGTTCTTTCCGTCGAGCATGTCCCGATAGCCGTCGTTGACCTCTTCGAGGCTGTACGTCGTGGTGATCATGTCGTCCAGATTCAGATGCCCGGATTTGTACATGGCGAGCAGGTTCGGCACGTCTGTACGCGCATTGCCACCACCGAAGATGGTGCCTTGGAGATCCTTCTGGAGCATCGAGAACAGGAACATGTTGAGCTTCACGTCCATATCCGCCATGTGTCCCATCGCGGTGAGGACGCACCGGCCGGCCTTGCTGGTCAGGAGCAGCGCTTCCTCGATGTACTCGCCGCGCATCTCCCCCACGGTGATGATCGACTTCTGCGCCATGCGTCCGTCTGTGAGCGCGATGATGGGCTCGATCGCCGCGGCGGCACTCTCGAAGGCATGCGTGGCGCCGAACTTCAGGGCCTGTTCGCGTTTCCACGGCACCGGGTCGATCGCGAAGATCTGACGCGCACCGGATGCGACTGCGCCCTGCAGCGCACTCATTCCGACACCACCGATGCCCATGATCACCACGGACTCGCCCGGCTGTACATCGGCGACCCTCGTCGCCGACCCCCACCCGGTGGGCACGCCACACCCGACGAGGGCTGCGACCTCGAAGGGGATGTCCTTGTCGATCTTGACCACGGAGGACTCGTGGACGGTCATGAACGGCGAGAACGTGCCGAGTAGGCACATCGGAATCACGTTCTGTCCACGGGCCTGAATTCGATAGGTGCCGTCGCTGATCGCTAGTCCGCTGAGTAGGCCCATACCGAGGTCGCACAAATTCTGATGCCCTGCCGAGCACGCGGGACACGTGCCGCAGGCCGGGATGAACGACAACACCACGTGATCGCCGATCTCGAGGTCGTGCACCTCCGGTCCGACGGCTGTGATCACTCCCGAGCCTTCGTGCCCGCCCATCGCCGGAAACGACGGCAACGGGGTGGCTCCCGTGACGAGGTGATGGTCGGAGTGGCACATTCCGGCCGCTTCCATCCGGATCTGCACTTCGCCGCGTCGTGGATCGCCGATCTCGATCTCTTCCACCGACCACGGCTCGTTCACTCCCCAGAGAATGGCACCTTTTGTCTTCATCGCGGAACTCCTACATCGTGAAGGTGATGGATCGGATCGTGAACGAAATACCTCGCCAAGCTGTCGACGGTGAAACGTGAACCGTTGCTGCGGCGGCCAGTGCGCCCACGATCCGCGGCCGGCACTGCGCCGAAGGCTCTCGCGACGCGGCCCGCGGATTCCACGAGCTCGTGCGTGACTGCTGCAGGGTCCTGCTCGTTGTACCGTTCGTCCACCGCGGTGGCGTCCTGGTCCCAGTTCTCGAACAGCGGGTCGTCCTCGTCGATCATCATCTGCAGCCGGACTGCGAAAATATCGAAGACATCCCGCACGTGTGCCGCATATTCCAACGGAGACCACGTCCGAGCATTCGGTCGAACGCGCACGTCCGAGCGCTGCAGCACCGGTATCCACTGATCGGCGTTGTCACGAACAATGGCAGAAATCTGCTCGTAGTCCACCGTGCCCGCATCGAAACCACACTCCGGGCACCGACGCTCGATGACCCAGGTCCAGTCCTTGCCGTCGGGAATCATGGTCATGCGGCCATCGTAAGTGCAGCTACATTCGGATTCTGCGGATCTCGCACACCGAATACCGATCAGGAATCGAGAAGCCCCGCCCTCGACAACGGGATTAATCTGAATGTCATGGCTGAGAAGACGGTTATCTCGTTCCAGGGGCATGTGCAGAAGATCGGCGACAAGACGATCGTGCGGTTCCCTGACGACGCGAGCGCCCAACTGCCCTCCCGAGGTCAGGTGGCAGCCGAAGTTGTCATGGACGGGCACGCTTTCGACACGGTTCTCGAACCGGACGGCATGCGCGGTCACTGGCTCTCGATCGACGAGAGGCTGCATCGGAGCTTGTCGGTCGGTGACGGAGATGCGGTATCGCTCGAGGTCGAACCGACCAAGAACTGGCCCGAGCCCGACATTCCGGAGGATCTGCGGTCGGCGTTGGCCGATAACCCGGAGATCGTCGAGGTATGGGACGACATCACACCGATGGCCCGCTGGGAGTGGGTGCGCTGGATCAAAGCCACCAAAAACCCTGCCACCCGCGAGCGACGCGTCGAGGTCGCGATATCGAAGCTGGAATCCGGCAAGCGCCGACCCTGCTGCTTCGATCTGTCGTCCTGCACCGATCCGGACCTGTCGAAGAGCGGCAAGCTGATAGACGCAAAATGAGTGGCTGACTCTTGTGGGGCGGGCGGGGCTCGAACCCGCGACCAATGGATTATGAGTCCACGGCTCTAACCGACTGAGCTACCGCCCCAGCGCGAAGGTCCCCCTCGCAGCGAGACTGAATGCTACCGCCACGCCGGCACCACCAGACACGCGGCACCCACCCTCATATACGAGAGAAGACCCGCAGATTGAATCTGCGGGTCTTCTCTTCGATGCTCCCCCGGCTGGACTCGAACCAGACGTGAGACTGTCACCAGTCAGCCGACTACCTGGCAATACTCAACCATAAATGCACGTCAGAGCGTGTGTTCTGCCCTGTCGTTCTGTCGGTTCTGTTGCTCACGTGCGGTAGTGTTTTGCACG
>JAAZAD010000377.1 GCA_012514505.1 Rhodococcus sp. (in: high G+C Gram-positive bacteria) | reverse complement strand
CTCAGGCAGCAGTGGCTTCTCGTGGGTAATGCAGTACTTACGGATCATCGGCAGCATCCGCCAGGGCGATAGGAATCGAGCCCGCTGGTTTCGGTAATCCCCGACTGCCGAACCAGAGTTATCCGCCCAGTACCACTACGGGCGTGTGGCGATGCCAATAGGCGATGCGTTTCTCGGTCGCCCTTGAACATCAGCACGGCGGCGCGCTTAGGGCAGTCGGGCACCAAATCCCCTCGGACATGCTCGAACTCTAGCTTCCAACACACCGCCGACCTCTCGTGGGAGCGTAAGCCGCGACGGTACCGCTCGTTACCGTAGCAAGTCACCACCTGTTACGCGCACGGCTCGGCGCCACCCTTCGTATGGGGCCGGCCGAGTCATCACTCCCCATTGCGTCTTATCGCGCCATCTGGCCGGTACCGGCATCAAGCAGGTTGTCGATACGACGGCATCAGTCGGCGAGGCTAGTCCCTAACGTTTTCGAGTTGCGCACATCGGTCAATTCACGTGTCATCGTCTGGGGTCACGACCCGGGCCGCCGACGAAGTCGCGGCCCCGGTCCGCCGCGCCGGACAGGCTCGACCACGCCGACGCCGGCCCACACCGTCAGGCATAAACCCGATTCACGCCTCAGGCGACAGCCAACCCCGTAGGTTTCCTAACCGGCACACCGCCCGGGAGAGGAGTCAGGCAAGTGGACGAAGCGATTCGAGATTTGTGTGCGAGCGCCACACGATTTCAGCTGTGGAGCGAATTTCTGCACACCAACCGTGTCGAGTCCATGGCCGAGATCGGCGTCTACCGGGGGCGTTTCGCCGCGGAGATACTCGCCGCATGCGACTCGATCCGCACCTACTACATGGTTGATCCCTGGCGCCACCTCGACGACTGGAACAAACCCAGCAATACCGACGACTCCCGGTTCGCCACCTACCTCGCCGAAACCGAAGCCAACACCGCGTTCGCGGCAGATAAGCGCATCATTTTGCGCGGCACGACCGTGGAGGTCATCGATCAAATCCCCGACGGCAGCCTCGACTTCGCCTATATCGACGGTGACCACACGCTGCGCGGCATCTCGATCGACCTCATCAGGGTGTGGCCGAAGATCCGCGACGGCGGATGGATCGGCGGGGACGACTTCGCCCATACGATGTGGCAGCACGGGGACCGTTTCGAACCCACCCTGGTGTTTCCCTTCGCGGTGTACTTCGCCGAGGCGGTGGGCGCGCGCATCTTCGGGCTGCCGCACCAGCAGTTCCTGATCTGCAAACAACCGGGCTTCGAGTTCGTCGACCTCACCGACAGCTACCCGGACACCACGCTGCAGGGACAGTTCCGGCTCAAGCGCGTGGTGCAGGGTTGGTTCACCGACACGTTGGACATCCTGAGGAGCGAACGTAAGAAGACCCGGCCCACCCGGTCACCGGCCGACTCCGACAAGGCCTGACACGCGGTCGACGTGCCCTGACAGTAAAACGAGCAAACCGCCGACCCGCCGCTGCGGTCGAGGTGGGCAAAGACATTGCACCACCACCGGATCCGGTCCATCGCGGCGCGTGCCGGCGTTCATCACCGATACTGGGCGGGCACCCGCAAACAGAGTGGATTTCGCCACATCATCGCAGCAAAGCGGTCAGGCCACGCCGTCGACTCGGCTAGTTTGACTTTGAACGAACGGCCGTCGGAACGACCTCGTGAACAACCCGCCATGTGTCGGATTACGGCCGCGCCTGCTGAAATATCGCTCGAAAGAAGGTGAAGGGCTATGGGGGACGCTCTCGTCACTCCTATCGCACTGATCGGCATGGCCTGCCGACTTCCCGGCGGCATCTCGTCACCGGAGAAGTTGTGGGAGGCGCTGCTGCGGGGCGACGATCTGGTGACCGAGATCCCCGCCGATCACTGGGATGTCGACGAGTTCTATGACCCCGAACCCGGCGTGCCCGGCAAGTCCGTGACGCGATACGGCGGATTCCTCGACGACATTTGGGGTTTCGACGCTTCGTTCTTCGGCCTGCGGACGCATGAGGCGACCTACATGGACCCCAACCACCGGCTGCTGATGGAGACGTCGTGGGAGGCCATTGAGCATGCCGGCCTGGACCCGCGCTCGCTGTTCGG
>JAAZAD010000376.1 GCA_012514505.1 Rhodococcus sp. (in: high G+C Gram-positive bacteria) | reverse complement strand
ACGGCTCTTCGGCGACTGTTCAAACGGGTCGCTCGATGTCCATCGTGTGGCAGAACGCTTGAAAACGTATCCGACATCCTGCAAGCCGTGGTGACCCTCTGATGCCGAACACGTGGGCCGCCGGGATGAACTCGTGGCTGCATACCCACGGCATGCGTCGGGAGACACCCGGGTCCGCCGTTGGCCGCCGATCGACAACGGTCAAACCGGCCATCGTCTCCGACGCTGATATGGCGTGGTTACTCGCCGATACGGCGGCTCACTGTCTGACAGGTCATGACCGCACCATGACGTTCGTCGAATTAGGCTGCCAGGAATACCATCTCGTGATCAACCGGATCCTCGACGCGGTTCCGTCCTGCCGGATGACATTGCCAGAGAACGTACTCGATGCGCTCAGCCGCTGGCTGGCCGGGTACGTCGGCAGCCCTGAGGAACCGCGGCTGCGGACACAACTTGCCGAGATTCGGGCGCGTCAACTCGAACCAATTCCCTCGTGCTCCCCACAGGTGCACCGCGTCAAACCACACAGCACCGCTATGCCAGCGCACAGCGTTACGCCTTGATGCAGGTGTCCGGGCGGGTTCATGACGCCATGATCGTCGGGTCAGGACCGGCCGGCTACACCGCGGCGATCTACGCCGCGCGAGCCGGACTCGACACCCTGGTCGTCGAAGGCCAACTGTGCGGTGGTGCCCTCATGGCGGCAGGACCGATGGCCAATTACCCCGGCTTTCCGCAGCCCGTGCGCGGGCCCGACCTGGCCCGCGCGATGCGCGCACAAGCGCACCGGTTCGGCGCGACTTTCCACGCCGGTGACGCACACGGATTCGACCTCGACGGTGCGGTCAAGGCGGTCATGGTCGATCAGCAGATACGCCGAAGTTCCGCGCTGATCCTTGCGATGGGCGGCCTCGACCGGGCGCTCAACGTGCCCGGCGAACGAGAACTGCGCGGCTTTGGCGTCAGCGCCAGCGCCAAACGTGACGGGCACCGGTTCGCCGGCTGCGAGGTCGCCGTCGTGGGCGGGGGAGACGGCGCGGTCGAGGAGGCCCTGTTTCTGGCGCAGTTGGCCCGCCGCGTGACCGTCATCCACCATCGACCCCGCCTGCGCGCATCGGCTGCGATGGTCGACCGGCTACGCGCTGCGCCCAATGTGGCTGTCCGGGTATCGACCGAAGTGCTCGCGGTCACGGGCAGGCACCGCGTCACCGGTCTGCGGCTACGCACGCTGCGCACCGCGGTCGAGTACGACATCGGCCTGGCCGCGGTATTCGTGGCCGTCGGTCAGGCCCCTCGATCCGATCTGTTGGTGGGACTGGTCGATCTCGACGCCCGCGGTTATGTCGTGACCCGCGACGAGGGCACCCAGACCAGCGTCGATGGGGTCTTCGCCGCCGGCGACCTGGTCGACCGCCGGTACCGCCAAGCGGTCACCGCCGCGGCCAGCGGATGCCGAGCCGCGCTCGACGCGCAGCACTGGCTCGCTCGATCCACGCTGCGACGGCCACTGTCCTCGTCGTCAGGACCGCGTGCGTCTCACCCGGGTGAATGACTCGATGGGCGAGGACGGCTCGCCCCGTTGCGCGGCATCCTTTTTCACCGAGACAAGCCGGCAGGGAACGGAGTTTGCACTGATGGAGAATTCTGAGTTCGATGACGTCACCGCCCATCTGCTTGAACCAGAAGAAAGCCTTGACTCAGAACAGACGGGTATCGACC
Source organism: Rhodococcus sp. (in: high G+C Gram-positive bacteria) (assembly GCA_012514505.1). Lineage (GTDB taxonomy): Bacteria > Actinomycetota > Actinomycetes > Mycobacteriales > Mycobacteriaceae > Rhodococcus_F. Next base: position 918 of record JAAZAD010000376.1, on the reverse strand, counting down.
TGGACGAAGGCTATTCACCCCCGGAAAGCCCGAGGGAACTGGGGAGCTGGGGACTGACCGCCAACGAAGCGCGCGTCCATGAAAGCCTGGCGCGCCGGTTGGCCCGCGAGGTGCCCGACGTGACCGATCGGTGGGACGGCGACGGGATCGGTGACAGCGCTGACAGCGACGGTGAGCCCGTCGATGACCAGGTCGGTGACGACCGCGCCGGGCGGCTTGTCGCCGTCGGCCTGGACCCCACCGATCCCACGTCTGATTACCGCGCCCACGATGTGGGGATCGACGGCGGAGCCGCGTCGGCAGAGGAGGCGGCGATACATGTCATCGCCGACGAGGACACCATCGCCAGCCGGCGGTGGGAACTGTGGTGACCGCCTCGGAAAGCCGCTCAGCGCAAACAATCGATGAACACTGCGTGGGCTGCGCCCTCACCCGGGTGAATGGTGCCGCGGGGTGAAGACAGCTCACCCGTGGGCGGGCCAGGCTGACTTCCGACCGTACAGCCAAACATTCAGCGCGGGAGACCCGCTGAAGAGATTCGGGAAAGGCAGATCACCGTATGGATGCACAGTTCGACGGTAAGAAGATCGTCGTCGTCGGCGGTAGCGCCGGGATGGGACGCCGAGCCGCACTCGATGTCGTCGACCGTGGTGGCAGCGCGGTGGTCATCGGACGGTCGAAGAATCGTGTGGACAACACCGTGGCCGAACTGACTGACCGCGGTGGGAAAGCCTGGGGCATCGCTGCCGAACTGACCGACCGGTCTGTGGTCACCGAAGTTCAGAACACGTTGGCCGAGCACCACGGCGACGCAACGCTGATGGTCAACGCCGCCGGTTTCTTCGTCCCCACACCGTTCCTGGACTACGACGCCCAGGTCTACGACTCGTATCAAGAGTTGAACTACGCGCTGTTCTT
>JAAZAD010000375.1 GCA_012514505.1 Rhodococcus sp. (in: high G+C Gram-positive bacteria) | reverse complement strand
TTCGACGGCGCGCGGCCGTGTGCCGGTTTCAACCATCCCGGTAGCCACCGTGGGTACGCATCGGGCGCCTGGTCCAGAACACCACCGACGGGGTCGTCGATGAATCCGTACCGGACGGGATCGTCGACCGGATGCCGGATCTGCCACAACACAACCGCGCACAGCGCCAGGACGGCGAGGTCCCGGATCGCCACCGTCGCGGTGAACCACTGCTCCGGTACGCCCTTGTTGTCAGGACCGAGGTAATAGAACATGCGCGGAACCCACACGAGGGCATCGACCGTCATCCACGCGAGGAGAGCCCTGCGGTGCGGTATCGCGAGTACCGCGAGCGGGACCAGCCACAGTGAGTACTGCGGACTCCAGACCTTGTTGGTGAACAGGAATGCCGCCACGAGCAGGAAACACAGCTGGGCCAGTCGCGGGCGCCGAGGTGCGGTCAGCGCAAGCCATCCGATCCCGACGCATGCGATCGCGAACAGCAGCAGCGACACGTAGTTCAGCGTCGAGGGGGACCAGTTCGGCCATCCGACGAACGACCGCACCACGTTGTAGATCGAATCAGGGTCGGCGCCGCGATCGGAATTCAAGCGGAAGAATTCGTACCATCCCCGCGGATACAACAGCAGGATCGGCAGATTGACCGCCAGCCACGCACCTGCCGCGGCACCGAAGGTTCGGAAGAACGCGGGCATCTTCCCGGTACGCAGACACAACACCAGCAGTGGGCCGAGCAGCAGCAGCGGGTACAGCTTCGTCGCGGCACCGATCCCCAGCAGCACCCCCGCAAGCACGGGGCGGCGGCGAGCCCACGCGAGCAGACCGCCCGCCGCGAATGCCGCAGCCAAGGCATCGAAGTTCGTGAACGCATGCACCATCACGAGCGGCGACGCAGCGACGAGCGCGGCATCCCACACTCGCCGTCCGGCCGACCTGGCGGTGGCCCACAACGTCGCGAGCCACGCGAACGCGAGCCCCAAGGCAACGACATTGAAATAGATCGCGACCTGGAGTCCACCGGGCAACCACGACACCGAATCCCATGCCTTCGCGACACGCATCGACACGTACTGGTAGAGGCCCGAAACTACGGGGTACTCCATATACCGGGTCTGCGTCTGCCCGTCCGCCCCCGGCTCCTCCCACGACGTCGCGTACGGAAATGCGCCCTCGTTGAGCCGCTCCGCACCGTAGAGCGGAACGATGTCGGAATAACACATCGCCACGTACTGCCGGTTGTCGCTCCAGTCCAACCCGAGTCCACCGTCGGGGCCGACCGGCGCCTGCTGGATGCACGCGGCCTTGCCGAACCATCCCAACGCCAAGAACACCACCGCGAGCAACAGCATCGCCCGCAGCGGCGTGAAGAAGCGGGTGCGGCCCAGCAGTGCGTGCCTGCCGACAGGTCCCCCGACAAGTGCGGAAAGGCGCGACACCATCGGGTCGGTTCGACCCGGGGTGTCGCGCCAGTCCACGGAACGACGATCGTCGGCGAGGGGCTCAGGAGAGACGTGTCCCCTGTGCGCGGCCTCCCCGTCGACGGTCACGCCGAGAGGCTACCCGGCAGGCTGGAGCTCATCGTAATCTCGACCGTTCGCCGCGTCCGGAAACTGGTTGAACTGGGGGACCCGATTGGTGGTGGTGGGTGCCGACGGCACGGTGGGGTCGCTGCCGTCCGAGCCGTCACTTCCGGTTTCCTCCTCTTCGGAGGTCGAAGTGTCGTTCGACGGCCCACGCGGCGGAGTCGTGGTGACCGGCGCCTGCGCCACGCCCGGAATCGGAATCGTCACACCCGGGAAGATCTCCACGTTCTGCGTCGTGATCTCGGGAACCTCCGGCAACGTCGGAATCGTTCGGGACGTCGACGGCTTGTCACTGGTCGGTGGGGCCGTCGTCTTCGCGGACCAGCTCGGCACACCGGACTCACCGGCGATCTTGCCCGGCTTGGGGAAGGACTCGACATCGGTGCCCTCCAGGGCTCCGTCCATCGTGTCCTTCCAGATGTCCGACGGCAGGCCGGACCCGTAGATCATGCCGCCCCAGCTGTTCTCGAGTGGCAGTCCCTGCTCGGTACCGACCCACACCGCGGTGGCCAGCGACGGGGTGTAGCCGACCATCCACGCGTCCTTGTTCGACCCGGTGTCGCCGAGCTGGGCGGTTCCGGTCTTCGCAGCCGACGGACGACCGCCCGCGAGGGCATGCCCGTTGGAGTAGGCAGCGATCGGCGTCATGGCCGCGGTGGTGTTGTCGGCCACGGCCTCGTCGACCACCTGTTCACCGCTCGGCGCGCCACGGTCGAGGAGCACCTCCCCGTCGGAGGTGACGACCTTCTGCACGAAGTGCGGGTCGTAGTGCATACCCGACGCCGCGAGCGTCGCATAGGCCGACGCCATGTCGAGGACTCGCGACTGGTACTGACCGAGGACGATGCCGTAGTTCGGTCCCACGCCACCCGGTTCGGTGAGGGTCTCGCCGATACCGGGGAGTTCCTTCGCGACACCGAGCTTGTGAGCCATATCGGCGATGGCCTGCGGGCCGTCCTCCATGTCGAGCATCATCCGATAGAAACTCGTGTTCAGCGAACGCTTGAGCGCCTCGGCGATCGTGCATTCACCGCACTGTTCACCTTCGACATTGCCGATCTTGATGCCGTTGATGGTGAGCGGACCGCTGTCGTACGTCGTCGACAACGGATTGCCCTGATCGAGGTTCGCAGCCAGACCGAACACCTTGAACGACGAGCCTGTCTGCAGCCCTGCCTGCGCGAAGTCGTAACCGACGCCGCTGTCGCCGCCGTAGTACGCCCGCACCGCGCCGCTGTGTGGGTCGACGGACACCACCGCGGTACGCAGGTTCTCGTCCTCTCCCTCGAGGTTCGACTGCGCAGCGTCGACCGCGGCGGCCTGCGCGGTGGTATCGATCGTCGTGGTGATCTCGAGACCGGCGGTGTTGAGCAGGTTCTCGTCGATCCCTTCGGCGGAGAGTTCTGCCAGAACCTGGTTCTTGATCAGCCCTTCCGGGCCCATCGACTGGTCGCCGAAGTCGAGCTCGGCGAGCGGAACGTACGCCGGGTACTGCTTCGTCGCACGGTCTTGCGCGTTGAGCGTGCCCGCGGACACCATGCCGTCGAGCACATAGTTCCAGCGGGCCTCGGCGCCCTCGGGGTTCTGTTCCGGGTCCAGCAGCGACGGCAGCTGGATCGACGACGCGAGGACCGCGCCTTCCTCGACTGTCAGATCGCTGACGGGTTTACCGAAGTACGCGGTCGCGGCCGCCGAGATGCCGTACGCACCACGGCCGAAGTAGATGGTGTTCAGGTAGGCGGACAGGATCTCGTCCTTCGACCACTGGTTGGCCATATTCACCGACAGGACCAGCTCCTTGGCCTTACGCGTGAGGCTCCGCTCGTCGCCGACCAGCGCCTTCTTGACGTACTGCTGCGTGATCGTCGAACCACCGCCCGCGCTCTCACGCCCGAGAATGTTGTCGCGGGCGGCACGCGCGAAGCCTGAGATCGAGAACCCGGAGTTGCTGTAGAAATCACGGTCCTCGGCCGCGAGCACGGCGTTGCGGACATGCTCGGGGATCTCCTGGAGATCCACCTCGTTGCGGTTGCCTTCAGGCGGAATGACCTTGGTGATGACGCTCGAGCCGTCGGCGTTGTAGATCGTCGACACCTG
>JAAZAD010000374.1 GCA_012514505.1 Rhodococcus sp. (in: high G+C Gram-positive bacteria) | reverse complement strand
TCACGTCCAACAGGCTCGGCATCGTCGTACACTCCCCTAGGTGAAACAGGTCGTTACATCGCCATGAGCCAAGTATACGAGAAGGGATGCAGCCCAGGTGCCGGATTCCACGCAAGAGCAGTTCGATATGGTGCCAGGTCCGCTTCGGCCAATGCCGGAACACGTCTTCGATGCGCTGTTGAACACGCTTCGGGAGTCGCTGGGCGACAGCTGGGGCGCCATTCGTGCGCCAATGCCGGCATTGGTCCGAACAATTCGTTCGGCGGTTGACGAGCTGGACGGTATCTATCTCGCCGCCGAGCTCGATCGTGGCCCGGAGCACGGTCTCCGGATGCAATTGTGGGTGGACCGACCCGAATTGGATCTGCCCATTGCCGACCAGATTGTCGGTGAGGTCTTGCGCGGATTCGGGGATCGGGAGATTCTGCTGGTGTGCCGCATACTGGAGGACGACGGTTTTCACTATCGCTTCGCCTCGGGGACAGTCGAGGCCGCGCTGGTCGGTACGATCGCGCTGGTCGGTCCGTATGCGCGTGACGCGGCACATCTTGCGCGGATCGGCAGCGGGCAACCAACCGGGTTCAGCGCCTGAGCGACGTGAAGACAACCGGGAGGAGAGACGAGAGGCATGCCGAAGGTCGAGGTAACGGGGGAGAAGGTGTTCGACGCCGCCGAGGGACGCCGGCTGGTGCTGGCGATCGAGGATGCCGGGATCGATATCCTGCATCGCTGCGGCGGCAACGCGCGCTGCACGACCTGCCGGGTCGAGGTGCTTGACGGAGATGCCGGGCCGATGACGGAGGCGGAGGCGAGCCGCCTGGAATCGGTCAGCGAGCGGACGGACCAGACGCGGTTGTCGTGCCAGGTTCAGGTGCGCGACGACCTGACCGTCAAGGTGAGGAATCGACTGCACCAGAAGCCGGAGCTTGGCGACGCCGGACCACGCCCGATCGAGTGGCCGAAGGATCGACCACTGCCGCCGGAATCGTAGTCTTCAGGTTGGGAATCGGACAGGTCAACAGGTATACTTTGCATCGTCGTGCTAGACGGGGAGCTGGCGGTGCCCTGTACCCGCAATCCGCCTTAGCGGGGTTGAACTCCCTCTCGAGGTACGGCTCTTTGGGACTACGGTCGTTACGGGATGTCGAAGTTTGGGTCCTGCACGGCGGGGCACTGTGAAGCGGGTCAGGACCGGAAGGTAGCAGCCCTAAGCAGCACGCCTCGGGTGATGCGGGGACGCCCGGATGGAGTCCACGAGCGGACGCAAGCTGGAGGGATCGTATCGACAGGGGGTGCACGGCACACCCGGATAATGGGCAACGGGCGAGGTCACTTCGACCTCGCCCGTTTTGTGTCTGCGCTGTAGTTCGATCACTTGAAGCCGTAGCGGCGACTTGCCTGAAAACAACCTCTCGCGCAGGCAATGTCGCCTTTTCGTTCGCTTGCCACTTCCAAACGAAGGCGACATTGACCGCTGCGCCCCGTGGATCCAACGGAAGGTGGGTGAACGGTCACGTCGCCGCTACGGTAGCTGGTGGTATCACCGCTTGCGGGTTCGGCTGAGCTTCGGTGGACGCCGCATGTGCACGCCGCGCGCGACCGCCTCCCGGTGTTCGGCCTGTTCCCGCGTGAGCACTTGCGACTCAATGCGGATATCCACAGCAATCAGCACGACTGCGATGACCAGCGCCAGCGCCGTCAGGTACAGCCAGATGCGCGTGCCGAGGGTGAACGGGTTGATTTGCAACCAACCCACCGTGAAGAAAAAGATGCCGAGCGAGCCGATCCACAGCAGGATCGCGCCCCAGCGACGCGCGGTCCGCACGCGGAGCAGTCGACGTGCCCACATGATGCCTGGCCGGCTGTACAACACGAAACCGACCAGCAGCGCGATGATCCAGAGCGCGAGTAGCACCGTCGTGAACGGGGTGAAGACCTCGTCCGATCGCGGCACGCTCGTCAGGTAATCCCAGGAGAACGCGTCGCCCATAAACTGAAAAGCCTCCGGTCGGCGGTCAGGCCTGCTCGGTCAGGATCGCACGCTGCACCTGCATGATCGCTTCGGTGACCTTGATGTCACGCGGGCAGGCGTCGGTGCAGTTGAACACCGTGCGGCACCGGAAGACGCCGGACTGCCGGTTCAGGATTTGCAGGCGCTGGCCCGCGCCCTTGTCCCGGCTGTCGAAGATGAACCGGTGCGCGTTGACGATCGCGGCCGGACCGACGTAGTCGTCGCTCGTCCACGTGATCGGGCACGACGACGTGCACGCCGCGCAGAGGATGCACTTCGTGGTGTCGTCGAACCGCTCGCGCTCCTCCGGCGATTGCCGCCGCTCACCCGAGCTCGGCGCGTCGTCGGCGATCAGGTACGGCTTCACGGACTTGTAGGCGTCGAAGAATGGCTCCATGTCGACCAGCAGGTCCTTCTCGACCTTGAAGCCGATCAGCGGCTCGACGGTGATCCGCTTGCCAAGGTCCTTCATCAGGATCTTGCAGGCGAGGCGGTTGCGGCCGTTGATCCGCATCG
>JAAZAD010000045.1 GCA_012514505.1 Rhodococcus sp. (in: high G+C Gram-positive bacteria) | reverse complement strand
TGGTCGCCGGTACCGTTTCCAGGCTCACCGCGACGTCGTCGATGTCCGCATTCAGGGTGTCTGAGAGGAACCACGTCTGCTCGACGAACAGCTTCGTCAGGAAACCGAGATAGGCGTTGGCGGTTGGTGTCACCTCATCGACCGGCCGGCCGAACCACATGCCGTCGAAGGTGATCTCGGTGCTCTCCCACAGCGTCCAATCGGCCCTCTCCTGCAGGGTCAATCGGTCGATCGTGCGGCTCATTCCCGACAGCGCCAGCGGCAGCACCCCAGACAAATTACCCGGGTTGAGCCCACTGCCGTGGATGGTGCTGTTGCCCTTCTCGCACGCCGTCAAAAGTTTGTCCCGGTCGGCTTCGGGAATGCGCCGAGGATGAAATAGAAATGACGGCGTTGCCACGTTTTTGCCGCTCTCGAGCAGCGCACAGACATCGTCGAGGTCGGTGAACGACGGTGCGTACAACACGAGGTCGGCGTCCAGCGCGAGGATTTCGGCAACATCGGTGGTGGCGGTGACGCCGATGGGAGCTCTGTTGACGAGCGTCCCGACATCGACCCCGTTCTTGACATCGGAATACACGCGGGCTCCGACCAACTCGAGGTCGGGGCGGTGATCGAGGATGGTGGTGATCATCTCGGAGCCGACGGCGCCGGTGGCCCACTGAATGATCCGCAATGGGCGACTGTCGACGCTCATCCGGCGGCCCCCGTCGAAACCGTCACAGTGCGACAGTACACCGGTGATAACGTATGTTCTCACAGTCGGCAAATGAAATTCTCGACAGGAGCGTGCCATGGACGATGTGCTGAGGTACCGGGGCAAGTCGGTGGTCGTAACCGGCGCGGCTTCGGGAATGGGCCAGGCGGCTGCGCAAATCCTCGTGGATCTCGGTGCGACGGTCACCGCACTCGACATCAAACCCACCACCGTTCCCGTCGCCCGCGCGCTACAGATCGACCTTCGCGACTCGAAGAGCATCGACGAGGTCGCGGCGTCCATCGACGGCCCCGTCGACGGGCTCTTCAGTTGCGCGGGACTACCCGGTCCACCGTTCAGCGAATGGGACACGATTCTGGTCAACTTCGTCGGCGCGCGTCATCTGGCCGAGCTCCTCGTGCCGAAAATGCCCGAAGGGTCGGCCATCAGTGTGATTTCGTCGTCCGCCGCGATCGGCTGGCAGGACCACATCAAGGTCATCACCGGGCTGCTCGAGACCAGGGGGTTCGAGGCGGCCGTCGAATGGCTGACGGCCAACGAGAAGCTGTGGTCGTGGAGTGGCTATGCCTACTCGAAGTACATCATCGACGCGTGGGTGGGCTGGTGGTATCCCGAATTGGGTCGGCGTGGCATCCGGATCAACTGCATCAACCCGGGCCCCACCGAGACCGCGATGATGCCGGCCTTTCAGGATCTAATGGGTAAGGACACTGTCGATCAGGCCGTCGGACCCGTCGGGCGGTATTCGACTCCCGAGGAGCAGGCCTGGCCCCTGGTCTGCCTCGGCAGCCCGCGCTTCAGTTATGTCGGCGGTGAGGTGCTCTGGACCGACGGTGGCTGGAACGGCGCCATGACGATGGGCCGGCACCAGGCGCAGTGGGCCGACACGGCGGCCGCCGAGATGTCGAAGAACAGTTGAGCAGCTACCGCAGGACGCACGCACTCAGATGAAGTCCGAGCCGCCGTCGATGTTGACGGTGGAACCGGTGACGTAGCCGTTACGGCGCGACGCCAGATATGCCGTCGCCGAGGCGATTTCCCTCGGGTGCCCGGCCGGGCGGAGGTCACCGGGATGACCGTAGGTTCGCTCCACCCACGTCATCACATCATGCGGATCCGCGGAGTTCAGCCCGGCGGCGGCCAGCACGTCCTCGAGGATCTCGGTGAAGCTCGCGGTCACGATGGTTCCCGGGCACACGCAGTTGACGAGTATACCCTCGGACCCAAGGCTTTTCGAAAGACCCTTCTATCGGGCTTTGCTCAATCGAGGGGCCAGATGCACGATTTCGCTGACCACTGTGGGGTTCGCGCGAGACATGGCGATCAACGACAGCATCGCGTTCGCCACGTCGCTGACTGCCGACATCTCCGCCGGAATCTGGCCCTCCTGCGCCCACGTCCGGTACAGATCGGCGAGCAGATCTCGGTCCGCGCCACGCAGGATCTCGGTGCCCTCCGTCGGGCCGACGCTGACGCGGATGACGGCCAGCTCCGGATGTTCGGCCCGCCAGGAGCGCAGGATCTCGTCCAGCGCAGCTTTACTGGCGTGATACGCCGCGACACCGGCGCGGGGCCGACCCACGTCGTGGCTCGATGCCACGAGTGCGACCGCGTCGTCGGCAAGGTGGGGCAGCGCGGCGCGCAGCACATGCGACGCGCCCACCGCGTTGACGGCGTACGCATGCAACCACGTCGTCACGTCGGTCTCTTCGATCAGCGCGAACGGCACCACGGCGCTGGTGAAGACGACAGCGTCGAGTTGGCCGAACCCCGACACCACGTCCCCGACGACCTGCTCGATGGCGTGCGGATCGGAGACGTCGAGTTCGTGGGCGGAACCATCGAGCTGCTCGGCGAGTCCGGACAGCAGGTCCGCGCGCCGTGCCGCGAGCGCGACGCGGGCGCCCCTGGTGTGAGCCGCCTGCGCGAGCGCGTGACCGATGCCCGACGAGGCGCCGATCACGAGCATTCGCGCGCCCTCGATATTGGAGTGTCGATCGCTCATACCGTGCTTCTCCTACCTGATTCCGTTTTCGATGACGCAGATTCGATAATCGCGCGGATCGTTCGTCGGCACCTACCGCAGTCCGATCGGGCTCCGCAAGCGTCGGACACCTGCTGCGACGTCCTGGCGCCTGAGGCCATTCCCGCCTCCTTCGATGCCGTTCCACGCAGGTGCACCCGACCGTCCTGCAATACGAGAATTCATATTCTCATACGTCCAGATCGAGGCGGTAGACGACCGTGTCGCGGCCGCCCCGGGGCTTGCAACCGGTGGTCGGGCCGCGGGAAACCTGCCATAACGGTGCTCGATAACGCCTATTCTCGCGGTGTGACCTACAGGGTGAAGGTTGGGCCGTACTACGACCCGTTTGATTTCGACATCGACGACGATCCCTACCCCGTGTGGAAGAGGCTGCGCGAGGAAGCGCCGCT
>JAAZAD010000373.1 GCA_012514505.1 Rhodococcus sp. (in: high G+C Gram-positive bacteria) | reverse complement strand
TCACCGAATCCGATTGGGACGACGTAATTCGCGTGCACCTCAAGGGCCACGCCGCGACCTCCCACGCTGCCGCGGTCCACTGGCGCGCAGCCAGCAAGGAGACCGGTGACCCCGTGTACGGCCGCATCATCAACACCTCATCGGAAGCGTTCCTGTTCGGCTCCGCCGGACAGCCCAACTACTCGGCCGCCAAGGCGGGCATCACCGCCCTGACGCTGTCCACCGCACAGGGACTCTCCCGCTACGGCGTCACCGCGAACGCGATCTGCCCGCGCGCCCGGACGGCCATGACCGCCGAGGCATTCGGCGAGGCAGACGCTGCGAACACCGGTCTCGACCCACTCGCACCCGAGCGCGTCGGCACGCTCGTGTCGTACCTGGCCTCACCCGCCTCGCACGAGATCAACGGCCAGGTGTTCGTGGTGTACGGCAAGATGGTCGCACTCATGGCCTCCCCGAAGCTCGAAAATCGTTTCGACGCCGCAGGTTCCGCTTTCACTGTCGAAGAGCTCGACGAGCAGCTGTCGTCGTACTTCACCGGTCGCGGCCAGTACGAGACGTACGCTGCCTACAGCATTGCGGAACTGGAGAAGGCCGCACTCGCAGTCGACTGATCACGTCACTCGAAGGAGCACGGCATGAGACTTGCAGGGAAAGTCGCGATCGTCACCGGCGGAGCCGGCGGTATCGGTCGCGGTATCGTCCGAGCATTCACCAAGGAGGGTGCTCACGTCCTCTTCGTCGACATCGACGAAGTCAAGGGCACCGACCTCGAGGCCGAACTCGACGGCGCGGGAAAGTTCATCAACGCAGACATTTCCCAGAAAAACAGCGCCGCAACGATTGTCGATGCCGCGATTCAAGCATTCGGGAAGGTCGACGTCCTCGTCAACAACGCGCACGTGTCGCGCCAGGCACCGCTGCTCGAGACCACGCAGGAAATGTTCGACCTGTCCTTCGGCACGGGCTTCTATCCGACCCTCTGGCTCATGCAGGCCGCACACGCAGAACTCGCTGCGAATCAGGGTTCGGTGATCAACTTTGCGTCCGGAGCCGGCATCGACGGTAACGTCACGCAGGCCTCGTACGCCGCGGCGAAGGAAGCGATCCGCGGGATCAGCCGGGTTGCTGCCAACGAGTGGGCCTCCGACAACATCAACGTCAATCTCATCTCGCCGCTGGCCTTGACCGAAGGTGTGCAGGCGTACATCGAGGCGAATCCGGGCGTCGAGGACGTCCTGCTCGCCAAGACGCCGCTGCACCGGTTCGGAGATCCGGAATCCGATATCGGGCGTGTCGCAGTGTTCCTTGCCAGCGACGACGCTTCGTACATGACCGGCCAAACACTGATGGTCGACGGCGGCAGCATCAAACTGCGCTGATCGGTTCGGCAGCTCACACGACTCGGCCCCGGCAGGATTTCCTGCCGGGGCCGAGTCGTGTGGTCGGACTCAGGCGCTCTTGTCGCGGCGTTCGCGGTCGGGCTTGCGTGGCACGATCGTCGGGAGCACGTTGTCGGTCACGGTTTCTGCGGTGATGACAACCTTCTCGACGTCATCGCGGCTCGGGATGTCGTACATCACCGGCAGCAGGACTTCTTCGATGATCGCACGGAGCCCGCGGGCACCGGTACCGCGCAGAATCGCCTGGTCGGCGACGGCCTCGAGCCCGTCCCTGGTGAAATCGAGTTCCACCCCGTCCATCTCGAACAGACGCACGTACTGCTTGACGAGTGCGTTCTTCGGCTCCGACAGAATCTCGACGAGCGAGTCCTTGTCGAGATTGGTCACCGACGCGACAATCGGCAGGCGACCGATGAACTCGGGAATGAGCCCGAACTTGATCAGATCTTCCGGCATGACATCGGCGAAGTGATCGGTGGTGTCGAT
>JAAZAD010000372.1 GCA_012514505.1 Rhodococcus sp. (in: high G+C Gram-positive bacteria) | reverse complement strand
TGGTCGTCGATGACGGTGTGGACGAACGCGTACCCGAGTTTCGGGCCGCCGTACTGGTTGCGCGGCTTGCCTGGCGTGGCGGCGCGGTTCTTCTCGCCTTGGCGGCGGCCGACGTACCGCCAACCGCCACCGTCAGGGATGTTCCCGACCTTCTTCACGTCCACGTGAACCAGCGACCCGGGGTGAGGGTGCTCGTACCGGCGGACGGGCTCACCGGTGGCGCGGTCCACGCAGGACAACCGGTTCAGGCGCGCCGTGGTGAGGATGCGATGCACGGTGGACGGTGCGATGTCGAGTCGGGAAGCGAGCTGAACGGGCCCTTCCCGCAGTCGCATTCGAAGGCTCACGCAGCGCTTCGTCACCGACTTCGGGGTCTTGTTCGGCGAAGTCCTCGGGCGCGACGACCGGTCCTGCATGGACTCGCCGACCAGGTAGCGGTCGACCCATCGCTTCACGGTCGGCCATGACACTTGGAACCGCGCGGCGACTTCACTGATCGGCCAGCCGTCGTCGACGACGAGACGGGCGACCTTGAGTCGGTGTCGGGGCGTGAGAGCGGCGTTGGCGTGATGCCCTCGTGTCATGAAGCCAGAGCCACGAAGAGTGTCGCCGCGATGAAGACGCACTGCATCGCCGTTCGCTGCGGCAGGGGCGTGTTGGGTGAGTGCTCAGACCTACGGGCTTGTGACGCGTAGACATTCGCGGGGAACATCACGAACAGCAGCACGGCCAGACTGAGCGCTGCTGCCACGCGCAGCTGTCCCGCCTCGGGAGGAACGAGAAGGGCGACGGCACCCAGCAGCTCGAGCACGCCGGTGAGTGCGACCAGCGCGGCGGGATGCTTGAGAGCCGGTGGGACGATGGCGATGAGCCCTGCCCGCCGTGCAGGGAAGAAGTGGCTGGCGCCGGTCACGATGAACATGGCAGCCAGCCCCACAGCCGTGGCGGCGGGCCAGGAGGCGACGTAGCCGACGCCCAGCGCCCCCACCGCTCGGGCAAGAGTTGTGAAGACGAGTAGGACGATCAAAGGTGCCACGGGAACTCCCTATCTAGACAGTGACTAGATCAGGCTAGCCGTTGATCTGGTCGATGTCTAGATCGAACTCATAGGATGTGGTCATGAGCGACGGATATCACCACGGCGACCTAAGACGAGCACTCCTCGACGAGTCGGCGCAGATGATCGACGAGGTTGGACCCAGTTCACTGTCGCTGCGCGAGCTTGCCCGTCGGGCCGGGGTCTCGCATGGCGCACCCGCGCATCATTTCGGCGATCGACGAGGCCTGCTCACGGCGCTAGCCGCGCAAGGTCTGCGCCTGCTTGCCGCCGATGTGGCCGCAGCCACGGCTGGTGGCTTCGACGAGGCAGCAGTCGCGTACGTCAGGTTCGCACGTGAGCACCCTGGCCACTACGCCGTGATGCACAGGCCGGAGCTGCTCCACGCCGATGACGGTGAGTTGAGTGCAGCCCGGGCATCCTCGAAGGAGGCGCTTATGGCAGGCGTCGAATCAATACCCGCAGAACGCAGGGCACACCTGACAACCTCGGAAGCAGCGCACGTGGCCTGGTCCCTGGTTCACGGGCTTGCATCCCTTGCAGCCGAAGGCGCTACCCCCGATCTTCAAACAGACGATCTCGCCCGCCGCGCCGCTCGGCAACTCTTCGCGTAAGTCTTCGATCAACGTCCCCGGTTAGTACATCTAGGAATCAATCACCGAGTAAACACCCGATTAAAATCCGACGGCGTAATTGCGATGTCGGAAGATATCTTGATGCGGGATATGGGGAGCTTCATTTACTAGCTAGCCCTGAACAGCGCGGTCTCATGAAACCTTTTCCCAACCGAACCAGGACTTACGGGTAAGAGTCATCCACGGCCGCATCGTGCTTCTCGCTGTGCCCAAAAGACAAAAAACGGAGGCCACACCCTCTTTCGAGTTTGTGACCTCCGGTCGTTGCGGTTCGAGAACCGCTCCTCCCTCCCTCCCGGCGTTTTTTGCCGAAAAGGCACCTCTGGTGCCATAGGAGTCTCGACCGGAGTGCAAGCCCTGGCCCGTCCGGAGGGGAAGAAGTTTTCCGCGAAATAAGCGAGCTTGCGAGCGCGTGGGAAAAGTTTTCCCCGTAGGACGGCGACCGCAGGGAGAGGGGCTTGCGTGTAGGGAGAGCGACGTACAATGCCCGAAGGGCTTTTTGGCAAAACGCCTCTGACCGCGCAGC
>JAAZAD010000371.1 GCA_012514505.1 Rhodococcus sp. (in: high G+C Gram-positive bacteria) | reverse complement strand
GTTGAGTACTGGTCGGCTTCGAGGATGTATTCGGTATTTGGGGTGACGAAGCAGCCGCCGTGCTCGCTGACGAGCAACGGGTTCTTCACGATCTGCTTGGTGACGAAGTCTTCCAGGTCGATCACACCAATGCGACCGTGGACCTTCTCATGGATGAAGCAGTACTTCCCGTCGTAGGTGCCGTCGGTCTCGCTCAGGGCAATGTGGTGGGTGTCGCCGTGATTGATCTGCTTGCCGTTGATGTTTCCGCCGGCGAGGACGGCCCTGGTTTCCTCGCTGAAACCGTAGCCCTGCCAGGGCTCGGGGGTGAAGACCGCGATGGTTCGGAACAGGCGCATCGAGGGGACACCGATAGCGAAAACCTGGCCGGCGTGCCCGCTCGACGCGAACATCATGTACTCGTCCATCTTGCCGGACGGCATATAGGTTTCGAGGGCCGCGGTGACATCTTCCGGCGTCAGCTCGCGCTCGGCGATGATATCGTTCGCCGACCCCGAAAGCTCGCTGTCCTGAGCGGCGGCCTGTCCGCCGATACCCCCGAGGATTGCGCCGGCTGCCGGGACGGCCGCTGCCGCACCCATGCTGCCGATGACCAAACGTCGGTTGAGGCGCTTCTCTTGCAGGTCGTTCAGCTTGTCTGACATACCTGAACCTCCCGTCCCCGAATGCGGGGACTACCTTGGTCGGAAATCGCCATTCGCGGCATCGCGGACGGCGACAATCGCACCATTGCGATTCCTTCATCCGAGTCTGGCAGCGGGAACATGAAACCCGTGTGATAATCCGTCGAATGACGTTTCAACTTCATGTCAGTTCTGCGACGATCACGGCGAACTTGACAGAATCAGCACAATTCGGTCACGAACCGGGTGCAAAGGGAGATCAGGGGTGGCGATCCATCGTTTCACACCGACGACATGGAAAAACACGTTCGGGCAGCACGAGCCGGTGTTGCGCATCGCCTCGGGCGATACGGTGATCACAACGACTGTTGATGCTCGCGGGTTCGATCTCGAGAAAAACCAGGTTGCGCAACGGCCGAATCCACAGACCGGACCGTTCTTCATCGAAGACGCCCAGCCGGGCGATACGCTGGCGGTGCGCTTCGACCGGATCAGAACGAACCGCCCAACGGGGTGGGCGAGCACTTCGCACGCCGAGCACGTCGTCGATCCCGATTTCGTGCCGAGCCTGCCGGGCACCCCGGTCATCGACTGGGACATCGACGTCGAGGCCGGGACGGTTCGGCCGAGCGAGCCGGTACCCGGCCTGGAGGACCTGGCGGTGTCGCTGCGGCCGATGTTGGGGAGTTTCGGTGTCGCGCCGAAGGATGGGCAGGCGATCTCGAGCTTCACATCGGGAGAGCACGGCGGCAACATGGACTATCGCGGGTTCCTCGAGGGTGTCACCGTCTACCTGCCTGTGTTCGTCGAGGGCGCGTTCTTTCACCTCGGCGATGGCCATGCCTGTCAGGGCGACGGGGAGATCAGCGGCACGGGTGTCGAAACCTCGATGGAGGTCGAGTTCACCGTTGAGGTGCGGAAGGGGTGGACGATCGGCTGGCCGCGTGGCGAGGACGAGGCGTATATCTTCACCGCCGGCAACGCGCGCCCGCTCGATCAAGCGCTTCAGCATGCGACGACGGAAATGACGCGCTGGCTCGGGACCGACTATGGGCTCGATGTGCGATCCGCCAGCACGCTGATGGGGCAGACGGTCGAATACGAAATCGGCAACGTCTACGATCCCGCCTACACGGTCATCTGCAAGATGCCCAGGGCGATTCTCGCCATGATTGCGGGCTGACCCAGAATCACGTGTGCGCAGGCTCGCTTTCCTGAGCCTGCGCACTCTTTCGCTTACGTGTGCCATCTCCGGTCGAAAGGCCGAGTCTTCCTGGACTACTCGCCGGAATCGTCCGCGTACGGCGGGTAGGTGATCGTTGTCCCCTCGACCACTGCGAAGGGAGTCAGCTTCTCCGGTCGTGTGCTTCCCGGCCCCATGATGTCGACCACCTCGATGTCGCGCACGAGGAGCGCGTCGCCCACCAGCGAGCGGTGGCAGCGCCACGGCACCGCTTCGGCGCACATGATGGCTGTCACCTGCGTTCGCG
>JAAZAD010000370.1 GCA_012514505.1 Rhodococcus sp. (in: high G+C Gram-positive bacteria) | reverse complement strand
GATGTGTGTGTCCGCGGACAGTCGTGAGGCAGTGAACCAGCTGGTCGACGGAGCGGTCGCCGCGGGCGGCAGCGAGTGGGTCACGGCCGGATCACAGCAGGCGAACACAGAGATGGGCGAGTTCTCGCACAGCCGCGCGTTCCGCGATCTCGACAACCACGTCTGGGAGGTCATGTGGATGGATGTCGAGGCCGCTGCCCAGCAGTGGGCGCCCGAGGAGAAGGGTGCTCAGGCCTGAGTGTCAGGACTGCTCGGACACCCGGCTTCGGGCTACCGGAGACTCCGGTAGCCCGAAGCGCGCGAACAACCCGACAAGGTCGTCGCTGAAGAAGACCGTCGCGTGCGCGACCTTGCCGTCGACGATATCGAGCACCTGGAGTTGAAACGGTCGATGCTGCCCATCTTCACCGCGCATATAGAGTCCGAGGGCCGGCTGTCCGTTCGCCACCGTCGGGAGCAGGACCTGATCGCCCGGCCCGTTTGCCGGGCAGTTGCACTTGATCAGAGTCACGATGGCGTCGGCACCTTGATACCAGCCGTCGAACGGCGGCATTTCCCAGATGGCGTCCTCCGTGAGCATCGTGACGAGCGAATCGATGTCGTACTTCTCGAATCCTTCGACCCACCGCTTCACGAGTGCGCGGGTCTCGGCGCTGTCGGGGTCGCTGAGCTCGCTCTTTGCCTCCTGGACATCGCGCAGTTGCGCGCGGGCGCGTTGGAGCAGGCTGTTGACGGCGGCGGTAGTGGTGTCGAGTGCGGCAGCGACTTCGCTTGCACGCCACTGCAGTACATCGCGCAACAGGAGTACTGCGCGTTGCCGCGCCGACAGGTGCTGTAGCGCGGCGACGAATGCGAGCCGGATCGAATCGCGTGACGCGGCGATCGTTGCGGGATCGCTCGGGTCGTCGGTGCGGCCGTCGTCGGTGTAGCTGCCGGGAATCGGCTCGAGCCAAGGGACTTCCTGACGCAGCACGAGGTCGTCCGTCGGATCGGAGCTCGGTGCACCCAGCCCTGTGGGCAAGGGTCTGCGCTTGCGTCCCTCGAGCGCTGTGAGGCACACGTTCGTGGCGATGCGGTGCAGCCACGTGCGCAACGACGAGCGCCCACCGAAGTTGTCGTATCCGCGCCACGCCCGCAGGTACGTCTCCTGTACCAGGTCTTCGGCGTCGTGCAGGGAACCGCTCATGCGGTAGCAGTGCGCGAGCAATTCGCGCCGGTACGGTTCGGCGGCATCCATGAATGTGGCATCGCCGAGGCCACTCGTTGTCGTGTCAAGGAGCTGCTCTGTCATGGGTCCCCGCCCTCGGTCGACTTCCTGAACAACTACCTGCCCGAGCGTAGTACCGGGCACCGACACACAACAGACCATGAAGTCTTACTAAGCAGGTTGCGGGCACTTCGATTGTGGCGGTTCTCCGGGTAGCGTGCACGAAGCCGTGTCCTGGTGGGGGGCACGATGGGATGGATTGGGGCGGGTGTTGCACGAGAACACCGGACGGAACGGTG
>JAAZAD010000369.1 GCA_012514505.1 Rhodococcus sp. (in: high G+C Gram-positive bacteria) | reverse complement strand
GCTGCGACGCCGGCCATGCCTGCGCCGATGACCATCAGGTCGTAGGTGTTCATCATCGCAGTGTTCCCTCGCGGTACGCCGATCGGTCGGTGGTGCCGCGGCAGTCGTGGCACTGACGGCGACGGTCGACCGTCCACGCCATGGCCACGATGGCGCCGAGACCGGCGATCGAGACGGCCGTGAACCGACCGACCGCGGCCAACGCGAAACCGCCGACCACCGCGACGCTCAGCGCCATGGCGCCGCAGCACACGATTGCGCCGACGACGGCAGTCGGCGCGAGGTTCCGGTCACGCATCGAGTACCGCCTCGAGCTGATCGATGGTCGGGGATCCGGACGGGCCGTCGGGAGTCTGGTACAGCCGGCAGGACAGACCGAACAGCTCGTCCCCCGACGCAAAGGGGTCCTGGCCGTTGACCAGGATCGTTGGCGAGCCCCGAAACCGGGCTGCCTCTGCCTGCTCGGGAGTGGTCACAAGACGCCGCTCCATCGTCAGACCACGACCGCGTGCGAGACCGTCGAGGCGTTCGGCGGCGACCTTCCAGTTCGGGCAGTCATCGAAGTACAGGAGTTCGAGCTTCATGGAGTTCCTTCTCGATGGCAGGGGAGTTGCGATCTCGGAGCTATCGTAAACCTTCCATCACAATGGAAGGTCAAGGGAGTGAGCTTGCGCATCGGGGAACTTGCCGCTCAGAGCGGCGTCACCGCGAAGACCATCCGTTTCTGGGAAGCGGAGGGTCTCCTCGCCGATCCGGTTCGCACACCATCGGGATATCGCGACTATGACATTGATGCCCTGGAGCGTCTGAGCTTCATCCGCCATGCACAGTCTGCCGGGCTGACCCTCGCCGAGATCCGACAAGTGCTTGCGATCTCTGACACCGGCCAACCCGCCTGCGCACACGTCACCGACCTCATCCACCAACGCCTCGCGGATGTCGACCGCCGCCTCCGAGAACTCGAGGAGACTCGATCACTACTTGATCTCCTGGCGAAGCGCGCCGTCGACCAAGACCCCGCTGGCTGCGACGGCTACTGCGCCATCCTCCAACCGCAGAAGTCGATCAACGAGTCAAGCACCGTCGCTTAACGATCGTCAGGGACGGGCCGCAGGCGTTGGCCGGTCCACCGGGTAGTAGCGGCGCTTGGCCCACAGCGAGGCGTAGACGAGACCGACGAGCACCGGGACTTCGATGAGGGGTCCGATGGTGCCGGCGAGGGCTTGGCCGCTGGTGACGCCGAACACCGCGATGGCCACGGCGATGGCGAGCTCGAAGTTGTTGCCCGCTGCGGTAAACGCCACTGAGGTGTTGCGGTCATAGGGGAGGCCGAGGCGGTAGCCGGCGGCGAAGGACCCGAACCACATGAGCGTGAAGTAGATGAGCAGCGGGACGGCGACGCGGGCGACGTCGAGGGGTCGGTCGGTGATCTGTTCGCCTTGGAGTGCGAAGAGGATCACGATCGTGAACAACAGGCCGTAGAGGGCAACCGGTCCGATCCGGGGCAGGAAGCGCTGCTCGTACCACTCGGTGCCCTTGCGCTTCTCGCCGATGGTGCGGGTGAGGAACCCGGCGGCGAGCGGGATGCCGAGGAAGATGAGC
>JAAZAD010000368.1 GCA_012514505.1 Rhodococcus sp. (in: high G+C Gram-positive bacteria) | reverse complement strand
GGGAGGCCGAGGAGGCCGGTCGGCGAACGCACGCCACACGAACGCGAGGAGCACGCCGAGGACGTAACCGATCGCGGCGGTGATCCCGCAGATCATCCCCTGCAGGAGCCCGCCGCGTGGAAGCAGCGACGGGGTGAAGGACAGGCATGCGAAAAGCACTGCACCCCAGCACCCGGGAAGTGTGAGGTGCAGTGCACTCCGTCGTCGCTGCGAGCGGGGAGCGTCGGACTCGTCGACCTCGACGTTCCCGACCGGTTCGCCCCGAGCGCTGCGACCGCTCGCCTGCACGGCCGCGTCAGTAGTAGTCGGTGCGCGGCTGCCAGGTCGAGACCGCCCAGATCACAACCGCATCGAGCGCGATGATGAGGATCGACCACCACGGGTAGTACGGCAACCACAGGAAGTTCGCGATGATCGACAACGCGGCGAGGACGATCGCCGTGACACGTGCCCACGTGGCACCGCTCATCAATGCGAGGCCGGCGACCAGCATCACGACACCGAGGACGATGTGGATCCATCCCCACGTGGTGAAGTCGAACTTGAACGTGTATTCCACGCCCCGGACGAAGACTTCGTCCTCGGCCACCGCTGCGATGCCCTGGAGGAGCTGGATGATGCCGACGGTTGCCAGGATGATCGCCGCCCCGATCGAGGTGCCTGCGGCGATGCCCTGTTTCACACTGGTCCCGCCCCTGTCGGGGCGTACGTCATGCGACATGACGATCCTCTCGTGTACGAAGTAGACATCGATCGTGCGCCGATCCCCGTGGGGAGCAGGCACGATCCGATTCGGAGGAACAAGGGTGCCCGCGGGTTACGCTGCCACCCATACACTTTCAACCGCCGGCTTGTCGATACGTCGATTCCTCGAACGCACGAGCCGACCACGGGAGGACACCGTCCGCGGCGCCCTCCCTGCGACGATGGTTCACGCGATGGGCACGCCGTCACGTCCGGTCGTGACGTTGCCGAGCGCCTGCGCCTTGAGGTGTTCGTACTCCGTGGGTGTGATCGCGCCGGAATCGAGCAGGGCCTTGGCATCGGCGATCTGCTCGGCCGGGGATTTCCCGACCGCCACGGTCCGGATGTACTCGTCGGTGGCCTGCTTCGCCTCGGCTTGGGCCCGCTGTGCCCGCACTGCCATTCCCCGACCACGAGCGATCAGGTAGACCAGTGCCGTGAGGTACGGGAGAACCACCAGCCCGATGACCCAGATCGCTTTGACCCAACCGGAGACGGAGTGATCCCGGAAGAGGTCGACGATGATTTGGAACAGGACGATCAGGTATGCCACGAAGGCGAATACGACGACGGTGTACCACACATAGTCCCAGAATGAATCCATAGCCGAACCTCCACGGCCGAACCGATGGCGGGGACGACGCCCCACGAACCACCGGAGAATGAAGCTCTCGAAATCCAGTTTCCCCCTGCGGTGTGCCGCAACGGCACTG
This sequence comes from Rhodococcus sp. (in: high G+C Gram-positive bacteria), assembly GCA_012514505.1. Classification (GTDB taxonomy): domain Bacteria; phylum Actinomycetota; class Actinomycetes; order Mycobacteriales; family Mycobacteriaceae; genus Rhodococcus_F. Next base: position 463 of record JAAZAD010000368.1, on the reverse strand, counting down.
CTACCACTCGCGGCCCCCGGTACGCTCATCGACACCGGTGTCGAATCGTGACGACTGTCCGATTCGGGCTTCGGCAGGTCCATCTTCAGTCATGACGACCTCCGTCCCTCTTATCGGGAGGGCCGGATATACCATACGCCCGCTCATGGGTGGAGGGCACCGGTTTACGCAATCGGCGCGATTCGGTACCGGATCGAGTCGATCAGGAGTACACCGCCCGGGGGTTCCAGGTGGCGATCGCCCAGATGACCACTATGTCGAGGGCGATGATCGCGAGCGCCCATCCCGGGTAGTAGGGAAGCCACATGAAGTTCACCAGGATCGACAGCGCGGCGATGACCATCGCCGACACCCGCGCCCATGTCGCCCCGGAGATCAATGCGATGCCCACGATCACCATCACGACACCGACGACGATGTGGACCCACCCCCACGTGGTGAGGTCGAACGTGAACAGGTACTC
>JAAZAD010000367.1 GCA_012514505.1 Rhodococcus sp. (in: high G+C Gram-positive bacteria) | reverse complement strand
CCCGGCACCGTCGCCGTGAGCGTGGCGATCGGGTTGCTCACCTGGGGACTGATCCGTGCCGGCGAAGAGGGGTGGGGCGCCCCTGAGGTTGGACTCAGTCTCGCCGCCTCCCTTGTCGTCTTCGGCGGGTTCGTGCTCATCGAGCAGCGGGTACGCAAGCCGATGGTGCCGCTGGGGCTGTTCCGCTCGCGGATGTTCACCGGCGCCAACATCACGGCACTGGCCGTGTCGTTCCTGATCTCCGGGCTGGCGTTCACCGGCACGATGTACTTCCAGAACATCCATGACTACACGCCGATCGAGGCCGGCCTCACGATGCTGCCCATGGTCATCCTGATGATGGTGATGTCGCCGTTCGTGGGCACGCTGATCGGACGGGTGTCGACGCGCAACCTCACCCTGATCGGCATGCTGATCACGGGCTCCGGGGCGCTGATGTACCTCCGAGCCTCGGTGGAGGCCAGCTACCTCGATGTCCTGCCGGCAATGCTGCTCGTCGGTGCCGGAAACTCGTTCCTGTTCGCACCGATGACCACAGCGGTGATGAACAGCGTGCCGGCCGCGCAGATCGGCGTCGGGTCCGCAGTGAATGGCGCGGTGCGCGAGACCGGCTTCGCCTTCGGCGTGGCGGTGCTGGGCGCACTGGCGAACCAGACCTACCGTGACTCGTTCCATGCCAACGACGAGGTGGAGACGCTGAGCCAGCAGGACAACGGGGCGCTGGCACCGGTGTTCGATACGGTGGGCGAGGGCATCAACTTCGCGGGCAACTGGGTGCGGTCGATCGACGCCTTCGCCTCGCTGCCGGAGCCCGTTCTGGCGGCGATCGACCAGGCATCGAGCCAGGCATTCATCGACGGCATGCACTTCGCCTTCATCATCACCGGTCTGCTCACCGTCCTAGCAGCGGTCGGCACGTGGCTGCTGATCGGCCCCGACGCGCCGTCGAAGCAGGTGGCGGTCGCCGATGCGCCTCGCCTCGAGCCGTCGGTGGAGGATTCGGCCGGTTTCGCAACCGGACCGGTCGGCGAGTAGCGACACGCGCAGCTTTCCGATTCCAATTCCATCGTGCGCGCCGCCGTCCGATCCCCGGACGGCGGCGTTGTCACATCCGACGGACGTCGATCGTCTCATGGACGAGCGGTGTGGAACGGAACTGGAATCCTGGTAGCTCGTACGGGTCGTCCGGGGGCGAAGTCGGGATCAGCGCGACGAATAGTTGTGAAATCCGTAACAAATTTGACACAAACCGACCGTAGTTTCCGATCAGAGACGGGGCGAGGACCGAGTCGGCCCCGAGCCCAGGCGGTACCGGTCAAGACCGGACGATATCCCGGACTGACATCCGTCCACGTGCCGCGCATGATGTCCGTTGGGTCACGACCTTACAAGTCACGAGCCGGCAGCTCCGGGTTCGATCGAACCCTCCCTTCCGTGCCGGTCTCACAACCTCTTCGGGGACACGTCTCATCGAGGTGCCGACTGCCGTGTCGGTTACCGGGGACTCCGAGGTCTTCGTGTCTCGATTCGCTCCCGCGCCGGCTATCCGACCACGGATACGGGCGCGTGAGGCTTCATTCCAGGGCACCAGCCACACCACGTCGCTTCACACCGTGGTCCTGTTCGACCTTGTCGACATCGTTCCAGTCTCGTGAGGTACTCGAATGAATCTTCCCTTCACGGCGCGCCTCGCGCGCGCAAGCGCGTCATCCCCATGGTGGGTCATTGGCGCGTGGATCGTTGCCCTCATTGCCGCAGTCGTAATCATGGGCGCGATCGGTACCAACACCACCACGGAGATCCGGT
>JAAZAD010000366.1 GCA_012514505.1 Rhodococcus sp. (in: high G+C Gram-positive bacteria) | reverse complement strand
GCGGTGACCTCGAAGGTCTCCTCGAATGCCTTAACGAACTCCGAGAGCTCGAGGAGAGTGAGCTCCTTGAACTGGTCCAACAACTCTTCGGTGCTGAGCTTCGCCATTGTGGCGGTCCTTCCTGTAAGTCCCATGTCGCTGATCCGCGACCGGGCGGGGTTGTAGCAGTGATGCGCGGGTGCGGATCAGCTTTCTGCGGCAGCCTCGTCGGGAGCTTCCGCTCCACCCTCGGCAGCCTTCTTCTCCTGCAGTGCAGCGGCCAGACGGGCCACCTGCGAAGCGGGAGCATTGAACAGGCCTGCGGCCTTTGCCAAGTTGCCCTTCATCGCGCCGGCAAGCTTGGCCAACAGGACGTCGCGGGACTCGAGGTCCGCGATCTTGTTGACCTGGTCCACGGACAGCGCAGCGCCGTCCATGTAGCCGCCCTTGATGACGAGCGCCTTGTTGTCCTTGGCGAAGTTCTTCAGAGCCTTCGCAGCATCGACCGGCTCGCCCTTGATGAATGCAATGGCGGTCGGACCGACGAAAAGGTCATCAAGGCCCTCGACGCCCGCCTCTACGGCGGCACGCTTGACGAGGGTGTTCTTGGCGACGGAGTAGGTGGCACCTTCTCCCAGTGCACGTCGCAGTGTCGAGATGTCTCCCACCGACAGACCACGGTATTCCGTGACCACAGCGGCGGTCGAACCCTTGAACTGCTCGGTGATCTCCGCGACTGCGGAAACCTTCTCGGGCTTTGCCATACTTCGCCTCCTCTCGTGACAGTCGTTATCCCACTTCGGAACCGCCGCGCGCTACGAACATTCGCAGCACACGATCCACGACATGCAAAACGCCCCGGTGCAGGGCACACGGGGCGTGAAAGGAAACTGACGAAAGTGGCCATGCCACTGCCGGCGAGCATCCCCCTCAACCTCGTCCTCCTGCGTGGGCCGCCGGACATTCCCGGACTTTCAATCGAACCCTTGCGGGCACGATCACCAACGGTCTTGGGTAGAACATGAATTGGGGTGAAGTCCGAATAGCTATCCGAACTCCGCTCGACAGACTACCGCACCATCCGCTGACGATCCAAATCCGAACCTGTCGGCCGAACAAATGCAAAACGGCCGGGACGACGTGCGTCCCGGCCGCTTTGCTTGCGTAGTGCAGTGGTTACGCGTCTGCATCCTCGGTGAGGTTGCGGGTACGGTTCGGGTCCACCGGGATGCCCGGTCCGGTGGTGGTCGAAACCGTGACCTTCTTCACGTAACGGCCCTTCGCCGACGACGGCTTCGCACGCAGGATCTCGTCCAGCGCTGCGCCGTAGTTCTCGACCAACTGGGTGTCGCCGAACGACGCCTTACCGATCACGAAGTGCAGGTTGGCCTGCTTGTCGACGCGGAAGTTGATCTTGCCGCCCTTGATGTCGTTGACGGCCTTGGTCACATCGTTGGTGACCGTGCCCGTCTTCGGGTTCGGCATCAGACCGCGCGGACCGAGCGCCCGGCCGAGGCGGCCGACGAGGGGCATCATGTCGGGCGTCGCGATGGCGATGTCGAAGTCGAACTTGCCG
>JAAZAD010000365.1 GCA_012514505.1 Rhodococcus sp. (in: high G+C Gram-positive bacteria) | reverse complement strand
TCATCATCGAGGCCGTGTTCGAGAACATGGACGTCAAGAAGAACGTGTTCGCGGAGCTCGAACAGCACATCTCTGCAGAGACGATCCTCGCGACGAACACCTCGTCGCTGTCGATCACCGAGATGGCCGCGGATCTGCAGCATCCGGAGCGGGTCGTGGGCTTCCACTTCTTCAACCCGGTCGCGGTACTGCCGCTGCTCGAGGTGATCAAGGGCGACCGGACCGACGACGCCACCCTCGCTACGGCGTTCGCCACCGCGAAGTCGCTGAAGAAGTCGGCGGTGTTGTGCGGTGACAAGCCCGGATTCGTCTTCAACCGCCTCGTCACCCGCACTCTCGGCGAGGTCATGACCGCGGTGGACGAGGGCACCCCGTTCGACGTGGCGGACAACGCCGTCGGTGCGTTGGGCATGCCGATGTCGCCGTTCACACTCCTCGCGCTCGTCGGCCCGGCCATCGCGCTGCACACCGGCGAAACCCTCCAGGCTGCATACCCGGACCGCTTCGTGTCTTCCCCCGGCCTCGAAGCACTCGTCGCGGCGAAGAAACCCGGCGTGTGGTCCTACGAGGGCGGCACGCAGGTCGTCGATCCCGACGTGGCCGCGCTGTGGCCGCAGGGAGACAACCCGTCGACCGCCGACCAGGTGCTCGACAGGACCCGGCGCGCGTTTGCCGAGGAGATCCGGATCATGCTCGACGAGGGTGTGGTCGCAGCACCCGAGGACATCGACCTGTGCCTGATCCTCGGCGGCGGTTTCGCGTTCTGGAACGGTGGTATCACGCCGTACCTCGACCGCACCGGCGCCTCCGAAGCGGTCAATGGAAAGCGCTTCCTGGCACCGGGAGTCGCCAGCGTCTCCTGAGTACCCCGGACCTACGAAACGAGGGTGTGTCACCGATCGGTGACACACCCTCGTTTTTTGTGATCTTGCCGCGGAGTGGGGTGCCGAGGGTTAGCGTGAGTTCGTCCGACACTGCCCACGGCGGCGAGCTCGTCGTCGTTGCGCACCGACCAGGCCCCGCCTGGAGCGGCACCCACGGGAGAGCAGGTGCGAGAGGATATGAACGAGCCGACACAACCCTCGACCGGACACGCCGCCAAAGTCATCGCCGTGACGGTCGCGGCCGCAGTCGGCGGCTTCCTCTTCGGTTTCGACAGTTCGGTCATCAACGGGGCGGTCGACTCCATCCAGGGTCATTTCGAGTTGGGTTCCTTCTTCACCGGCTTCGCCGTCGCCATCGCGCTACTCGGTTGCGCCGCGGGTGCGTGGTTCGCCGGGCAACTCGCCGATCGGTGGGGTCGCAAGAAGGTCATGTTGCTCGGCTCGGCGCTGTTCACGATCTCGTCGATCGGTTCAGGTCTGGCCTTCAGCGTGCCGGACCTGATGTTGTGGCGTGTCCTCGGCGGCCTCGGCATCGGCATCGCGTCCGTCATCGCACCCACCTACATCTCGGAGATCGCGCCGGCGCGTTACCGCGGCAGCCTGGCCTCACTACAACAACTCGCGATTACGCTGGGCATCTTCGCCGCGCTGCTGTCCGATGCGATCCTGCAGAACGCCGCGGGCGGCGCCTCCAACGAGCTGTGGTGGAATCTGGAGGCGTGGCGATGGATGTTCCTCGTCGGCGTGGTCCCCGCCCTCGTGTACGGCGTGCTCGCTCTGATGATCCCGGAGTCCCCACGCTTTCTGGTCGGTAAGGACCTCGATGAGGAAGCCGCCCGGGTTCTTGCCAACGTCACCGGCGACCTGCACCCGGACGAACGCGTCGCCGAGATTCGGCTGACGCTGCGCCGCGAGACTGCCCGGTCGTGGGACGATATCCGAGGCCCGGTCTTCGGCCTGCAGTCGCTGGTGTGGGTCGGCATCACGATG
>JAAZAD010000364.1 GCA_012514505.1 Rhodococcus sp. (in: high G+C Gram-positive bacteria) | reverse complement strand
CGGCTGCCCGAACTGCACGCGCGCCGAGTCCTTGATGGCAGCCTTCGTCTTGATGGTGCCGAAGGTGATGACCTGCGCGACTCGGTCACTGCCCCACTTCTCCGTCGCGTAGCGGACCATCTCGCCGCGACGGCGGTCGTCGAAGTCGATATCGATATCGGGCATCGATACACGCTCGGGATTGAGGAATCGCTCGAACAGCAACCCGTGCGGGAGCGGGTCGATGTTGGTGATGCCCATCGCGTACGCGACCAGCGAACCGGCCGCGGAACCACGGCCCGGGCCCACTCGGATGCCCACGTCACGCGCATGATTGATGAGGTCACCGACCACCAGGAAGTAAGCCGGAAAACCCATTTCGAGGATGACGCCGATCTCGTAGTCTGCCCGCGAAAGGTACTCCTGCGGCGGGCCACTCGGGAACCGCCTCTCGAGCCCGAGCTGCACCTCTTTGCGCAACCAACTGCCCTGGGTCTCGCCCTCCGGCACGGGGAAGATCGGCATCCGATCCCGGTGCGTCCACACCTCTTCGTACGACTGCACCCGCTCCGCGATGAGCAGGGTGTTGTCGCACGCGCCGGGAACCTCGTCGTCCCAGATGGCCCGCATTTCCGCGGCGGACTTGAGGTAGTAGCCGTCGCCGCCGAACTTGAATCGCGTGGGGTCCGAGAGAGTCTTGCCCGTCTGAATGCACAGAAGCGCCTCGTGATTCTCGGCCGCATCCTTGGTGACATAGTGGCAGTCGTTGGTGGCCAGCGGAGGTATCCCCAGGGTCTTGCTGATCTTCAGCAGCCCCTCGCGCACCCGCGTCTCGATCGAGAGCCCGTGGTCCATGAGCTCGAGGAAGAAGTTGTCCTTACCCCAGATCTCCTGCCATTTCGCGGCGGCTTCGAGGGCCTCGCGTTCGTGACCGAGGCGCAGCCGGGTCTGAATCTCACCGGACGGGCATCCGGTGGTGGCGATGATGCCCTCGTGGTTGGCGGCAATGAGGTCTTCGTCCATGCGCGCCCATTTGCCGAGCTGCCCTTCGATGGACGCAAGGGACGACAGCTTGAACAGATTGCGCACGCCGGTGGAGTTCTCCGCGAACATCGTCATGTGGGTGTAGGCACCGCTACCCGAGACGTCGTCCGACTTCTGGCTACGTTCGCCCCACAGCACACGCTTGGTGTTGAACCTCGACTCGGGCGCGACGTACGCCTCGATGCCGATGATCGGCTTGATGCCCTTGGCCTTCGCGACGTTGTAGAACTCACTGGCGCCGTACATGTTGCCGTGGTCCGTCATCCCCACCGCTGTCATTCCCTGCCGCGCGGCCTCGTCGAACATCGGTCCGACCTTGGCGGCGCCGTCGAGCATCGAGTACTCGGTGTGGTTGTGCAGATGTACGAACGAGTCAGCCACGTGCGCCTCTCTGAAGGTTTGGGAGCCTCCCGAGTGTAGGCCCTCGCGCCGACACGATCGCTCACCCTCACTCCGGTGTCGGGCATGTCGTGACCGTGTCACCTCGTGTGACGAATCGGCCGTCACTTCGGTCACTTCTGCAACCGAATGTCGTCACTCACTCACCGGTCGGGAACCTGCCCATCGTCGGGACCCGGCCCGACGATGTCACGGTGCGCAGGCAACAACGGGCGTACCGCGAACTGCCCGTACGGCACGTCGGTGTCGAGTACCTCGACGACGCGCACGTCCGGTGTTTGCCCCAGGCCGAAGAGGGCGGCGGGGTCTGCGCGGGCCAGCACACCCACGACGCAATCACACCCCCGGGCCAACCTCGCCGAGGAGACGCCGAGGATCTTCTGCGCGCGCTCGTTCGTCGCCCCGATCTGTCCGACTTGCACTGCAGCGAACTCGCCGGCCCGCTCGAGAGCCGCGTCCGACGCTCCGACCGCTACGGACACAACTGGGGTCTGGACCCGGTCGAGCGGGACCTGGAACAGCACACGGGACACTCGCACCGACCTCGAAATGTCGCGTACCGCATCGATTCCGACAGCACTGTCGAACGACACCAAGCCCCAGCGCGGCTCCGATCCGGTCGCGGCGTGTGCATTCTCGTCAGCACGAGCGACGTACGCCGCCACGCGCTCACCGTTTTCCGGACCGAGCTGATCCGTGGTCACGGGGCGTGGTCGAGATGGATTCAGCACTCCGATCACGAACAGCAATGCACCGGCCACGGCGACGGCCACGAGGACCTGGCCCGCCCGTCGCACCTCAGGTGGCCCGCAGAACCTCGAGTGCGTCCTCGAGGTCCTTCGGGTACTTGCTCGTGATCTCCACCCACCGGCCGTCGGATGGATGAGCGAAACCGAGGGAACGCGCGTGCAGCCACTGCCGCTCCAGCCCGAGCCGCTCCGCAAGACGCGGATCTGCGCCGTACGTCAGGTCTCCGCAACAGGGATGCCGCAGCGCCGCGAAGTGCACCCGAATCTGATGGGTCCGGCCGGTCTCGAGATGAATGTCCAACAAGCTGGCAGCCTGGAACGCTTCGACTGTGTCGTAATGAGTCACGCTCGGCTTACCGTCGGCTGTGACTGCGAACTTCCAGTCGTTGCTGCGGTGGCGACCGATCGGGGCGTCGATGGTGCCGCTACTCGGATCGGGATGCCCCTGCACGAGTGCGTGGTAGCGCTTGTCGATCGTGCGCTGTTTGAACGCACGCTTGAGCAGTGTGTACGCACGCTCCGAGGTGGCCACCACCATGACTCCGGACGTCCCTACATCGAGCCGGTGGACGATGCCCTGGCGTTCGTGAGAGCCGGAGGTGGAAATACGGTACCCGGCGGCCGCCAGACCACCGATCACGGTCGGCCCGGTCCAGCCGACGCTGGCATGGGCCGCGACGCCGACCGGTTTGTCCACAGCCACGACGTCGTCGTCCGAGTACAGAATCTCCATGCCTTCGACGGGCTGGGCTTCGATCGTCAACGGCCGCGGCGGCTCCGGCAACTGCACCTCCAGCCACGAGCCAGCCGTCAACCGATCGGATTTGCCGACGGCGCCGCCGTCGACCAGAACGGAGCCTTCCTCCGTCAGCTGTGCCACGGCGGTCCGCGACAATCCGAGCAGACGGGCCAGCCCGGCATCGACCCGCATGGCCTCGAGTCCGTCGGGTACCGGCATGGACCGGGTTTCTCTCGTCACTTCTCTCCCTTACGGGTGTCACTGGGTTCGATTCCGAAGAGTGTCAACGCCACGAGCAAGATCGCACCGCACACGATGGCAGAGTCGGCCACGTTGAACACCGGCCACCATCCGATGGACACGAAGTCGACCACGTGCCCCTGCAGGAACCCGGGTGACCGGAAGAACCTGTCGATCAGGTTGCCGAGCGCACCTCCGAGCACCAGCCCGAGGCCGAAAGCCCACCACCACGAATGCAATGTCCGCCCGATCCGCACCACGGCGATCACCACTGCAACAGCCACGAGCGTCAACAGCCACGTCATGCCCGTTGCCATCGAGAAGGCGGCGCCGGGGTTCCGAACCAGTCGCAGCGACACGATGTCGCCGACGAGCCACACCGGCACTCCTGGCTCGATGTTGGCGACGGCGATGATCTTGGTGACGAGATCGAACACCAGGATCGCTGCTCCGACCAGGAGCAGTAGCGGCATACGACGGCGCGCCTGCGAACCAGGCGCATCGGCCTTGTCCACGGAGTCGGTCTGGTCCACGGAGTCGGTCGGGTTTTCGGAAGCAGGGTCGTGACTCACGCATCCATCATCCCCTACGGGGGGAACCTCCGGCTCAGGCGGACCCATGGCCGCTAGCCTGGGTGTCGTGCCATTGAAGTCCAAAGCATCCCGAACCGGATCCTGCCTGGTCGCGCTGACCCTGTCCCTCGCAACTCTGATCACCTCCTGTAGCGACGACACCGGAAGCGGGGAGGCCGGTGCGCATCCGGATTCGCCGCCGTCCGAAGTGACTGTGCCCATCTCCGCTTCCGAGGTGGACGTGATCACCGACGGCGCCGAGCCCCGCGAGGTGGTACGCCATCAGCCGCCTGCCGACGCAACCCAGGACGCGGTCCTGACCACGAGTTCGCAGATCTCCCAGCAGATCGACGACCAGCCGCCGCAGGACTTCTCCACTCCTGAGCTGACCTTGCCGCTCTCGGCGGAGGTGGCGGACGTCGACGCCGACGACCAATCGGCTGACACGGACCTACACACGGTCGAGCTCACCATCGGGGACGCCGCAACTCCCGACGCCACCCTCGACGGACAGTTGTCGCCGAGCGAGGGCTCCGGCGTCGACCTGACGGTCCAGCCCAACGGCGCGGTCACAGCGCTTCGGATACAGCCGGCCGAGGACGCACCGGATGTCGCACGGTCGGCCATAGAGCAGGCGTTCTACCAGGCCGTATATCGCACACTTCCTTTCCCCGAAACCCCGATCGGCATCGGCGCGCAGTGGACGGTCCGCCAGCAGGTGACCAGTGGAATCACCCTCGACCAGACGACCACCGCCACGCTGACCGCACGCGAAGGCAACCGCCTGACCATCGATTTCGTGGTGGATCAAAAGCCTCGCTCCTCGGTCTGGAATCTCGAGGGTGATTCGGGGGCGCTGAACATCGACCGGTACGTCATGACCGGAACCGGCAGCATGACCATCGAGTTGGACAAACCGCTGCCGGTAACGGGCACGGTGACCGTCGGCGGCGAGCAGCGCTACAGCGACCCCGAGGGAACGACGCAATTGATGCAGACGATCACCAACCGCGTCGAGTGGGCTGCGCCGTGACGCCCACCGGCCCGAAGGTGAGAGCCGGTCTCGTCGCGGGGGCTGCGCTGATCGCCGTCGCAGGATGCGGCGCCCCGGCAGACGACGAATCATCTCGGCTGAATCCGATCGGTCCCACGGTGACGATTCCTCCGGACGGCACGGCAGGACCAGCACTCGACGACGCAGCAGTGCGCGCACGTTTGTTGACTACCGCCGACCTACCGGTCGGGTTCGTGCAAGCGCCATCACTCGAAGACCTCGGATTGCCACCCGCGGACGCAACATCGGAAACGGACAAGTCGAGTACCGACCCCGAGCAGTGCGCCGACGTGGTCGCTCCGATCGCCGACCAGAGCGCCGGATCGATCGGCTCGGCGGCGGTGACGTTCACCGGACCCAACTTCTCGAGTATCGACCAAGACGTTGCCACCTATTCGGACCCGGCCGCCACACAACGTGCTTTCGCCGCAGTCCAGGAAACCCTCGGGCAGTGCACCGAATATCGCGGAACCGATGTCGATGGCGTCGAGATCAGCTACGCCCTCGGTGGCCGTCAGCAGCGGCCGGCCGGTGACGCCTCGAACGCGTACCGGCTCGTCACCACGAGCGAAGGCTTCACCCTCACATCAGATCTCGTCCTCGTTGCAGTGGAAAACTCCGTCGTTCAGTTGGTCGCGACCGGCCAAACCCCGATCGCCCCGGATGTCTTCGCCGAGATGACCGACACCGCAGTACGCAACCTCACCGAGCCACCTGCTTAGCCGAGAACGGAACAAGCCCTGGGGCTCGCGGTGAATGCGAGCCTCAGGGCTTGTTCGTGTGCGGACCTCAGCGGACCGCAGGGTGTATCAGGCAGCCGGGCACGCCGGGGACGTCAGCTGCGCCATGCCCACGATCTGGCACGCGGTCGCCTTGGAGAGCTTCCACGATCCGTCCTCGGTCGGGACGAAGATGGCAGCAAGGCCGCCCTGCTGAACCTCACCGTTGACGGTCAGCTGAAGCTGAGCCGAGGCGGTGCCGTCACCGTTGTCGATGACCGGGTCGAGAACCGTGACCTCGGCACCGAACTGCTGTGCAGCGGCGGCAACCTGGTTGATGAGCTCGGGGTCCTGCTCGGATCCCTCGACCATCGAGGTCTTCTCCTCGAGCGGCACGTTGGGGTCGAGACCCTTCACGAGCAGTGCATTGAGGTCTGCAGCGGTGGGAAGCTCGAGTGCCGCCTCCTCGGTCGTGGTGACCGCTGCGGTGGTCGTGGTGGTTTCGCTCGCCGTGTCACCGGAATCATCCGAGCAGGCGGACATGGTCAGTGCGGCGGCGATCGCAACTGCGGCGACCGACATCTTGCGGAGCTTCAACTCAGTGTCCTCTTCGTTGTCGAGTTTCCTCGGGGTTCGTATTTCCCCCGAGATCCAATCATCGAGATACTGCTCGGGCCAACCTTACCCAAAAGTAGTGACCAAGTAACGGAGGGTACCCTTATCCGAGGGAGCCCTCCGCCCCCACCCGTTCGAGATGCTGGTCGTCATCGTCGAAGGTACGAGCGATACCGGGTCCGGTGCTTCGCGTTTCGAAGCGAACGGTGACTACTCCGTGGCCTGCACCCTGAACCCAGCCATGACCGTACTCCGGGTGCACGACATCGAGACCTGCGTGCCACAAACTGCCGGCGGACGAGACCGCCGCCGCCCCGAGGCCGCCGTCCGCCCCGATCGCCGACTCGTTGCTGTCACCGGTTCCGTAACCGGGAACTTCGAGGTCCAACTCGGGAAACAACGAACCCTGACGAACCTGGGACAAGCCCGAGTAGCCCACGCCGACGAGCCGGACCGGCCCCAACTCGAGTGGGTCGATAACCTGCCTCTGCGCGGCCGCGACGAGAACCTGCCGATCGAGCGTGGCGTACGGCAGCGTCGTCGATCTGGTCACGATGCTCATATCCGACTTCTTGAGTTTGAGCACCACCGTACGCGCGGCCCTGCCATCCTTCTGCAACCGTGCGAAGGCCGAACCGGCGGCGGTCTCGACCGCGCCGCGAAGCTCCGTCAACGTGACGATGTCCGAGGCAAACGTCGTTTCCGCACTCACCTGCTTCGACTCAGCACGCTCCGTAACCGGCCTGTCGTCGATCCCTTTCGCCAGACGGTGCAATCCCGGTCCGACCGCGCCGCCGAGGATCGCCGCCACCTCGGCCTCCGACGTGGCGGCGAAGCCGGCGATCGTCTCGATACCCAGTCGGCGCAGCTTTGCCTCCGCAACGGGCCCGATCCCCCACAACTTCCGCACCGGAAGTGGGTCGAGGATCGCATGCTGTTCCTCGGGCGTGATCACGGCAACGCCGTCCGGCTTCGCCAGTCCGGATGCGATCTTCGCCACCTGTTTGCCCGACCCCGCACCGATCGACGCGACGAGGCCTGTTTCAGCCAGCACCAACGCCCGCAACTCCTCGCAGAACCGTGTCACGGACTCCCGATCTGCGCCGACGAGTTCGGCAGGCTCCCCGAATGCCTCATCCATCGACAACTGTTCGAGAATCGGCATCCTCGACCTCAGCAGGTCGAACACCGACTTGCTGAGCAGACCGTACAAGGCACCACGTGGTGGCAGCACCACCACACCCGCACCGACGAGGCGACGCGCCTGGTGCATCGGCATCGCCGACCTCGCGCCGAAAATTCGGGCCTCGTAACTGGCGCCGGCGACCACACCGCGGCCGCCGAGTCCTCCGACGAGAACGGGCCGGCCGCGCAGAGTGGGACGCGTCAACTGCTCGACCGAAGCGAAGAAGGCATCCATGTCCAGATGCAGGACCCAGCGACGGCTCACGATCCCACGCTATCGGTAAGCGCAGACATCACACCCGGTCGAGGCGTGCTCTCACACCTTCACCGAGTTCGACGACACCATCGCCGTCGGTGAGCGAGTCGAAGTCGAGGCTGACTGCCAGGATCTCGCCGGCAACCAGGTCACGGTGGGTCCGCGCCCAGCCGAGGCGCTCTTCGGGAACATCGAGAACCACGCGGATACGGTCGGAAACGTCGAACCCGGCGCCGCGCCGTGCATCCTGGAGTTCACGAATACGGTCCTTGGCCCAGCCCTCTGCCTCGAGCTCCTCCGTCACCGCCGAATCGAGAACGACGAGGCCCGCACCACCGGGAAGCGCAGCGGTCGATTCCGGCTCGGCCGCGACCAATCGCTGCGTGTATTCCTCTGGCAGGAGCTCGATCCCTGCGCCAGCGGTCGAGCCTGCGGAACGACCTGGCCACACGGTGACCACGCCGTCCTCCTCCGACCAGTCCCCTGCCTTCACGGCTTTGATGACCGTCTGCACATCCTTGCCCAGACGAGGCCCCGCTGCACGTGCATTCACAACCAGCTCGAACCGGCCGTGCACATCCACATCGGTGGTGAGATCGACCTTCTTGACGTTCACCTCGTCCGCGATCAATCCACTGAAGCGGCTCAGACGTTCCGCGTCGCTCGCAGCCACGGTCACCTCGGGCAGAGGAAGCCGCACTCGCAGATTCTGCGCCTTGCGCAGACCCAGCACCGTCGAGCACACCGAACGCACCTCATCCATCGACGAGACCAATTCCGGGTCCGACGGCAGTTCGTTCTCGCCCGGCCAATCGGCCAGATGCACGGAACGCTCCCCCGTCAATCCTCGCCAGATGACCTCGGTGACGAGCGGCAGCAGCGGCGCAGCCAACCGAGTCACCACTTCCAGCACGGTGTGCAAGGTGTCGATCGCATCGGCGTCCTCGTCCCAGAACCGCGATCGCGACCGGCGCACGTACCAGTTGGTCAACGCATCGCAGAACGTGCGCAACTCATCGCACGCACCCGCGATGTCGTTGACTTCGAGGGCGTCGGTGATGACATCCCGAGTGCCGGCCAACTTGGCCAGCACATACCGGTCGAGCATGTTGGTCTGGTCGGTCCGCCACCGTCCGCATTCCGGTGCGTAGAGCTGCAAGAAGCTCCAGGCGTTCCACAACGGCAACAGCGCCTGGCGAACTCCCTCACGAATGCCCTGCTCCGTAACCACCAGGTTGCCACCGCGAAGAATCGGCGACGACATGAGGAACCATCGCATCGCATCCGAGCCGTCTCGATCGAAGACTTCCTTGACGTCCGGGTAGTTGCCCTTGGACTTACTCATCTTCAGGCCGTCGTCACCGAGCACGATGCCGTGTGCGACGACCGTCCGGAAGGTAGGCCGGTCGAACAGCGCGGTCGCGAGAACGTGCAGGTTGTAGAACCAACCGCGGGTCTGTCCGTTGTACTCGACGATGAAATCGGCCGGATTGTGAGTGTCGAACCAGTCGGTGTTCTCGAACGGGTAATGCACCTGAGCGAACGGCATCGACCCGGACTCGAACCAACAATCCAGGACTTCCGGGACTCGGCGCATGACGGACTTGCCCGTCGGGTCGTCCGGGTTGGGGCGAACGAGTTCGTCGATCACCGGGCGGTGCAGATCCGTCGGGCGTACCCCGAAGTCGCGCTCGAGTTCGTCCAGCGAGCCGTACACGTCGGTGCGCGGGTATTCCGGGTTGTCCGACACCCACACCGGGATAGGGCTGCCCCAGTACCGATTACGGCTGATGTTCCAGTCGCGGGCACCCTCGAGCCACTTGCCGAATTGGCCGTCCTTGATGTGCTCGGGAACCCACGTGATCTCTTGGTTGAGTTCCACCATCCGGTCACGGATCTTGGTGACGGCGACGAACCACGACGGTACGGCCATGTAGATCAACGGCTGACCACTGCGCCAGCTGTGCGGATACGAGTGCTCGATCGTCTCGTGCCGCAGCAACTTCTCGGCGGCTTTCAGGTCCTTGATGATCTGCGGGTTCGCATCGAACACCATCATGCCCTCGTACGGCGGAACCATCGACGTGAACTTTCCGCCGGCATCCAGCGGTTGCACGATGTCGATACCGTTCGCGGCGCAGTACTCCATGTCCTCTTCACCGAATGCCGGTGCGAGGTGCACGATGCCGGTGCCGGACTCGGTGGTCACGTAGTCCGCGGCGATCACCCGATGGGCATTCTCGTGCCCGAGGAAGAAGTCGAACGGTGGGTCGTAGGCGATCCCGACGAGCTCGCTGCCCTTGTGCTCGGACACCACCTCCGGCGACTCACCGAGTTCACGCGCGTAGTGCGCCAACCGGTCCTTTGCCAGCACGTACCGCTTGCCGTCGACCGCCACCTGCACGTAGTCGACGTCCGGGTGCACTGCGATCGCCAAGTTGGACGGGAGCGTCCACGGCGTGGTGGTCCAGATGATCGCGTTCGCGCCACTGAGCGGGCCGTCGGTCCGGAGTGGCATGTCGACCGTCACCGCCGGGTCCTGGCGCATCTTGTAGGCGTCGTCGAGGCGGGTCTCCTGGTTCGACAACGGCGTCTGTTCGTACCAGCTGTAGGGAAGCACGCGGAATCCCTGGTAGATCAGCCCCTTCTTGTGCAACTCGCCGAACGCCCACATGACGGACTCCATGAAGTCCAGGTCGAGGGTCTTGTAGTCGTTGTCGAAATCCACCCAGCGGGCCTGACGTGTCACATAGTCACGCCACTCGTCGGTGTATCGGAGGACAGAATCGCGGCAGTAGGCGTTGAACTTCGCCAACCCCATCGAATCGATCTCGGACTTGTCCTTGATTCCGAGCTGCTTCTCGGCTTCGAGTTCGGCGGGCAGTCCGTGACAGTCCCACCCGAAACGCCGCTCCACGCGCTTGCCACGCATTGTCTGGAATCGCGGGACCAGATCCTTGACATAGCCGGTGAGCAGGTGGCCGTAGTGCGGAAGTCCGTTGGCGAACGGCGGGCCGTCGTAGAAGACGAACTCCTCGGCATCCGCACGATTCTTCACCGAGGCCCGGAACGTGTCGTCTGCCTCCCACCCGGCGAGCACTTCCTTCTCCAGCCGGGAGAATTTCACGCTCGAATCGCGGGGAACTCCATAGTCGACACGCGGGTAGACATTCTTGTCGACAGCACTCGCGCCGACAGCACTGTTCTCGGCTGCGCTGCTGCTGGGGGGCTGAGTTTCGGTCATCGCGATCTCCTCCGTGCCTGACGTACTCGGCACGGGGACGACAGACGGCGCCTCTACGCCGCTACCGCGGTACCACCCCGCTTGCTCCTCCATGGAAGGAGCCTCTCGGTGCTGGACGGTGACGGGTCCACCCGTTCGGTTCTACTGAGCCGACCAGCAAGATCATGCTGCATGGTCGGACCGTTCTTCCGAATGCTCCCCGGTGATGGCCGGATCGTCGCGTATTGCAGTTTAGTCCACTCGAACTGTCTCTGTTCGGACAGTGTCCATCAACCACGTTATCCACGCACTACGTGTGGGAATCATCCGCATCTGCCGGCGGCGAGATCTTGGGACCAGCCGCAGGGGTTCCCTTACCAGTCAGAGCACTGACGAGCAAGAGAACGGCCCCTGCGACACAAACGATGATGCACGCCCACGCCCACACGACCGAACCGGTCATCAGAGCGGCTACGAGCAATGCGAATCCGGCCGCTGCCAGAATCAACGTCATGACGAGCACGGTTCACCTCTGTCCGGCTCGGCCATCCCGCATTCTCCTGGATCAGCTGTTGCCCTTGGCGTAGGAGGACTGGTTGTGGTTGGACTGCGACCCGCCCTGCGCGAACGAGTCCTGTCCACCGTCGACCGGCACGGCGGAGCCGCGCTGCTCGAGCTCTTCCAGCTGGGACTCCAGGTAGGACTTCAGGCGGACGCGGTACTCACGCTCGAACGTCTTGAGCTGCTCGATCCGGCCTTCCAGCACCGAACGCTGCTGGTTGATGGTCGCCATGATCTCGGTGTGCTTCTTCTCTGCGTCCGCCTGCAACGCGTCGGCCTTCTCCTTGGCCTGACGCAGCTGCGTGTCGGACCGAGTCTGAGCGTCGTTGAGAAGCGATTCGGACTTCTGCCTGGCATCGGCGACCATCGACTCGGACCGGGTCCGAGCATCCGTGACGAGCTGCTCCGAGTTGGTGCGGGCGTTACCGAGAAGCTGCTCGGACTCCGTCTTCGCATCGCTGGTGAGACGGTCGGCCATTTCCTGTGCGAGCCCGAGAACCTTCGCGGCCTGCATGTGTGCATCGGCCCCACCTTGCTGCGATGCAGCCTGGGCGGCGGGTGCAGCAGCGGCAGCGGGTGCTGCGCTCGTCTGAGCAGAGGCCTGCTTCGACTGCTCGGCTGGGCGGGCGGGCTCGGCCTTCGGGGCGGCAGCAGCAGGCGCGGCAGCGGCAGCCCGCGGAGCCTTCTTCGCGTCCGCCAACTCCTTGTCGAGCTCGCCGACACGCTGGCGCAGGTCGGCGTTCTCCTCGATCAGACGTGTCAATTCTTGCTCTACGAGATCGAGGAAGGCGTCGACCTCGTCTTCGTTGTAGCCACGCTTCCCGATGGGAGGCTTGCTGAACGCGACATTGTGCACATCAGCTGGAGTCAGCGGCATGGAAGGATCCCTTCACGCGTCATTAAGGCGGTCTAGCAAGCATTCAGTTACAACGCATCGTACGCAATGGCGGACCACCACTGGTGCATCGGGTCCATTCTGTCACACCATTCCCGTCGCTCGCGCCTGCGCCTGAACCACGGACATCAGGATGAACACGATAAACAGCAAAACCATGATCGACAGATCGAGACGAACGCCACCCAATGAAATGGGCGGGATCAATCGACGCAGAAGCTTGACCGGTGGATCGGTCACCGTGAAGATCGCTTCGAGGACAACGACCACGAACCCGGTCGGATGCCAGTCCCGCGCAAAGTTGCGAATGAACTCGACAACGATTCTTCCGATGAGCAGAAGCCAGAAGATGAACAGCAACAGGTAGATCACCGAGAACAAGGCCACACCCACACTCTGCCCGACATTCGTCGGCCGATCAAAAGGACACCGAATCCCGCCGATACAGCATCGGTGAGATGCGTCACGTTCGCTGCTCCCGCGTCCTCTGAGTTATTTCTGACTGTAGAAGCCGGTCTCCGCAATGCGACGACGTTCCTCGGCCGACACGTCGATGTCCGCCGGCGACAGCAGGAAGACCTTGGTGGCCACCTTGTCGAAAGAGCCACGGAGCGCGAAGGCCAGACCTGCGGCAAAGTCGACGAGACGCTTCGCGTCTGCGTTGCTCATCTCGACGAGATCCATGATGACCGGCGTACCGTCACGGAAACGCTCACCGATCGTGCGGGCCTCGCCGTAGTCGCGCGGGCGGAGTGTGGTGATCTTCGACAGTGGACCGCCCTCGTCGAACAGGGGTCCGCGTCGGGCCTCCACACGCTCGGGCCGCGAGTCGACGGCCAGGGCGCCACGTGTGGCACCGACACGAGCCGGCGATCCCGGACCCGGGCGCACCGAGCGAAGAGATTCTGCACGGGCGGTGTGGCGGGGCACCGTGTCGTAGCGATCGAACTCGTCGTCGAGGTCGTCGTGCCGGGACGGGCCGTAGCCGCCCTTCGCGAACCCAGGCTCCGCGAAATCGCGGTCGTCACGGTCGAGGTAGGGATCGCGACCGCCACGGACCGGCCGGCGGGTGTCCGGCTCATCCAGGTAGTCGTCCTCGTAGTCGTCGAGGGGAACCATGCCGAAGTAAGCCTTGAACTTGTGCAGGTTACTCATTGATCGACCTTCCTTGGCGCGACGGACTTTGTTCCGACTACGACCGCTCGCAGTGGGACGGGTTGGGCGATCACCTCGGCGATCACTTCGAGGCTATAGGGCGAGATCCCAACAGCGCGGTACCGACACGCACGCAGGTCGAACCATGTCGCACAGCATGTTCGAGATCATTGGTCATACCGGACGAAAGGTTGATCGCATCCGGATGGCGCTCGCGGAAGCTGTCGTGAATCACTGCGAGTCGCTCGAACTGGGTCTCGGCGTCCGAACCGAGCGGGGGTACTGCCATCAAACCCGACAATGTCAGAGCCGACGTCGATTCCACCTGGGCAGCAAGTTCTTCCAGTTCGTCGAGCGGCACTCCCCCACGTTGCGGATCGTCGTCGAGGCTCACTTGTAACAAGACCTCGAGCGGTTCTGTCCGCTGGCCCTCGTCGATCGCGATCGTGGTCGCCTTCCCCAGCGCGGTGACCAGACGAGGGCTGTCGACGGAATGGATCGCGTGTGCCCATCTCGCGACCGACTTCGCCTTGTTGCGCTGCAGATGTCCGATCATGTGCCAGCGAACATCCGCGTCGGGCAGTTTCGAGGTGAAGGTATCGATCTTGCTGCTCGCCTCCTGCTCCCGCGACTCACCGAATTCCCGACAACCCAAATCGTACAGAATGCGCACGTCCGATTCGGGAAAGAACTTCGTGACAGGAAGGAGTTGCACGTCGGCCGGGTCGCGGCCGGCGGCTACGCATGCGGAGGAAAGCCTTTCGCGAACCGACGCCAGTGCGGACGCGATGTCTTCTGCCCTGCCCATTACGTCGCTACTCGCCTTCCGCACCAGTGTCGACGGAATCCATCCAGATGACTGCGGCGATTCTTCCGGTCGGCGCCTCACGCCGATGGCTGAACAACGTCCGATCTTCGATCGTGCAACGAGGATCTTCCCCGACGCTCGCCACCCCCGAGTCGATGAGCTGCTTGCGCAGACCCGCTCGTAGGTCGAGCCCCGGCGTGCCCTTGGCCGTGCGAGTTGCGCTACCCGGCAGATGACGCTCGACATCGGCTTGCATCGAAGCCGGAACTTCGTACTGACGTCCGCTCGCGGCGGGCCCGAGGAACGCACCGATCCGATCCCGCCGCGCGCCCTGCTCGACCATCACGTCGAGTACCCGCGGCACGATTCCGATCCGTGCGCCGATTCGTCCTGCATGGACGGCGGCAACCACGCCGGCCTCGTCGTCCGACAGGAGTATGGGAACACAGTCGGCACTGAGGGTCGCCAACGCCAATCCCGGAACCGTGGTGACCAACGCGTCGGTCGCCTCCACCGGCTTGTCCAATGGACCCGAAACCACTGTCACGGTACGACTGTGGATCTGCTCCATCCAGATCAGGTGATCGAACGGCACACCGATCTCGCGTGCCAGCCGACGCCGGTTCGCGTCCACTGCCCCGGGATCGTCACCGACGTGGTCACCCAGATTGAACGAATCGTATGGGGCCGTCGAGGCACCACCTGTTCGCGAGGTGACGACTCGACGGACCCGAATACCGCGCATCTCGGGATTCATTGCGGCAGCGTTGTTCAACGACGCATGAAGGACGGCACGTCCACATCGTCTTCGCCGTCTTCTTCCACCATCGGCGCACTGCGCTGTTCACCACGAGCAGCGGCGGGCGGAAGGTTACCCGAGCCGTGGTGGGAACCCGAGTTCGAACCCGAAGGCGACGAGATCGTCTCACGCGTGACCGAAACCGGCTCTGCGACAGGACGTTCACGCTCGCGATCCGACACCTCGCCGGCACGACCCGCGCCGATGGCGTTCCGGCCGACGGCGCCTGCCTCGACAGGGTTGCGTGTCGGGGTGCCGCCGTCGAATCCGGCAGCGATCACGGTGACCCGAACCTCGTCTCCCAATGAATCGTCGATGACGGTACCGAAGATGATGTTCGCATCGATGTGGGCCGCCTCTTGCACAAGGGAGGCTGCTTCGTTGATCTCGAACAGACCGAGGTCGCTACCGCCGGCAATCGACAGCAAACACCCGCGGGCACCTTCCATCGACGCCTCGAGCAGGGGGGAGTTGATGGCCGCCTCGGCTGCCTTGATCGCCCGGCCTTCGCCGCGTGACGATCCGATACCCATCAATGCACTTCCGGCACCCGACATGACCCCCTTCACGTCTGCGAAGTCGACGTTGATCAGACCCGGGGTCGTGATGAGGTCGGTGATGCCCTGAACACCATTGAGGAGCACTTCATCCGCGCTGCGGAATGCGTCCATCAGGCTCACAGCCGCGTCGCCGAGCTGAAGCAGACGGTCGTTGGGAATGACGATCAGCGT
>JAAZAD010000363.1 GCA_012514505.1 Rhodococcus sp. (in: high G+C Gram-positive bacteria) | reverse complement strand
CCGCGTTGGTGGAGGTGAACACCACCCACTGGTAGCGACCGTCGACGAGCCCCTTCACGGACCGCTCCATCTGGGCGGGACTGCGGGGCGGCTCGACCGCGATGGTCGGAACTTCCATCGGGATCGCACCGTGGGTGACGAGGCGGTCGCTCATATCGCCGGCCTGATCCTTGGTGCGCGGCACCAGGACCTTCCAGCCGTACAGGGCACGCGATTCCCACCAGGACATCTTGTTGCGGTGCGACACCACCTTGCCGACGGTGACGACGAGCGAACCGACCAGTTCCGAGCCTGCGTCGTTGAGCGTGGCGAGAGTGGCCTCGACGGTGCGCTGCTGGCGGGTCGTGCCGTTCACGGTGATCGCGGCCGGGGTCTGCGGCGCCAGACCGTGCTCGACGAGTGCGCTCGCGGTCTCCGCCAAATGGGCGGACGTGGCATGCAGAACGAGCGGTCCCGGCGCTGCCGCGAGTGCCGACCAGTCGACCTCTCCGCGCACGTCCGCTTCGGTGTGGCCGGAGCCCAGTGCCATACCCGCGTACGAGGGAACAGAGGACGACGACGGGAGCCCGGGAATGATCTCGAACTGCACCTGAGTGCGGGCAATAGCGGTGACCTCGGCGATCACCGAATCGGTGGTCAGTGGGTCGCCCGATACCAGCCGCACCACGTTGTGGCCGTTCTTCGCCTCGGCGACGAGAGTCTTGGCAACCTCGGACGGCTCACCCAGTGCCGGGCGCACCTCGGCGATCGGTTCGCCGCTCTCGGCGTCCACACCGTGATCGGTGCCGACGAGAGCGGTGACTCCCTTGTCGACGTCCGGGTCGGTGAAGGCCAGACGCGCTGCGGCGAGGATGTTCCGCGCATGCACCGTGAGCAGGGCCGGGTCACCGGGGCCGGACCCTACGACCAGGATCCGTCCGGGGGCGTTCTTGCGGACTCGGCTCATCGGTAATTCTCCAGTGTGCTCATGTGTCGAGATAGGTACAGGGTGTAGGCGGGCAGACCTGGTGGCCGGCCGGCAGGCTCGCTCGTCTTCAGACATCGCTCGTCAAACATCGGCATCACCACCCTCGGTCACGTTCATCAGGTCGCGAGCGCCTCGCTCGAGAAGTTCACGGGCAACGGATCTGCCCAGCTCGTCGGCACGGTCGGGTGCTCCGACAGCACTCGCACGAATCACATCGGACCCGTCGACGGCAGCAGCGCAGCCGCGTAGGGACAATTCGTCGAAGACACGACCGTCGTCGTCGAGTGATTCGACGACCTCCGCGATGGCCCCGACCGGCGCCGTACAGCCGGCCTCGAGTTCAGCGAGCAAAGCACGTTCCGCGGTGATGGCGGCACGGGTGAGGGCGTCGTCGAACTCCGCGAGGACCGCAGCGAGCGCAGTGTCTTCGGCGAGGCATTCGACGGCCAGCGCACCCTGTGCCGGCGCGGGCAGCATCTGTACCGGCTCGATCGATTCGGTCACCAGATCGAGGCGCCCGATGCGCGAGAGACCGGCGCGGGCGAGAATCACGCCGTCGAGTTCACCGGAATCGACCTTGCCGAGGCGGCGCTGCAAGTTGCCCCGCAACGGAAGAATCTCGAGGCCGAGCCCGAGTGCGCGCAGCTGCGATACACGCCGAGGCGCCGAGGTGCCGATCTTCGACCCGGGCGGCAACTCACCGAGCACCATCCCGTCTCGTGCGACGAGCGCGTCCCGTGGGTCTTCCCGCGGCGGCACCGCCGGAATGACGAAACGCTCGTCCTGGGCGGTGGGGAGATCCTTGTACGAGTGCACGGCCACATCGACCCGACCGTCGAGGAGCGCCTCACGCAGCTCTGCGGTGAAGACGCCGACACCGATCTTCTCGACAGGATCGGTGGACTGGTCGCCCTTGGTCGAGATGATCACCAGCTCGGCATCGTGGCCCGCCGCGATCAACGCGTCACGCACTGTCGCAGCTTGCGTCGTTGCGAGAATGCTTCCTCGCGTACCGATCCGCAGGGTCCGGGTTCCCACTACGCTCATCGGGACTCCTCTCCCTCATCATCGGCCTCGTTCTGCACGGATGCGTCATCGGCCACCGTGAATCGGCGGGCGCGGGGATCCTCCCCAGCCACCAGCCCGTCGGCAACGCCGAGACCGAACTGGGCCAGACCCGACGCGCTCAACTCGGACGGCTTCGCGACGGCCTCGGCCGTGCCGGGGCTGAGTTCGAACAGTTCGCGTAGCGCGGCAGCGTAGGAATCACCGCCCGGAGTCACGGCCAACTGCTTCACCCGAACCGTCGGGGCGTGCAGAAGCTTGTCGACGACGCGGCGAACCGTCCGCGCCACCTCGTCACGTTCGGGATCGTCCAGATCGGGCAGGCGTGAGTCCAACCGGAGAAGCTCCGCCTCGACCACGTCGGCGGCCCGCTGCCGCAGTGCGGTGACGGTCGGAGTGACCTCGGCCTGACGCTGCCCGGCGAGGTAGCCGGACAGTTCAGCGGCAACGATTCCGCGTGCGGCGTCCTCGTCGGAGGCTGCGGCACCGGCCGCAGGGTCGCGCTGGAGCGACTCCATGTCGAGGACGGTCACGTCCGGGAGCCCGGCCACCGCGGGTTCCACGTCGCGAGGCAAGCCGAGATCGCAGATCACGAGTTGGCGGCCGGCAGCACGGTCGGCCTTTGCCAGAGCACGGTGCGTGTCCGCGAGCGTGACGACGGTGCCGACCGCTCCGGTGCACGTGACGAGCACGTCTGCCTGCGCCACCGTCTCGGCCAGGGAATCGAGGTCGTAAGCCTGGGAGTCGACCCCGTTCGAGCGGGCTGTGTCCGCGAGGTGCTGGGCGCGTTCGAGGGTGCGGTTGACCACCAGAATCCGCGCAATGCCGGCACGACTGAGGTGCGCGACTGCAAGCCCACCCATCGCCCCTGCTCCGACCACCACGGCGGTACGACCCGCGAGGCCGTCGACCAACTTGCCTGCGCGGTCGAGTGCCACCGACACGACGGACGAACCCGCCGAGTCGATTCCCGTTTCGGTGTGAACACGCTTGCCGACACGCAGCGCCTGCTGTGCAAGTTCGTGGAGGGTGCGGCCGGCCGCCTGCTGGGTGTCTGCGGCCGCGTAGGCGGCCCGAATCTGACCGAGGATCTGCTGTTCTCCGACAACCATCGAGTCCAGGCCGCTCGCCACGGCGAACAAGTGCTCGACCGCTGCCTCGCTGTACCGGACGTACGCATGACGGTGAAGCTCGGCAACATCGAGCCCGGAATGGTCGGCGAGGAGTTCACCGATCTCGGACAGTGCGCCGTGGAACGCGTCGACAACCGCATAGATTTCGATGCGGTTGCAGGTGGAGATGATCATCGCCTCGGAGACGAGCTCGGAGGCCATCAGCTTGTCCGTCAGCTTCGGACGGTCGGTATCGGCGACGGCAACCCGTTCCAGCACGGGGACGGGGGCGCTCCGGTGCGAGATCCCGACAAGCAGAACACTCACGGGGCAATCACTGATCCGTTTCTTTTTGCGGCGGACGGGACGTGTGCGGCATGACCGATGCGAACCTGGGTGCGTGGCTCGGTGTGATCGAGAGCAGGGGGCGAGACCGGCACCTGGCCGGTGTTGCGTGCACTGTTGAACGAAAGAACTTGCATCTCGACTGCCAGGTCGACGCGCCGCGACTCGACGTGTTCCGGTACGTCGAGGGAGGTGGCCGAAAAGCTGAGGATGCAATCGAGCCCGGCACCGACGAGTCGGTCGCAAACGTCCTGCGCTGCGTCGTCCGGTGTGGCTATCACGCCGATGGTGGCTTCGAGCTCACGGCACGCCTGGTCGAGCTCGTCGATGTGACGAACGGCGAGATCACCGACCTGTGTTCCGGTCACGGCGGGATCGATGTCGAACAAGCCGACCATCTCGAAACCACGCCGTCCGAATCCGCCGTATCCGGCGAGAGCCTGACCCAGGTTTCCGGCGCCGACGAGCACGACCTTGTGACCGCGGTCGAGGCCGAGCGTCTGCTCGATGCGTCCACGGAGGCGGCTGACGTCGTATCCGACCCCACGCACCCCGTTCGGTCCGAGGAACGACAGGTCTTTGCGAAGCTTGGCCGATCCGACACCGGAAGCGGCCGCCAGTTCCTCACTGGAAACGATGTGTGTGCCCTGATCTACGAGCAGACCCAGGACCCGCAGGTAAGCCGCCAACCGGGTGACCGTAGCCTGGGGGATGTCGCGTAACTCCGGCGTGGCCGCCGACAGGCCCTCAGCGCCGGAGACGCCAGCGAGAGGTCGCCCCTGCGTCGGGTGCTGTTCGGTCACGTCGTAGGCTCCTCGTCCGATCAGCGCACACGCCGATCTTCACGATGCTCCGGGGCAATGTTCACACCACGGTAACTGCTTGTGAACCCATGCACAAAGTTGCTTCGGACCCGCCAGATGTGCTCCCACCTGCGGAACGTCACCCAATCCCCGATTTAGGGTGGACTTACTTGCGCAAATCCTTCCGAAGGCGTTCTTCGTCGACGTCCCAGTAACTGTGCTCTCTTCCATCGAGCAGAACGACAGGTAGTCGATCCCCGAACTCGGCGCGCAGCTCCGGGTCCCGGCTCGCCACCTCGTCGACGTCGATGCACGTCACGTCCAGCCCGAACTCGCTGCACAGCGATTGCAACCGCTCCAGGACGGGCTCACACGCACCACACCCTTCCCTGACGAGAAGGGTCACCTCATGATTGCTCTCGGTCATGCTGGTACCCACACTCCATTCGTCTGCGTCGAGTAATTCGACCCACCCACCGTCAGCGACTGCGGCTGCCGGCATGCCCGCAGGGACCGATTCTGCCCGAGACGAACGTCACACACGTCCAGCACTCGCGGCGTCCAGCGGTTGTACCCCGTTTCCAGGGGATAGGCTGCTATGAGTACAGCGGGGCCGCAACAACGGGAGGTGCGAGTGCCATCGCGATCACTACCGAACGGATCGGGTTTCGGCGCTGGGCTTGCAGGGATCATCCTTCCGGGCCGTCGGCACTTCAGAAGTCCACTCGGCCCCAGCGAGGCAGAAGTTCGGGCCAACCTCGCCGGTGAGGCGAGCGCGGACGCGGCTCTCGCACTGCAGGACGAAGATGTCGAGTTGGCCGAGAGCGGGACGCCCGACGTCCCGCTGGACCTGACAGCCGCCGCGTTCTTCGATGTCGACAACACGATGGTGCAGGGCGCATCGATCATCCACTTCGCTCGCGGCCTGGCGTCCCGCAAGTACCTGCAGACCTCCGACCTGATGGATTTCGCCTGGAAACAGGTCAAGTTCCGTGTGACCGGCAAGGAGAGCAGCGACGACGTGTCGTCGGGCCGCGAGAAGGCGCTGTCGTTCGTTGCCGGCCGCTCCACCGAAGAGTTGACTCGGCTCGGCGAGGAAATCTACGACGAGGTGATCGCCGACAAGATCTGGCCGGGCACCCGCGCTCTGGCTCAAATGCACCTCGATGCCGGGCAACAGGTGTGGCTCGTTACCGCCACACCCGTCGAACTGGCCCAGGTCATCGCCAAACGATTGGGTTTCACCGGCGCCCTCGGCACCGTCGCCGAAAGCAAGGACGGCGTCTTCACCGGCCGACTTGTCGGCGACATCCTGCACGGGCTCGGCAAGGCTCACGCAGTTCGCGCATTGGCAGTTCGCGAAGGCCTCGACCTCAGAAGGTGCGCCGCCTACTCGGACAGCCACAACGACGTGCCGATGCTGTCGCTCGTGGGGACGGCTGTCGCGGTCAACCCGGACGCCGACCTACGGGAAGTCGCGAAGAACCGCGGATGGGAAATCCGTGACTTCCGCACCGGCCGCAAGGCCGCGAAGATCGGCGTCCCCAGCGCACTCGCATTGGGCGCTGCGGGCGGTGCGCTGGCAGCGGCAGTGGCGCGTCGGCGCGAGCACCAGGGCTGAGTTCGCTTCACCCGATCGCGGCCCTACTGAAAACGCACCGGACCGCTCGTGGACGTCAGCCCAGGAAGACGTTGCGCCTGCGCGCAAGTGCCCGGTAGAGCGTCTGCTGAATGGTCTCGCGCACGTGGTCGGTGACCTCGAAGAGTTCCATCGGGTCCTCGGCGGCCGACGCATCATAGGTGTCGGTGACGATGGGAGTGCCGAACTCGATCGTCCACTTCGACGGCAGCGGAATCATGCCGAGTGGCCCGAAATGCGGGAACAGTGGGGTGATCGGAAAGTACGGCATGCCCATCAGCCTGGCGAGCGGAGTCAAGTCGCCGATCTTGGGGTAGATCTCCTCCGACCCGACGATCGAGCAAGGAATGATGGGCGCTCCGGTTCGCATGGCCGCCGACACGAAACCGCCGCGCCCGAAACGCTGCAATTTGTAGCGTTCGCTGAACGGTTTCCCGATCCCTTTGAACCCCTCTGGGAACACCGCCACCAGTTCACCGTCCGACAGCAGCCGCTCGGCGTCAGGAGTGCACGCCAGCGTGTGCCCGGCCTTGCGGGCCAGATCGCAGACAACCGGCAGCTCGAACACCAGGTCCGCCGCCAACATTCGTAGGTGCCGATTCGTCGGGTGGTGGTCGTGTACCGCTACGGAGGTCATGAGGCCGTCGATAGGCACCACACCCGCGTGGTTGGCCACCACCAGTGCAGCTCCGTCGACCGGGAGGTTCTCGATCCCCACGACGTCGACACGGAACCACTTTTCGAACAGGGGCCGCAGCAGAGGCAACGCCACGTTCTCCGCGAAATGCTGATCGAAGCCGAAGTCGTCGACGAAGTAGTCACCGGCCAGTCGTTTCCGCAGGAAATCGGCGCCGCCGGTGATCTGATCCGCGAGAGATGCCCGTACCGAATCGGCGATGGACTGCTCCAGACTCGACTGGGGCAATTCCGATACTCCGCCAGTACTCACGAGCGTCGTTTCCGCGATGGATGTGGGTTCGACAAACCCGGAAGGATGCCGATTCTCACTTGCCCTGCGCGCGTCCATGTCGCCGCCACGACCGAGTTCCCCATGCAACGGAATGACCTTCGCCATGTCGTTCACCTTGCCCCCTTCTGCGGTGCACCGGCCAGAGAGAGCAACGCACCCTCGGCAGAATCGATCCAGTCCTGTGTCAGGATCGGCCTGACCCCGGAGGCATGCAAGAAGTCGTCGAGTGTCTGCATCGTGGTCCACCTGGGTTCGAGGCCGAGCTCGGATCTCATGCGGGTGGTATCGAGCGCGCACCCGAACTGAAAGTACTCGAGCTGCTCCGCCGCGAACGAGCGCATGATCGGCCCCATCACCGCACGCCCAGCGCTGCGAAACAGTGTGGTGGGCATCGGCACCTCGATACGCCCGGCGCGGCGAATGGCCTGCGACAGCATGACCACACCGTCCCCGGCCACGTTGTAGGTGCCGGGCGGACCAGCCACCGTCGCACGTTCGAGGGCACTCAGCGCGTCTTCTTCGTGGAGGAACTGCAGCCGAGCGTCCCGACCGATGATGGTCGGCACCACAGGTGACGTGATGTACCGGGCCACCGTGGCGTTGAGCCCCGCACCCACGACCGGTGCGAGACGCAGAATCGAAACATCGACATCGGGCCGGCGGCGGCCCAGACCTCGTAGGTATCCCTCGATTTCGATGCAGTCCCGCGCGTAGGCACCGGTCGGACGGCGCCGTGCGCCCATCTCCTCGGTGAACTTGGCCGGGTCCTTCGAGGTGGATCCGTATACACCCGCCGTCGAACGGAGGACCACCTTCCGTACGCTCGGCGCCTTCTGGCACAACGCGAACAACTGCATCGCGCCGATCACGTTCATGTCTTTCATCGTGGCCCGGCTGCCCGACTTGGGTGCGCTGGTCAACGTCGACGCATGCACGACCGTGTCGACTTCGGCGTTGCGGACCACCTTGCCGAGCAGGGGATTCCGAATGTCTGCGCGAACGAACTCGGCGCGCCCCATACGCCGCAACATGTCCTTGCTCGGCGCGGTCGTGTCCACACCGATCACGCGCTCGATCCTCGGATCCTGCGCCAAGCGCGTAACGAGATAGCCCCCGAGAAACCGGCTCGCGCCCGTCACCATCACGACACGCGGAACGCCCGCGTGTCCCTTACCAGTCTCGTCGCCCACAGCCAGCAACACCCCCGAATTCGTTGTGAGTTGCGTCCACCATACGACGAGGTCGACTGTGATGCCTCCCACACGTACTTTCCGGGCTCTGGAACCTTCGCCCGAAACGACGAATGCCCGCCACCACAACGGGTGACGGGCATTCAGGCGTCGAGATCCGAGAGTCGGATCACTTACCCAATTTCCTACGCTGAACTCGGGTACGGCGAAGCAGCTTGCGGTGCTTCTTCTTCGACATGCGCTTACGGCGCTTCTTGATCACTGAACCCATAGCGGGTGTCCCTCACGTTCTTCTCTAGCGTTCCTGCGCACGCCATTCGCGCACGCCTGCGCCTACTGCTGGCGCCCGGGCTCGCTTCAACAAGCTCGGCGCCTTACGACACCAGCCGGCTGGTACGACAGTCACCCATCGTACCGGTGCGAGCCCACTCGGGAGAAACCGAGGGTTCGCCACTTCGTCGTCGCTGTGTCAGCCGGCGTCGAAGTACGAGGTTTCGAGATAGTCGTGGACCGCCTTGGCGTGCACGCGGAACGAACGTCCCACGCGTACCGCCGGCAGTTCACCACTGTGCACCAACCGGTACACGGTCATCTTCGAAACTCTCATCAGGGTCGCCACTTCGGCGA
The DNA here is from genome assembly GCA_012514505.1 of Rhodococcus sp. (in: high G+C Gram-positive bacteria). Classification (GTDB taxonomy): domain Bacteria; phylum Actinomycetota; class Actinomycetes; order Mycobacteriales; family Mycobacteriaceae; genus Rhodococcus_F. The sequence goes on along the minus strand of JAAZAD010000363.1, from coordinate 472 downwards.
CCGTGAGAAATTGCGTTCCGGCTACAGCCGGTTGTCCGTCGGAGAGCGCACCCTTCGACGGCTTCTTTGCAGACGTCATCAACCACATACCTCCGGCACGTCCGCGCCGCCGGCTTCCCCTCCGGCGGAACAGACACGCACGTGCTGACCCGAGTTTAGCGGGACCAATGGGGTTACTGCGACGGGTGTGGGCAATCGAATATTCATTCGGATGTTGCGCCGAGCTCCTCCGAACGCTGCTTTGCAGCCTCCAAAGCATCGAAAAATGCACGTCGGAGGCCATTCGATTCGAGTTGACGCACGGCAGCAGCAGTCGTCCCGCCCGGGGAAGTCACAGCCGCACGAAGTTCGGTTGCGCCCTCTCCGGAGCGATCGAGCATCGCCCCGGCGCCCACCATCGTCTGTGCGACCAACTCCGAGACCGTGGTGCGAGGAAGTCCCATCCCGACGCCGGCGTCGATCATCGCCTCGG
>JAAZAD010000362.1 GCA_012514505.1 Rhodococcus sp. (in: high G+C Gram-positive bacteria) | reverse complement strand
CTCCACGGTGTATCTGGGCGAGGCGGCGAAAGCGACAGGCGGCACCATCGTCACCGTCGATCACCACCACGGCTCCGAAGAACACCAACCGGGCTGGGAGTACCACGATTCGTCGCTGGTCGACCCGCATACCGGCAAGCTGGATACGGTCGGGAAAATGCGGCACACCCTCTCCGACGGCGAACTCGAATCGCACGTCGTCGCGATCGTGGGTAGGTCACCTCAGGTCGCCGCGTTCTGGCAGACGCCGCTCGCCTTCGTTTTCATCGACGGCGGGCACAGCAGCGAAGCGGCGCAGGCCGATTACTCGGGCTGGGCACGATGGGTGGAGCCCGGAGGCGCCCTGATCATCCACGATGTGTTCCCCGACCCCGCCGACGGCGGGCGCCCCCCGTACGAGATCTATTGCCGCGCACTCGACAGTGGGGAGTTCACCGAAGTCTCGGTCACCGGATCATTGCGAGTGCTCGAACGCACCGGAGGGGTCGTCGGCTCTTAACGGCTCCCTCGAACGAACACCTCGCAGTGCTCGGTGCAGCGATCACGACCCACCTGTCCCGGCGGCACTGCGGCATCACGAAACACCGCATTGCCGCCGGTCGTCCGCGACAGCGCATCCGCCGCAAGGATCACTGCCGCGCTCGTCCACGAGCTGACCTCGACGGGCCACCGCTTACCGTCGTCGTAGACAAGGCCCGTCCAGTACGAACCGTCCGGGTCGCGCAGGTGCTGCATCGACGCGAACAACTCGTGTGCTCGTTCGCTGTCACCGAGGGCATCGAGCGCGAGGACGAGCTCACACGTCTCCGCGCCGGTCACCCACGGTTTGTGGTCGACACAGCGGATACCGAGCCCGTCCACGACGAAGTCGGCCCATCGCTCGCGGATGCGACGATGGGCTTCGGGGCCTCGCAACGCGCCACCGAGTATCGGGTAGTACCAGTCCATCGAGTATTCGGGCTTCGGCGTGAACACCTCGGGGTGCCTGCGCAACGCATGCCCCAGTCGATACAGCGCCACTTCCCATTCCGGCTGCGGGTCGTCGATGAGTTCTGCGAGCTGAATCCCGCACCGCAAGCTCTGGTGGATACTGGCGCATCCGGTGAGCAACGCCTCGTCGACGAGTCCGCCCGACCCACGCGCCCACGCGATATGCCCGCCGGGAAACTGCATGTCGACGACATGGTCGAGCGCGGCTCGCACGGTCGGCCACATCTCGGACATGAACATCCGGTCGCCGGTCACGAGATGGTGGTGCCACACCCCCACCGCGATGTAGGCGGTGAAGTTACTGTCGGTATCGGTGTTCTCGATGACCCCGTTCCGGAACTTCACGGGCCATGAACCGTCGGGACGTTGTGTACGGCGAAGGAACCCGAAGGCGGCCGACGCTTCCTCGCGCAGCCCGGTGACCGTCAACGACATTGCGGACTCGACGTGATCCCACGGATCCGTGTGACCACCCGGGAACCAGGGAATCGCCCCGGACGGCTCCTGCATGCGCGCAATCGCCTGCCCTGTCGCATAGCACTCGTCGCGCGACAGCACACCCGGAACCTCCGGGATCACCCGGCGATGGAACTCACTGCGGCGCACCGGATGCACCCGGCTTCTCGAGGTAGAACACGACACTCTTACCGATGACGGGATCGAGGAGCTTCTCCGCAGTCCGGGTCAGCCACGGACCTTCCATCAGGTCCCACACGAGCATCTTGTGGTAGGCCTTGGTCAGCGGATTCTGCTCGTTGTCGACGCCGACCGCACATTTGAGCCACCAGTACGGCGAGTGCAGAGCGTGTGCGTGGTCGGTGCCGCGCACCGTCAAACCGGCCGCGACGAGCTTGGTGGCCAGTTCGTCCGCCTTGTAGATGCGGACGTGCCCGCCCTCGACCTCGTGGTACGCGTCCGACAACGCCCAACAGATCTTCTCG
>JAAZAD010000361.1 GCA_012514505.1 Rhodococcus sp. (in: high G+C Gram-positive bacteria) | reverse complement strand
CCCAGCGTCCCGATGCCCGGCTACGACGTGCAGGTCGTCGACGAGCACGGGGAGCCGGTGCCGCCCGGCCACGAGGGGTCGATCGTCGTCCGGCTGCCGCTGCCGCCGGGGACGCTCTCGACGCTGTGGGGCGACGACGACCGCTACGTCGCGTCCTACCTTTCGGCGTTCTCCGGCTACTACCTCACCGGCGACGGCGGATATGTCGACGAGGACGGCTACCTGTTCGTGCTCGGACGCACCGACGACGTGATCAACGTTGCCGGACACCGCCTTTCGACGGGTTCGCTCGAGGCGGTGCTGGCTGCGCATCCGGCCGTGGCCGAGTGCGTCGTCATCGGCGTCGCCGACGAGATCAAGGGCCAGGTGCCGCGCGGGTTCGTCGTGCTCAAGGCCGGCGCTCCCACCGACCGGCTGGCCGACGAACTGGTCGCGGCCGTGCGCGACAACATCGGCGCCGTCGCGTGTTTCAGGACCGTCGACGTCGTGCCTGCCCTGCCCAAGACCCGGTCCGGCAAGATCCTGCGCAAGACGATGCGCGGCATCGCCGACGGTCGCGAGGAGCCGGTGCCGTCGACCATCGAGGATCCCGCCGTGCTCGACGCGCTGAAGCCGATCCTGCAGCGCTGAGCCCGTTGACCGAGTACACCGTACGCCTATAACATCGGCACATCCGGGGACGGCATACCCCGGCTGATTCGGACGGTGAATTTCATGGCGTCGTTTGACTATGTCGTCGTAGGCGCGGGCTCGGCGGGATGCGTGCTGGCGTACCGGCTATCCGAGAATTCCGATGCGTCGGTGCTGGTGCTGGAAGCCGGCAGCGATGACGACCTCGCCAGCGTGAAAGACCCGACGCGATGGCTGGAGACCCTCGGCTCCGAGATCGACTGGTGCTATTCGACGGTGCCGCAGCCGTTCGCAGCGGGGCGGATGATCGCCTGGCCCCGCGGCAGAGTCCTCGGCGGCTCGAGCTCGATGAACTCGATGGTGCACATGCGCGGCATCCCGGCCGATTACGACAGATGGGCAGAGCTCGGAAATACCGGATGGCATTACTCGAATGTGTTGCCGGCGTTTCGGGCCATGGAGGATTACCCGTGCGGCGACCCGGCCCACCGCGGCGTCGGCGGTCCGCTGAAGGTGACGATTCCGCAACGGCGCAACCCGCATTCCGAAGCTGCCGTGGCGGGGCTTGTCGATGCGGGGTATCCGTTCATCGACGACTTCAACGGTGGAAACGTGATGGGTGTCGGATGGAACCAGCTCACCGTCGAGAAAGGTCGCCGATGCAGCGCAGCCTCGGCGTTTCTGCGGCCGGCTCTCCAACGCCCTAACCTCACGGTGCGGGCGAACTCCCGCGTCTTGCGCCTGGCGGTGAACCGGCGAGGTCGAGTCACCGCCGTGGAATACGAGCGGTGTGGACGACATGAAGTCGTCGGTGTGGACGCCGAAGTGATCGTCGCCGCGGGCGCAATCGAATCGCCGAAGGCCCTGCTCCTCTCGGGTATTGGGCCTGCGGACACGCTACGCGGCCTCGGCATCGCGCCCGTGGTGGACCTGCCCGGGGTCGGTGAGAACCTCCACGACCACCCAGGGGTACCGATCACCTGGACATCCCGACAGGCCATTCCCGCGGGCCCGAACCAACACAGTGAAGTCGGCCTGTTCTGCAACTCAGATTCCACCGCACCTGGCGTTCAGTTCGGGATCCTCAACGTCCCGATACCGGGGGTGGACGCACAGCCCGGCTCGGCTTTCTCGTTCTATCCGAGCCTGCTGAAGCCGCGAAGCCGCGGGCACGTCACGCTGAAAACCGCCGATCCGGTGGACAACCCACTCATCGACCCCGGGTATCTGGCCGACGATTCCGACGTCGACGGGCTGGTCGAAGCCATCCGGCTGTCCAGAGAACTGGCTGCCAGCAGGGGCTTGCGGCACTGGACCGGTTCCGAACTGGTGCCGGGACCACAGGTGAGCGACAACAAGGATTTGCGCGCATATGTCCGCCAGCACGTGAACACCTGGTTTCACCCGGTCGGGACCTGCAAGATGGGGACAGACAGCGACCCCGATTCCGTTGTCGACGCGCACCTACGCGTCAGGGGGCTGAGTAATCTTCGCGTCGCCGACGCCTCTGTCATGCCGGAAGTGACGTCGGGCAACACCAATGCCCCGACGTTGATGATCGCCTGGCGGGCAGCGGATTTGATCCTGAACCTGCCGTCGACGAGCTTCCGTACCTGAGGCTGACCGTCGGCCGCACTTTGAACACCTAGATGAGACGTGTTCGGCCCGCCCAGTATTCGTCCCGCAACACCCGCTTGAGCACCTTGCCCACGGCTGACCGCGGAAGCTCACGGAAGATGACTTCCTTCGGGCTCTGCACAGCGCCGAACCGCTCACGGCACAGTCCGATCAGCTCCGCCGCTTCGACCGAGCAGCCCTCTTTGAGTTCGACGACGGCGGTCACCCGCTCGCCCCACTTCTCGTCGGGCAACCCGATCACCGCGCAATCCTGGACGGCGGGATGGCCCCAGATGACCTGTTCGATCGCACCGGGGTAGACATTGAAACCGCCGGAGACGATGACGTCTCGCTTGCGGTCGACCAGGTAGACATACCCGTCCTCATCCAGGAAGCCGACGTCGCCGGTCGCGTGCCAGTCCCCTGGACGTCGCACCGCGCGCGTTTCCTCCGGCGCGCGGTGATACCCCTTCATCTGCAACGAACTGCGCACCACGATCTCACCACGCTCACCCCGGGGCATCAGGCCACCGTCGTCACCCATCACGGCGACGTTGGCGACCAGCGACGGGCGTCCACAGCTTGCCAGGCGCTTGTGCAGATCCGGGTTGGCTGCAGCGGCTGCATGCTCGTCCGGGGCGAAAAATGTGCAGAGCATCGGGACCTCGGTCTGCCCGTATACCTGGGTCATCACCGGGCCGAACACGCAAAGCGCTTCGATCAGCTTGTCGACCGACATCGGCGCGGCGCCATAGAGGAAATAGCGCAGGCTTGACACGTCGGCAGTACGGACCGCCGGGTCGGCGAGCAGGCTGTAGATCGCGGTGGGCGGTAGGAATAGTCGCGTAACACGGTTGCGTTCGATCGACTCGAGGATTTCGGCCGCCACCACCCCACGATGGACGACGTTGGTCCCGCCCGTGCTCAGTACCGGCAGGATCATCGTTCCGGCCGCATGCGTGAGGGGCGCTGCGACGAGGTGAACCGGGCGATGCTCGGGCATATGTGTGTTGAACGCATGAATCATCGTTTCGAAGGCTCGGTGTGGCACTTCCACGGCCTTTGACCGGCCGGTGGTACCTCCGGTGCCGAAGTAGCCGGCGATCGCCTCAGGATTCAGTGGCGGCAGGTCCACCCGCGAACCCCGCGGACACAGCCAGTCATCTATCTCCTCGATGACCACGGTGCGCTCGAGTGTGCCCACGACCGAACGGCACTCGGCAGCGACGTCGGCCATGGTCTTCGAATGGAGAAGCATCCGAGCGCCCACCAGCTCGAGGAAAGCGGCGAGGTCATGCGGAGTCGACCTTGCGTTCAGGGCGACCCACGAACAGCCCGCCCGCAGTACGCCGAGCACGCAGGGAAACAGTGCCGGCGTGTTGGGGCTCAGCACCGCGACGGGCGCATTGGCTCCGAACCCATCGCGGTGAAGAGCCGCCGCGACACGATGGGTGAACGACTCGACCTCAGCGTAAGTCAACGCGCCAGTTCCGTCCGGAGCGACGAAGGCGACGTTGTTCGGGTTCAGTTGCGCACCCCGGTCGAAGAATTCGATGATCTGCATGTCGTTCGCCTCGGATCAGCCGGCTGCGGCCACGCACATGTTGACCTGCTGTCCGAGCCCGGCGATCGTGGACTGCATGACTCGTCCGGGAGTGAGGAACTCAGGCGGTTGACACGCAGCGCCGACACCCGCCGGGGTGCCGGTGGCGATCAGGTCGCCCGGTACCAAGGTGATGAACGAGCTGATGTAGGACACGATTTCGGCGACGGAGAACAGCATTCTTCCCGTGTTCGAGTCTTGCTTCACCTCGCCGTCCACCGCGCAAGTGATCCTGAGGTCGCCCGGGTCTGCGACCTCGT
>JAAZAD010000360.1 GCA_012514505.1 Rhodococcus sp. (in: high G+C Gram-positive bacteria) | reverse complement strand
CCGCTTCCTACTGGACCGGACCCACGACACCGAGCTTGCCCGATTGCTTCGGCCGAACAACAAAATTGCACTGCAGCAATGGATGTGGGGACGGCAGGCGATGGACGTCATCGCCGAGTTCGGAGTGAAAGCGGAAGCTCACGAGTGGATGACGATCCTCAAGCGCTTGCAGCCGCGACTCTACTCGATCTCGTCCAGCCCGAAGACGGATGCCGGTGAGGTGCAGCTGACGGTATCGGCCGTCCGCTACGACCACGAGGGACTCAGCCGAACCGGTGTCTGCTCGACGTTCCTTGCCGACCACTGCGAGGACACCGAGATTCCGATCTTCGTGCAGAAGTCGGTGCACTTCCGGCCACCCTCCGCATCGGATACGCCGATGATCATGGTCGGGCCCGGTACCGGAATCGCCCCCTTCCGTGGATTCCTCAACGAGCGAAAGGAACTCGGCCACACCGGCAAGAATTGGTTGTTCTTCGGTGAGCAGCACGAGGAGACCGACTTCTACTACCGCGACGAGATGGAAGCGATGCGCGACGACGGGTTCCTGACCCACCTCGATGTGGCGTTCTCCCGCGATCAGCGGCAGAAGATCTACGTGCAGGATCGAATCCGCGAGCACGGTGCCAGGGTGTGGAGCTGGCTCGAGGCCGGCGCGCACTTCTACGTCTGCGGCGACGCCAGTCGAATGGCGAAGGACGTCGACGCCACCCTCCGTGAGGTGGTGCGGACCCACGGTCGCCTCGATGAAGAAGACACCGAGCTGTTCATGAAGCAGCTACACGCGGACAAGCGTTACGTACGCGACGTGTACTGAGGCCGAAACGAATCCGCTGACGCTGCCGCCCAGTCGGCCGCCCAGGATTCGGGCGGATCGGCCAGCATCTCGCCGGGCGAAAGCCACTCGTACAGTTCGGTGTAGGAGCGGACCACGGTCGGTGAGACCTTCTTCCTCAGCATGTCCGTGGACAGCTCCGACGGATCACGCACACCCAGCGAGGACATGATCTGCACCGCCTGGTCGACGGTGGCGTCGTGATAGCGGTGGACGCGAGCAGTCTTGTCGGGCACGTTCAGTGCGTGCGCGCGCTTCGGGTCTTGGGTGGCCACCCCCACCGGGCATTTGTTGGTGTGGCAGGCCTGAGCCTGAATACATCCGACCGCCATCATCATCGCCCGCGCTGAATTCGTGTAGTCGGCGCCCTGAATGAGTCGTTTGACGATGTCGTGTCCGGTGGCGATCTTGCCGCTGGCGCCGATACGGATTCGGTCTCGCAGCCCCGTCGCGACGAGCGCGTTCTGCACGGTCATGAGTCCGTTGGTCAGCGGAAGGCCCATGTTGTCCTCGTACTCGAGCGGCGCGGCGGCGGTACCGCCCTCGGCGCCGTCGACAACGATGAAGTCCGGTGTCGTTCCTTCGGAGAGCATGGCTTTGCAGATGGCCAAGAACTCCCTGCGAGAACCGACGCACAGCTTGAAACCGGTAGGTTTACCACCCGACAGTTCCCGCAGTCGGGCGATGAACTGGATGAGTTCGCGTGGTGTGCTGAAAGCGGAATGCGCGGGTGGGCTCACGCACTTTTCGTGCGCGGGCACCCCGCGGTAGCCCGCGATCTCCGCGCTGACCTTGGCGGCCGGCAATACCCCACCGATACCGGGTTTCGCACCCTGGCTCAGTTTCAGGTTTATCATTTTGACCCGTTCGTTCGCCGCCTTGTCCGCGAACTCGTCGGGAGCGAAATATCCCTTGTCGGTTCGGGTTCCGAAGTAACCGGAGCCGATTTCCCAGATCAGATCTGCCCCACCTTCGAGGTGGTATGGGGTGAGGCCGCCTTCACCGGTGTCGTGTGCGAATCCTCCTCGGGCAGCGCCGCCGCTGAGTGCCCGTAGTGCGTTGCCGGACAGCGACCCGAAGCTCATGGCCGATACGTTCAGCAACGACATCGAGTACTTCGACGTGCATTCGGGCCCACCGATCAACACCCGCGGCGGTTCCTGCGGCCCAGGAACGGGCGCGGTGGAATGCACGAGGTACTCGTATCCGACCTGTTCCAAGTAGCGTTCGGTGCCGAACGACTGTTCCCCATGAGTGCCCTTGGCGCGTTCGTAGATGACGGTGCGAACCTCGCGGGAGAAGGGACGTCCGTCGGTGTTTCGCTCGATGAAGTACTGCTGCATCTCGGGCCGAATGCTCTCCAGCAGGTAGCGCATGTGACCGATCACGGGGTAGTTACGGAGCACCGAATGGCGGGTCTGGACGACGTCGTAGATCCCCAGGGCCAGCAGAAGGACCAGCAGCACGACCAGTGCCCACCACCCCCAACCGCCCACTGTGGCAGCAACGACAACTGCACCGAGGGCGAGACCGATGAATCCGATCAGATAGAACCGCAGCACGAGCCACCACCGCCTTCGTACGAGCCTTTGGAACCACAGTGTTCGGAAACCACGGTATCCACCGACACGTATCCGCATTGCCGGAATTGCGAGGGCGACCAGGACCTGACGATTTCAAGGTCCGCAGAATCGGGTATGAAGATTTGATAGAGCCGTATCAGCGGAACTATCATTCCGATATGACCGTGTTTCGGATTCGGGAGGCCGCCGACCTGCTCGGTGTCAGCGACGACACCGTCCGGCGGTGGATCGACAACGGCAGCCTCGCCGTCGACAAAGATTCTTCCGGCCGCAAGGTGGTCGACGGCCGGGATCTGGCGGCATTCGCGCGGTCGAACTCCGGGCCGTCCCCGGATCTGCTGGGCTCGGATTCCTCGGCCCGCAACCGTTTCGTCGGCATCGTCACCGACGTGACCAGCGACAAGGTGATGTCGCAGGTCGAAATGCAGTGCGGCCCATTCCGAGTGGTCTCGCTCATGAGCACTGAAGCTGTCCGCGACCTCGGGCTCGAACCGGGGAGCGTGGCAGTGGCCGTCGTCAAGTCGACAACGGTCGTCGTCGAGACCCCTGGGGGGAACACATGAAACGAAGTTCGAGTCTGATTGCAGCTCTTGCAGTGTCCGGTGTCGTGCTGTCCGGCTGCAGCACCGAAGAAGCTGACGCCGACACCCTGACCGTGTTCGCCGCAGCTTCATTGAAGTCGACCTTCACGGAGATCGGTGAGCTGTACGAGGAGCAGAACCCCGGCTCGTCTGTGGTCTTCGACTTCGCGGGATCGTCGACGCTGGTCTCACGTCTACAGCAGGGTGCCGACGCCGACGTGTTCGCCTCCGCTGACAACGCGAACATGACCAAGGCCGTGGACGGGGGCCTGGTGATGGGCGAACCCGCCGATTTCGTGGCCAACACCCTGACCATCGTGACCGCGCCCGGCAACCCGAAGAACATCGAGTCGTTCGCGGATCTGACTCGCAGCGAACTCCTGGTGGTCACTTGTGCGCCGCAGGTGCCGTGTGGTTCGGCGACACAGCGCATCGAGGAATCCGCCGGGGTCGACGTGAAGCAGGTGAGCGAGGAGGCTTCGGTCACCGACGTCCTCGCCAAGGTCACGTCCGGGCAGGCCGACGCAGGACTCGTCTACGTCACCGACGCTGCGGTGGCAGGCGACAAGGTAACCGAGGTGCCCTTCCCGGAATCCGCTTCCGCAGTCAACACCTACCCGATCGCGGTTCTCGAGGACGCGACAGACGACGCAGCCTCGCAGCGTTTCGTCGACCTGGTCCTGAGTCCGGAAGGCCAGGCCGTGCTGGCGGAGGCAGGATTCGCACAGCCGTGACCGCAGTACGCAGCGGACGGGCACGATCGGGGCTTCCCGCCTGGATCTTTGTGCCCGCCGCTGTGGGCAGCATGTTCGTCGTGCTGCCGCTGGTGGCGATGCTCCTGGTCGTCGACTGGTCGCGCTTCGGTGAACTGATCACCTCCGAGTCGTCTACGGCCGCACTGTCTCTGAGTGTGAAGACCGCATCGGCCAGCACACTCGCCTGCATCGTCATCGGAGTACCGATGGCAATGGTGCTGGCACGCAGTTCGTTTCGCGGACTGCACGTGATTCGATCGCTGGTACTGCTACCGATGGTCCTTCCCCCGGTGGTGGGCGGCATCGCACTGCTCTACACATTCGGTCGTCAGGGCCTGGTCGGCGAGTATCTCGAGGTCGCCGGGCTGAGCATCGCTTTCTCCACCATGGCCGTGGTGCTGGCACAGACATTCGTTGCACTGCCCTTCCTGGTGGTCAGCCTCGAGGGCGCACTCCGCACCGCCGGGCAACGCTACGAAGACGTCGCCGCCACGTTGGGAGCCGCCCCCACCACCGTGTTCCGGCGAGTGACGTTGCCGCTGGTCCTGCCGGGTTTGATATCCGGTGCCGTGCTGTCCTTCGCCCGTGCGCTCGGCGAGTTCGGTGCCACGCTCACCTTCGCCGGCAGCCTGCAGGGAGTCACACGAACACTGCCGTTGGAGATCTATTTGCAGCGTGAGACCGACGCGGATGCTGCGGTCGCGTTGTCTCTTGTACTGGTGGTGGTCGCAATCGTCATCGTGGTGCTCTCTCGCACCTGGCTCGCACGGGCCGCGATATGAGCGGCCTCGTGGCGGACGTACGGCTCGCGGAAAGAGGCGTCGAGCTCGCGTTCGAGATCGCGCCCGGTGAGGTGCTGGCACTGCTGGGACCGAACGGGGCAGGCAAGTCCACAGTTCTGGCCATGCTGGCCGGGCTGCTCTCACCGGACGACGGCAGGATCGAGCTCGACGGCCGGACACTCACCGACACGGCCACGGGCGTTGCGATCGCGCCGCACCGGCGAAACGTGGCCCTGCTCGCCCAGGATGCGCTGCTGTTTCCGCACCTCACCGCGGCGGCCAATGTCGCATTCGCACCTCGCAGTGCGGGGCGTAGCCGCGCCGAATCGAAACAGATCGCACAGCGGTGGTTGCAGGCAGTCGATGCCGTAGAACTCGCGGACCGTCGTCCACGCCAACTCTCGGGTGGTCAGGCGCAGCGCGTCGCCGTCGCCCGCGCACTCGCAGCCGACCCACACCTACTGCTGTTGGACGAACCGATGTCGGCGCTCGACGTCACGGCGGCTCCAGCGCTGCGGGTGTTGCTGCGGCGGGTGCTCCGCGAGGCCGGATGCACTGCCGTCGTCGTCACCCACGACATCCTCGACGCGTTGGCACTGGCTGATCGTGTGGCCGTGATCGACGGTGGCCGGATCGTGGAATCCGGTCCGGTGCACGATGTTCTGGCCCGTCCCCGCAGTGGGTTCGCCGCCCGGCTCGCCGGCCTCGACCTGATCGAGGGCCGCATCCACGGAGACACCTTGACGACCCCGTCCGGCATCAGCGTCACGGGGACGGCCGGCATATCCGCCGGCATGGAGTCGGCGGGCGTTGCCGTGTTCACCCCGAGCGCAGTGGCAATCCACCTGCGCGAGCCGGAAGGCAGCCCACGCAACGTGTTCCCGGTGACCATCGGAGAGCTGGAGGCACGTGGTCCGGTGATCCGGGTGCGCGGTGAGACCGACTCACGCCTCGACCTGAGCGCGGATGTCACCGCCGCATCCGTGGCCGCCCTCGATCTGGTGCCGGGGATGCGCGCCTACTTCGTGGTGAAGGCGACCGAGGTCGCGCTTCACCCCGCGCACTGAGCGACAGCTGGTCGTATCAGTCCAGGCTGGCGTGCATCAGGTAGACGTTGTAGCTGTCCCACTCCGACATCGTGAAGTACAGGTCGTCGGATGTGGACCACGGGTGGATGAATCCGCCGTACGCCTTCGGGTAATCGGATGTGTCGATCAGTTCCGCACCCTCGGACCATGCACCCTGCGGACTCTGGGACTCGCGCAGCACGATGGCGCCACGCGCCGGATCGAGGTAAGCCATCTGCCACACACCCGCGGCTTCGTCGTAGCGGACCGACAGTTCACTGGCCGTGCCCGACATGATCGGCGTCGCCTGATTGTGTGAACCGGGAGTCCACGTGCCGTTGGACCAGTACTGGTAGGCCGTCGGGTTGAGCACCTGGTCGGTGGGAACCCGGCCGAGGCCGATGGTGCCGACGCGCCCATTGGGTGTGCCGAACAGGTAGACGTAGTCGCCGTGCGGAACCATCGCGGATACCTGGAACCGGGCTCCGAACGAGTTCTCCCACTTGGCATGCTGCGACTTGGTCCAGGTCTGACCGTTGTCGTCGGAGTAGGCGATGCCGCCGTAGTTGGTGTACCACATGCCCGGAATCAGGCTCCACCGCTTCACCGACATGTACGTCATGTACTGACGGTCGCCGATCGCGAAGCCAGACGTGGGAATGGTGGTGGTTTCGTAGTTCTCGACGTGCCGGCTGGCGATGACCTCTGCGGCGTGGCACCGGCTGTCCTGCACCATGCTGTCGATGGTCATGCCGTCGGACAAGTCGGCGTCCGAGCTGAAACCCAGCACGTTGGATCGCCAGTCCTCGCCGTTGGCGCCGGGCGGATTCCAGTCGTTGCCGAAGGTGTCACCGAAGGCGACCGCAACCTCACCCGGTTCGGATTCCCACATGATGCCCAGGTCGGTGCCGTCGATCTGCCACCGCTTGTCGGTGCGGTTCTCCGATCCGCGTCCGGTGAGCTGCTCGACGAGCCGGACATCGCTGACAGCCGGAACGGCCGTGGCCGGGGTGAGAGCGCCGGGCTCGGCCGGCTGTACGTCGGGGACGGGCGCCGGCTGCGGCTCCGGCCCGGGACCACCGGGAATCGGAATCGGGATGGTCTCGGGCTGCGGGTCGATCTCGATCCGCGGGAACGGCAGACCCGCGGAGCCTGAGGATCCGGAAGAACCGGGGTCGCCTGGCACGTCGGGGACGTCTGTGATCTCCGGGCAGGGATTGTCACAGGGGTCCGCGGGCAGCGGTTCTTGCGGAACCCGGGTGTTGTCGACGGGCGGCCCCGGCTCCGGGACCGGCACGAACTCCGGATACGGGAGGGGAATCCGGATCGTTTCGGGGATGGTCGGAAGCGTAGGTCCGCCCTCGCTCGGCGGTTCCTTGGCCGGGTTGAATCCGACCTCTCCGCACGAGTTGACGGGAAGCCAGTCCGCGGGCAGGGCCTGCGCGCTGGCGGCGCCGAACCCGACGGATGCTGCAAGAACTGTGATCACGCACGAAGCCGAACCGGCAGCCGTTCTCATGGATTTCCGCCGTGTGACCACTCTTGACCCTCTCCGTTCCGGCGACCGCACAGACGTGACCGGTCGATCGCAAAGAAGATTACACCCGAATCGGACACAGGTGGGGATGGAACCGACCTGGGCTTTCCCGCGTCATACACCGGTATGGACCCTCTCGAATATTCGTTCGGCACGGGTGTGGGCACCCCCACCACCTGGACCTCGCTCTCTGACCTGAGTGTGGGCGCGGTGGGATCGCTCGATGCTGTCGCGCTGGACTTCGACGGGGACGGATGGCGCGACGACGCGATGTGGGACTTCGACGGCGATGGCGTCGCGGACCATTCCGTCCTCGATGTCGGCGACGAGGCGAGGTACTTCACGGATCCGTCCGGTGAGGGCACTTGGAATCAGGAGGTGCCGTTTCCGGAAATGCCCGAGATCGTCCGCCCGGATGCAGTGGTCCCGGACATCACGCAGCCGGGAACAACCGCTTATCCGGCCGGTGGTCTCGATGTCCGTCCGGTGTCGGCAGAGCCGATCTTGTTGAGCACGGCGAACGTATACCGGCCGATTTCTGTTGTGGAATCAGACGTTTCGTCGACCGTTGACCCAGACGGCGATCAGACCGGCGGCGTAGACGACGGACCCGCCCAACGCCAGGCCCACTGACTGTCCGTCCGGCGGAATCACTGTTGCTGCTGCCGCGATCGCGGCGATGAAGGCAATGTTGAAGACGGTGTCCTGCAGGGCGAACACCTGGCCACGTCGGTCGTCGTCGATTTCGATCTGCATGGCGGCGTCACCGGTGAGCTTGATCGACTGGCCGGCGAACCCCAGGAGGAATGCCCCGGCCAGCAGGGATGCCTGGGTGAGTGTTGCCACGAAGGTGGCCTGCACGGCGAAGGCGACGATCAGCCCCCCGATCACGGTGCGGGAGCGCCCGATCCGGGGGATGACGAGTGGCGTGGTGATGGCGGCGATCAGCATTCCTGCCGCGGTGGCGGCGAGCGCGACACCGAAACCTGCGAAGCCGCCGGGTAATGAACTGTGGCGATCCGTATCTCGCAGAACGAGAAGCATGATCAGGGTGTCGACACCGAAGACGATGCGGTGAGCACCGATGCCGATCATCGCGGTGGTCACTCCGGGCCGGTGCCAGACGGCGGTGGCGCCGGTCTTCAGTCCGGAAACGACTGCCCGTATCGCGTTGGGTGCAGCGGACTCGGTGCGATGTGGTCCGAGCAGTCCGCGGAGGAAACCAGCGGCGGCGATCGCCGCGATCACCGAACCGGACGCTGACACGGCTACCGCAGTTCCCGAACCTAGATCCCCTGCGCCGACGAGCCCGATGACGACGACTGCACAGACCGCTCCGACTGCTGCGATGGCCGAACCTGCGGTGGCAAGCACGGAATTGGTGGGTACGAGCCACTTTTGGGGCACGACGCGGGGCAGTGACGCCGAAACGCCGGCCAGTACGAATCGACTCACTCCGACCGCGGCCAGTGCCAGCAGGAACAGAGCCGATTCGTCGAAACCACCGATCAGTAGGGCGGCGACGGCCAGGATGAACGTGCCACGCAGAACGTTCGCCCACAGCAGCACTGCGCGCCGATCCCACCGGTCGAGCAGCGCTCCGGCGAACGGTCCGAGGACCGAGTACGGCAGCAGCAGCACCGCGAAACCGGCTGCGATGGCAGCCGGGTCGGTGTGCCGCTCGGGGTTGAAGAGAATGGCGCCACCGAGGGCGGCCTGGAACATTCCGTCGCCGAACTGGCTGGCGAAGCGGACGGTGACGAGCCGATACAGACCGGGCGAATGGCGGAGGGCTTCGGCGGTGGTGCGCCAGGCTGCTCTGCGTCCGCCTGCCCGTTGCTCCACACCGCAGACTGTAACCGGCAGTCAGGACCGTGCGTGCAGGCCCGCCGGTTGCCGGTCGCGCCACCAGGCGACGGTCGCCCTCGTGGCGTCGCCGAGCGGTGTGGGCGCGAGTCCGAGTAGCGCTTCGGTCGAGCTGGAATCCATGACGAAGGGCTTCTCGAACTGGTACAGCATCTCTGCGAGCTCACGGCTGTCACCGTGCATGCGGCCCAATCCCCGCAGCGCCCAACCGGGTATCGGTGAGATCTTGGGTGTGGGAACTCCTGCGGTGTCGGCGAACGCCGCGACCAGTTGACGTTGGGTGAGCGCCGGTGCGGTCGGTGCGTGCAGCACCTGGTTCCAGGCGGCGGGTTCGTGTGCCGCCGCGATCATGGCGGCGGCCAGGTCGGGCACGTAGGTGAAGGAGTGCACGACGTCCGGTGATCCGAGCAGTCGCTGGGTTTTGCCGCCGAGAACGGTCGGTACCATCCGCTCGCCTGCGATGGCATTGATGACGTGCGGGCCGAAGAAGTCGGAGGCGACGACGCTGACGGTGTCGGTGGTCGACGCAGCCCGTGCGTGGAGGAGGTCTGCGCGGACGCCCGGCTTCCCGGCAGTCGCGTTGCGGGGGTTCGTCTCGGTCATGGGCTGGATGGTTGCGTCGTACGAGTACAGGCTTTCGGGGAACACGACGACGGCCCCGATCCGGCCGGCGGCCTCGAGCACGATCTGCTCGGCGACCGGCAACTCCTTCTTCCATGCTGCGGCGCTGTACTTGCTGCCGTGAATGCAGTGGTAGACGGCGGTGGCGCCCTCGAAGGCGGCGGCGACGGCGCGCGGATCGGATACGTCCACCCGGAGGCGTTCGATCGACGGGTGCTGCGGTCCGCTGCCGGAGCGGGTGAGGACGCGAACGCGATGTCCTTGTTCCGCGAGTTGCTCGGCGATCGTCCAGCCGACGGGGCCGGCTCCGGTCACGATTTCGAGGTTCGTCATGTGCGGCTCGCTTCCTGTGAGGATGGTGTTCGAGAGCACTGCTCTCTGAATTCAGAATGCGCCTACTGTGACGCCATGTCAAGAGCAGTGCTCACATTTGTTGACACCGCTCTCTGAATGGGGGCATTCTGTAGGCGTGTCAGGAACTCCACGCGAACGCGCCCGCGAACAAACGCTGCGTGACATCACCCGTATCGGCCGCGAACAGCTCGAGCAGGTGGGGGCCGCGGCCCTGTCGTTGCGCGCCGTGGCCCGTGACCTGGGCGTCGTCTCGTCGGCCGTGTACCGGTACGTCAAAAGTCGTGACGAACTACTGACGCTGCTGGTCGTGGACGGGTTCGACGAGTTGGGTTCGGAAGTCGATGCCGCTGTGGCAGCGGCATCGGAACCTCTCGACCAGTTCCTCGCACTTGCCCGTGCAGTGCGGACCTGGGCCGTGCGCGAACCCGCCCGCTACGGACTGCTGTTCGGAAGTCCCGTTCCCGGATACGACGCGCCGAGCGAGCAGACCAACACCCCGGGAACGCGTGTCGTCGTGGCATTGGCCAAGATTCTGGACCGGGCGCACAGGGACGGTGCGTTGTCGATCGACACCGCGGAAGTGGAGCCTGGGTTGGCCGCCGACTTCGAACGCATCCGCGGCGAACTCGGCCTGGATCTGCCGGCACCGCTCCTCGCCCGCGGAGTCCTGGTGTGGTCTTCGCTGTTCGGGGCGGTGAATTTCGAGGTCTTCGGGCAATACGGTCCAGACACCTTCACCGACCCTTCCGAACTGTACGAACACCAGCTTCGGGTACTCGCGCGGATCGCCGGATTCACCGCCGTCTCAAACTGAGTCGCGTCGGGTCCCCCATCGGCCGTAGCGCGGTGGAATGATGTTTCCGTGGAGTACGCAGAAGAACCCGAGGACCGAACAGCATCAGCCGAACCGGCCGTTCGCCCGGGCAGTTTGTTGGTGTCTTCCACGGACCTGGTCGAGCCTGCGTTTCGGCGCACCGTCATCTACATGATCGAGCACAACGAGAACGGCAGCCCCGGTGTCGTCGTGAATCGGCCCAGCGAGACGACCCTGCACGACGTACTTCCGCAGTGGAACTCGTACGCCGCCCGGCCGGAAGTGTTGTTCGTCGGTGGGCCGGTCAAACGCGATTCTGCACTGTGCCTGGCAACGCTGCGAACCGGTGCCGACGCCACGGGCGTGCCCGGGCTGCGACGTGTCCACGGGCGAGTGGTGATGGTCGATCTCGATTCCGACCCCGACGTCGTCGCGCCACTCGTCGAGGGCGTCCGTGTGTTCGCCGGATACTCGGGATGGACCAACGGCCAACTCGACTCCGAATTGCAGCGCGACGACTGGATCGTCATTTCAGCATTGGCATCCGACGTGTTGGCGCCACCGCGTGTGGACGTCTGGGCGCAGGTGTTGCGTCGTCAACCCCTGCCACTCGCCATGCTCGCCACCCATCCCATCGACGTCGAGCGCAACTGATCCAGTCGGTGGTCCGAACGTCACGCGACGTCGGTGCGGGCGGCGAGACGTCGGAGCCGTTCTGCCTCGCTGGCGAGGTGGTCGATCGCATCCCGTAGTGAGGTGCCTCGTTCGGCGTTCAGACCTTCCAGGATCCACCCGCGAATGAGTGCGCTGACCGGCACTCCGGCCTCGTCGGCCAGGCGTTCGATCTCGGCGAAATTGTCTTCATGAAGACGTACGGACTGCACGATCGACCGACCCCGTCGCACGCCCTTGGTGCCCTCGGGAAGCGGCTGATCGTGAGTAGCTTCCGATTCTTCCTGCACTGCTAGTACGTCGCGTTCGGCACTCATCTTCACTCGCCCCTTTCATAACGGCTCCGGTCGGAACTGTTCGATTCCCAACCGTTCGCGCCGTAGAAGCTGCCGGCACTGCGGCGTACGACAATTACCGTGATAACCGCACGGCGGCTGTGGCTGTAGCCGATCACTCGCACCCCGCGACCGGATCGACTGCGGGGGTCGGGGTCGAACCACAGGCCGTCGATGTCCCGAACCGCCTCGTTGGCTTCCAGGACGGAAACCTTGTGTCTGTTCCACATGTGGTCTGCACCGTGAGTCCAGTCCACCGATACCAGCACAACTACAAATCTACTACATATACGAGCACTGGGCACTCGTGAATAGTCCAAACTTGGGAAATCGGGCTGCGGTCACCAGGCAACAGCACCGTTCTGGTCGATGAACGTGCCCGATGCGGCGCTGTCGGGCAGGTTGGTCGCGGCGACGATCACACGGGCTGCTTCGGCCGGGGTGAGCGGTGCCTGCTCTTTGTTGCCCGGCGCGAGTTCGGTCTGCACGAAACCGGGGCACACGGAGGTGACCTTGATGTGGGTGTCGACCAGCTTCTTGGCCAGGCTGATCGTGATGCTGTTCAGTGCAGCCTTCGACGCCTGGTACGCGGGCACGATCATCTCGTAGTACGGCGAGGTCGGGTCGGTCTGGTCGTTGAGCGAGCCCATCGTGGACGACACGTTCACGATGCGGCCCATCGGGCTGCGCCGCAGCAGCGGCAGGAATGCCTCGGTGACTGCCACGGCCCCAAACACATTGGTGTCGAACGTTGCCGAGAACATGCTGGGATTGGCGAAGTCGTGAGCGGTTCCGTCGGTGGCCTCGGGTAACACGCCGGCGTTGTTGACCAGGACGTCGAGTCGGCCATGCTGATGCGTGACCTGCTTGACGGCCCTGGAGATGCTTTCGTCGGAGGTCACATCGAGCTGGATTGCCTGCGCATCGAGTCCGTCCGCACGCAGTGTGGCGGCCGCTTCCTCGACCTTGGTGGCATCGCGTCCAGCGATCAGGACGCAGGTTCCCTGTGTTGCGAGTGAATGGGCTACGGCGAATCCCAGCCCACGGTTTGCTCCGGTCACGAGTGCGATCGTCATGTGGTCTCCAAACGTAGTGTTCGCCAACGGGCGAACGTCGAAACTCCTCGGACGTTGTTCACAAGGAAGTCGTCCGGTAGCGCGTAAACGTGAGGTCACACTTCGAACAGTTTTCGTGGCGAGCCTTTCTTCGCGGAACACACCCTGTGCATCCCCGAACCTGTCGGTGAGCGGTGGTACCAAGAGGATTGTGAACAGAGAATGCGGACGCTGCAGCGAAGCCGAGGGGCTCGATCACTGCCATGGCACGCTGATCCTGCACACCGACGGCTCCGCCGAGTGCACGGACGAGCTGTGTGTGCGTGAGATCGAGGCTCGTCACCAGTTGATCGTCGATTGCGCCGACCTCATCGAGGGGTGCGGATGCGCAGAGTGGCTGGCTGAGGCATACAGTCGCGCCTCCTGATCAGTCCCTGGTGTTGACGACCAGATAGTTGTTCGACCAGTTCGATTCACCGTTCGCGGTGACGAAGTAGAAGACGTACTCGAAGATCCCGCAGTCGAACTGGGTGGCGGTGGCCGATTCGCCAGGCGCGAGGGTGCCGACGTCGTGGCCGGACCCAGGGAAGGCGTGGACCATCACGCCGGTGGCGTCGACTTCACCCTCGTTGGTGACCAGCACCGAGCAGGCGTTGGTGCCCTCGCCTGTCGCCTGGGCAATCGAGAGATCGGGGCCGTCTCCGAGAGACCCGAACGGGGCTGCGCCCGCAGCCGCGGTCCCGGCCGTGCCCAACCCCGCGACCATTGCGAATGTCATTGCCGAAAGTCGAAGTATGCGCATGGCTGTCTCGTTTCCTCGTCCCGACCCTGTGCGTTCGCACGCTACCTGCCGGGTCGCGGGCCAAGAGTGAGATTCCGGCGAAATTTACTCAACGGGCGCCAACCGATTCGTCGGGGTTCCGCTTCGCGTATCGCTGTGCGAGTGCGGCGCAGACGATGAGCTGGATCTGGTGGAAGATGATCAGGGGCAACACGATCAGACCCACCGGACCACCGGCGAACAGAACCGATGCCATCGGTAAGCCGGTGGCCAGGCTCTTCTTGGAGCCACAGAAGGTGATGACGATGCGGTCTGCCAGCGGGAAGCCCAGCTTGTGGCCGGCGAAGGTGGTGATGCCCAGAACCGCCGCGAGGATCGCGCAGCACACCAGAACGGTGGCGACGATCTGCCATGGGGACACGGCGGACCAGATGTCTTCCCGCATACTCGCGCTGAACGCGGAGAACACCACCAGCAGAATCGACCCGCGATCCACGAGCTTGGTGGGTGCGGCATGACGACCGAGCCAGTCGATGACGAAGGGCCGGATCAGCTGCCCGATCAGGAACGGCACGATCAGTTGCGCCACAATATCGAGGATCGCGGATGCGTCGACCGTCGCCTCGCCGGTGGTGTTCATCAGCAGGATCACCAGCAACGGTGTGAGGAAGACGCCCACCAGGTTGGAGAACGAGGCGCTGACGACTGCACCGGCGATGTTGCCGCGCGCGATGGACGTGAACGCGATCGACGACTGCACGGTGGACGGCACCAGGCAGAGGTAGAGGATGCCGGTGTACAGCTCGTCGCTGACGACGGTGGGTGCGAGGAACCGGAGAGCGAGCCCGATCAGGGGAAACAGCACGTACGTTGCGGCGAACACCACCGAGTGAAGACGCCAGTGCTTCACCCCCTCGAGGGCTTCTCGTGGTGACAGCCGGGCACCGTAGAGGAGGAACAGCAGGGCGATCGCGATCTTCGTGGCCCAGTCCAGGACGGACTCCCACGAACCCTCGGCCGGAAAAAGTGTGCCCAGCACGGCGGCAGCGAAGATCCCGAGGATGAACCCGTCGATGTAGAACCGGCTGAGAAACTTCACGAGGCCAAGAGTAGGTCTAGCGCGCGTCGGCCAGCGAATTGAGCACGCCGGCCATCTCCTCGGCTTTCGGGCTGGTGACGGTGAGCCGGTCGCCGCTTGCGGTGCTGAGAATCAGTGCCGGACCGGTCCGTGTGACCACCCCGTAGTTCCGTGGTCCCTTCACTTTGAGACCCCAACCGCCGAAATCGGCGAACGGCTTCACCTCGGCCACTCGCACACCCTCGATCTCCTCGATGCCGTAGGACACCGAGGTCATACCCATGTTGAGGACGCGGATCCCGGTGTCGTCGACGATCACCCGGAACCGCAGCGTGGCCAGCACGATGAGAGTGATCGGGACGAAGAGGCTGAGGAGCCACCAGCTGCCGACGAGACTCGACAACCAGAGAGCCGGTACCGCGACCAACAGGACGAGAACCACCGATCCGACAGTGCCGAATCCCACGTCGTCCGTGACGGGAGCAGCAGACGCCGGGTATCGGGGCAGGTCGGTGTCGGGCCGTCCGGTGGCGGGCACGCGGACCCGATAGTCGCGCAGGGACGACGCCCCGATCAGGCCCAGCACCGTCCCGACGATCCCCCCGATACCCAGCGCCGACATCGGCAGTGCGACGTCCGCCGCAGAATCGAGGTCGAGCTGATTCGAGAGCACCACGATCTGCATGGTGGTGATCAGACCGACCACCCACAGCCCGACGAACAACATGAGCCGTCGGACCATCAGCTGCCCGCCGGCCAGCGCCGCGAACGCGCAGCAGCCGCCGCCGATCAGAACGATGACCAGGGCGAGTGTCCAGGCACTGGCCATCGGCGAATCGAAACCGTCCGGCGAGGGGCCACTGCTGGACCAGTGGATCGCGATTTCTGCGGGCAGGCGTGGTTCCCAGATCTTGGTGAGGACGACGCCCCCAGCCGCGGCCAGTACGGGCAGCAGCAGACCGAAGAGGGCACCGGCGGGATCGACGATGCGGGACGAGCTCACGTCGGCAGTATTGGTGTCAGCCGATCAGGACGGCTGGCACGCATCCTTGAGGCTGCAGGCACCGCAGGACGAGCCACAGCCACCGGTGTCGGGTGCGGGCATCGCGGCTGCGGTGCGGGCACCGAGTACGCCGCCCATGGCGGTGGTGATCACGGCGGCCACGATGGAGACTCCGACGGCCGCGAGACCCAGGGCTCCATCGACCAGCGTGGCGGCGACGCTGCCGATGACGAGAAGCACCGCAGAAGCCATCACAGTGGGGGCGGCAACCTTGTTGGCCAGCGCAAACGTCTCGTCATCGCGCATGGTCTCCGGCGTGCGCACACCCGCCCAGCGGTTGCGCGGAAGGCGTTCGGTGAAGCCGGCGACGGCGACACCGCCGAGCACGACGGCCAACACGAGAAGCACCACGGAGACGATCAACACCAGGCCAGGATACGGCGCCTGACCGGTGGAGGGTAAATCGGCTCCGGTAGACGCGAGCACCACGAAAAACTCGAAGGGGTGTCGGCGGCATGAGTGGGCGACGAGAATGAGGAGTTGATGGAGCTATCGGTTGAACGGGAGTTCTCGGCGTACGGCCCGTCGTACTGGGCCGTCATCGTGCTGTTCGCGATCGGCTCTGCGCTTCTGGTGTGGATCGGACGCAGGCAGACCGAATCGCAGGCCCGGCGCTTCGGTCGCATCCTGGGGGTGCTGACAGCGGCGATATACGGTTCGGTGCTGGTCTATGGATTGATCCCACCCACCCTCGGCGGGTCGGTACCGCTGCGCCTGACCGATCTCGCAACCGCCACTGCGGCCTACGCGCTGTGGTCGCAGCGACATTGGGCGTTCGCACTCACGTACTACTGGGGCCTCGTTCTGAGCACACAGGCCTTGATCTCACCGGCTCTGACCAGCCCGGATTTCCCTCATTACGAGTTCCTCGCCTTCTGGGCGATTCATCTGCTCGTCGTCTGGGCAGCGATCTACCTGACCTGGGGCCGCAGGATGCGGCCCCAGTGGCGCAGCTACCGCATTGCGGTCCTGGTCACGGTGGACTGGGCGGCAGTGACCTTCACGTTCAACAGCATCGCCGGCACCAACTACGGCTTCCTCAACAGAAAACCCGCAACCGCGTCCCTGCTGGACGTACTGGGCCCCTGGCCGGTGTACCTGCTGACCGCGTCGACGCTCATCCTCCTCGTGTGGGCCCTGATGACCTGGCCATGGGAGCGGGCGGCAGGGATCCGCAACACAGATAAGGGGAAGGGCGATGCCTGACATCTGGGCCGAACATCCCGAGATCGTGCGTGATCTCCTTCGTGAGGCGGGATTCACCTGTGGCACCCAGCCCAGGTTTCTGCCGGGGCGAGATCCCGAATGGACCTGCACCTTCGACGGAAACAACATCGCGGGAGACATCTACATCCATCACCTCGACGCGGTACCGGGCGACGGCGCCCCGGCGGTGTGGCTGCTGGTCATTCTCGGCCTCCTGCTGGTCGTCGTTCTGTGCCAGGCCTGGGCGATCATCAGGTATCACTACCGGGACCCTGTGAAACGGGGTGGCGGGACGCTCTAAAATGGCAACAGTGACCGACTCCGCTTCGCCCACCCAACCGTCCGACGCGACCCCGCAGCACCGCTACACAGCGGACCTTGCAGGCCGCATCGAGCAGCGCTGGCAGGACCGCTGGAGCGAGGAGGGCACCTTCGACGCCCCCAACCCGGTGGGCGAGTTGGCGCCGGACGACGACCGCTCAGTGCCGGCCGACAAGCTGTTCGTCCAGGACATGTTCCCGTACCCGTCCGGCTCGGGACTGCACGTGGGGCACCCGCTCGGGTACATCGCGACGGACGTGTTCGCCCGCTACCACCGCATGCAGGGTCACAACGTGCTGCACACCCTCGGGTACGACGCGTTCGGCTTGCCGGCCGAGCAGTACGCGGTGCAGACGGGCACGCACCCGCGCACCACCACCGAGTCGAACATCGCGAACATGAAGCGTCAGCTCCGGCGTCTGGGCCTCGGGCACGACGAGCGTCGCAGCCTGGCGACCACCGACGTCGACTTCTACCACTGGACGCAGTGGATCTTCCTGCAGATCCACGGTGCCTGGTATGACAAGGACGCCGACAAGGCGCGCACCATCGCCGAGCTCGAGGCTGAACTCGATTCGGGTGAGCGCACCCTGGACGACGGTCGCGACTGGGCGAGCCTGTCCGCCGCGGACAAGGCGTCGGCGATCGACTCCTACCGGCT
>JAAZAD010000359.1 GCA_012514505.1 Rhodococcus sp. (in: high G+C Gram-positive bacteria) | reverse complement strand
CGGATCCGGCTTCCCACCCCGACTCGGCTGTCCCGGCCATCGGATGACCCCCGACGAAGCGCGCCGAGAGTCCGCGAGCCGCGACCGCGTCGGCGATCTGTGCTTTCACGCTGACGACGTCGGTGAGTGCCACGTTCGGTGCGTGCTCGGCGATCGCGGCCAGAATCGAGTCGACTGCAGGCACCGGCACGGCGAGCACCACCAGTGCCCGAGCTTCTTCCGCACGCGCCAGTGTGGCTGCGAGGTCGGTGGATGCATCGAACCCGTCCGCGACTGCGGCATCCACCGCATGTGCCGACCGGTTGTACCCCCAGGCTCGACGGCCCGTCGCTGTCGCGGCCCGGAGGACGGATCCGCCGATCAGACCGAGACCGAGTACACAGATTGGGGGCGCGGCGGCAGGTGTGGACACCGCTTCAGATTGGCATATTCACCGGTGGGCTTCATTCGTGGGACCGGGCCGACTACCGTTGCGCGCATGGCTGCACAGCGTGTCGGGGACAAGAGCCCCGCGGTGAGTTCGACAGAGGACTTCGAAGGTTTTGCCGTTGCAGTGACGCGTGAGGACGGACGCTGGAAGTGCCGTGCACTGTCAGCATCGGTATTGACGAGCCTCGACGCTGCGGTGACGGAATTGCGTGAGCTCCGGAGCTCCGGAGCAGTGTTCGGCCTGCTCAATGTGGACGACGAGTTCTTCATCGTCGTTCGCCCTGCACCGGCCGGCACTCAACTGTTGTTGTCGGACGCCTCGATGGCCGTGGATTACGACATCGCGGCCGATGTTCTCGATGCGCTGAACGTCGAGATTCCGGATATCGACCCCGACGAACTCGACGATGTGGAGCCCTGGGAAGAAGGCGACCTCGCGATCCTGGCCGACATGGGGCTGCCCGAGCCGGTGCTGGCGGTGATCCTGTCGGAGACGGATCTGTATCCCGACGAGCAGATCGACGAGATTGCGCAGCGACTCGGATTCGACGACGTGTTGAGCGCGACGCTCGACAAGATGAATTAGATGGGATTGCGCGACGACGAGGAGCTGATCCGGGCCGCGTTGGAAGCAGCGGCCGCTGCGCCCACCGGGGATGTCCCGGTGGGCGCGGTGGTGTTCGCAGCCGACGGCACCGAGCTCGCTCGCGGCGCGAACTCACGCGAGGCGACCGGTGATCCGACAGCTCACGCCGAGGTGCTGGCGCTGAGGGCTGCCGCGCAGGTCTACGGGGACGGCTGGCGGCTCGAGGGTGCGACTCTCGCCGTGACGTTGGAACCGTGCACGATGTGCGCTGGTGCGCTGGTGCTTGCTCGGGTGTCGCGGGTGGTCTTCGGTGCGTGGGAGCCGAAGACGGGCGCTGTGGGGTCGCTGTGGGACGTCGTACGCGATCGTCGGCTGACGCATCGCCCCGAGGTTCGGGGCGGGGTGTTGGAGGAGGAGTGTGCGGAGATGTTGGAAGTGTTCTTCCGTGGCCAGCGCACGCCTCCGGTCGGCTCATGACCAGGCGATTTCGACACGGCGACCCGATCCGGTAAAGTCTTCTAGCGGTGGCGTGTCCGAGCGGCCTAAGGAGCACGCCTCGAAAGCGTGTGACGGGTAACCCCCGTCCGTGGGTTCAAATCCCACCGCCACCGCCACGAGTCCCTCACCTGTTCACGCAGGTGGGGGACTTTCTGTTGTGAGTGCGACCGCGCACGCAAAAGGCATCCGCGCGTTGTCGGCACCGCGCGGATGCCTATTGCGGTTGTGTTTCTCGAGGTCCAGCGGCGGTCGGCGGAGGATCTCGGGGCTTCACCCCAGCCGTTCGGTGAGAACTGCGGCACCTGCGCCTGTCAGTTCCACTGCAACCCCTCGGCGCCCCGCCATGGTCATCAGCACCGCTTCTCCTGGGCCGCGTGCCTCGGGGCCTCTGCCGTGTGCCCAGTCGACGTCGGTTGCGACGAGGCGGACTCCACGTGCTTTCCAGAATCCGCGCAGCGGGGGCGCCGTCACGGCGAACGGAAGGGCGTAGCGCAGGCGTTCAGGTGGGATCGCGCGTGCGAGG
>JAAZAD010000358.1 GCA_012514505.1 Rhodococcus sp. (in: high G+C Gram-positive bacteria) | reverse complement strand
CGGTGCGTGCCCGACCAACTGTCGAATCGACACGCTGAGTGTGGCGCACACCCCCGGTGGCGCACCGGCGAGAGCTATCTGGCCGCCAAGGACACCACCGTTAGATGTGATTAGATCGCCGGCAGCCAGGATTCCCCGCACCGCTTCGTCACGATCGGTGTCGGTGGGGCACAGGTCGACAATGGAATGAGCGTGGCGGATCCGCTCGTCGTGTGTGGCCCCGGTTGGAATCGGGACGAATCCGGAGGGCAGGGTGATTGTAAACGTCATCGGTATTCGTTAACCACGTTCACAATGGGACCGCCGATGGGGCCGGTAAGTACGGCGGTGATCGCTTCATTCACGTTGTCAGGAACGAGGTAAGTGCCGATATCCTCATGCAACGTCGTTACGCCTCCCTCGATGTTCAGATTCTGTATGCCATAAGGGGCGGCGACACCTGCGATCGTGGACGTGTTGCCCAAACCGATGTTTGCTTGAGTCCAGTTCGCGGACTTCGTCATGGAGGCTGCAGCATCGTCGAACTGGCCGAGGAGCGTCGATGCCTTAGCACTCGCCTCCGCGCTATTCGCGAAACCCTTCATGAGCATGGCACCGCCACCTCCCACGACACCGAGTGTGTCCATGCCAATTGTCGTCAATGTCACGTCGGCTCCAGCAGCCATGGCCAATGCGTGTCCGGCGAGTGCAGCGGCGCCCAATCCAAGGGACACGGTGCCGAGTGCCCCACTCAACGGCGGACACCACCAGGTCAGCATTGCTGCCACACCGAGAACGCTGCTACATGTAGACAAGACGTTCGAGATCTCGTTGATGAGGTCTGCGTTGTCTTTGATGAATTGCCAGATGTCGGCGGCAAGATCGGCGATGCCTTCGCCGATGTCCTCGAGCAGGTTCGCGAGACCTTCGAAGAAGCCTTCTTCGGGTGCATCGCTGCACGCTTTGTCGAGGGCTTGTGCGGTGAGGCCCGCCAACTCACTGTGTTGTCGAAGTAGACGTTCGGCGCGGTCGATGATGTCTTGGAGTTCTTGCCGCGCACGTTTCAACGCATCGGTGGCTGCATCCAAACGTGCTTGGGCAGCGGCTAATTGAGCGTCATCGGTGTAGGTCCGGCCGGCTTCGTCCAAGCCCGGGTCAGCTTCAGCGCGCTCCAACTGCTTCTTTGCGGCGCGGGCTTCGTCTTCGAGTCGCTGCGCCGTCTTCTGCATCGATTCGAGGTCCATTCCCCAATCACGCAGTGCGACAGAGGCATCCTGAAGTCCGGTGCCCGCATCGTCGAGACACTTGGGGAGTTCGCCGACCTCGTTGCGGAACGCGTTCGCTGCCTCGCCTTGCCAGATTCCGTCCGAATGACCCACCCGCACCAGGGAATCGTGGGCTTCGCGAACCTTGTTCGCTACGTCCCGCAATTCGGTGGCCAGGAGTCCCACGGTGTTTGCGTTGCCCGGTGCCGGGTCGAACCCGATGTTCGGGTACGCAGCGCTGGGCAACGGGATGCCATTGGCTATGTAGTGGATGGGCAGTGTCATCAGAGGTCCAGACTCGCGCCCGGCGCTGGTGCGGGACTCGACCCAGGT
This sequence comes from Rhodococcus sp. (in: high G+C Gram-positive bacteria), assembly GCA_012514505.1. Classification (GTDB taxonomy): domain Bacteria; phylum Actinomycetota; class Actinomycetes; order Mycobacteriales; family Mycobacteriaceae; genus Rhodococcus_F. The sequence continues at coordinate 523 of JAAZAD010000358.1, read as the reverse complement.
TCAGGTGCAGGCGTGGAAGGCAGCGCGCCACCGATGGTGTCGAGCGCCCCGGCGTTGATCCGCTCCTGCTCGGCGTACAACTTGTGGGTCAGTTCGAGGCCCTCGACCATCTTGCTCGTCGACTCCGCGATCTGTTCGATGCCGTACTTCCATCGGTTCCGGAAGTTGTCGGCGGCCTTGTCGAGACCACTCGAGCCGAGGTTCCCCGCATCGGCATCGGCCAGCTTCTTGTTGGCGGACGTCATGTCTTCCGCAGCGGTATCGAGCGTGTGGATCAACCCACTGAACGCATCGATATCCAGGTAAAGCTCCCCCGTCACAAAACTCCCCGCCCGTCGTGAATGATTGAAACCATTCTACAAATACGGCCCCCACGGCAGGCTTGGGGTGCATTGGCGGCTCTTCCGAGTTAGCAGGGGCGGAGCTGCCTGGCCCTGGATGACGCCCGCCGTGACTGACGGGTGCAGGCCCACCGTACTCGGCGGCGTTGATTCTCCGGTGTTCTGAATCCGAACGCGATCCG
>JAAZAD010000357.1 GCA_012514505.1 Rhodococcus sp. (in: high G+C Gram-positive bacteria) | reverse complement strand
TCGCCTACGCGTACGACATCGTCTGCAACGGCAACGAGATCGGTGGCGGCAGTATTCGTATCCACCGTAAAGACGTGCAGGAGCGCGTATTCGGTGTCATGGGTATCTCCGAGGAGGAGGCCCAGGAGAAGTTCGGGTTCCTCCTCGACGCGTTCGCTTTCGGTGCGCCGCCGCACGGTGGAATCGCCTTCGGTTGGGACCGCATCACCGCGCTTCTTGCTGGGGTCGACTCGATTCGCGAGGTGATCGCCTTCCCGAAGTCGGGTGGCGGCGTCGACCCGCTGACCGACGCGCCGGCGCCGATCACGGCAGCGCAACGGAAAGAGTCCGGAATCGATGCCAAGCCGGTACCCAAGGAGCAAGCGCAGAGCGCCGGAACGGGAGATGCTGGACCCACTGAATCGGCATCCGCGAAGGCAGATGCAGGCGAAGGTGCGGCGACCGGCAAGTGACGTGAACTGATCGATCGCCCAAGTCCCGAATGTGAGTCATATCACATTCGGGACGGTGGTCGACGATCCGAGCTGGGATTCGATCGCCCGCGCCTGACAGGCCGACGGAGAAGGTCGATGACGTGCGTCACCAAAAGGTAGGTTGGTTAGCGATGATCGCAATTCTGGCAGACCCTGTTTCCGAGGTAGTCGCCGCAGCCGAAAAGCTGCTCACTCGCCGTACCGGCGCACCCGTGACCCTCGTGGATCCTGTCGATCTCGGAGGTAGTGGACCCACCATCGTGCTGCGGGTGCGAGTCGCCGAGAATCCCTTCTCGCTGCCGAAAACTCTCGTCGTGAAGCAGGTGCGAGACGGGGCCCACACCGATTCGTGGATGCCCGACGTCGAGGATCAATCCCATGGCGGGGGTCTGCCCGATGATTCCCACACCGCATTCTTGCGGGAGGCGGTCTCGTACCAGTTCGCCACCGCACTGCACACCGATGTTCGGCCGGGTGCCGAACTGCTGGCGTCCGACCTAGAGGCGCGAATTCTCGTTCTGAGTGATCTCGGTGATGCCACATCGATCAGCTCGCTGCTCGAACATTCCGATACGGATACGGTGACGAACACGCTGATGGCGATGGCGCAGGCGCTCGGGCGGATGCATGCTACGACCGTCGGCCGTGAAGAGGACTTCACCGCACTGCTGCGTCGGGCAGAGGTCGAGCAATGCGACGACTTCGTATCCGGTCAGGTGGGCCGGGCCGTTGCAGAGGTGCCCGGTCTCTTGCGCGATCACGTCGGAATCGAGGTTCCCTCCGACGTGACCGAACAAGTCACGCAGGCCGAGAAATTGTTCGACAGCGGACGGTTTCGGGCATTCAGCCCCTCGGACCTGTGCCCGGACAACATCATCGTCAACGATGAGGGCGTCAGGTTCCTCGACTACGAGTGGGGTGGATTCCGGGACGCGATGCTCGACATCGCGTACGCGCTCGTGTCGTTCCCGGGCTGCTTGTGCAGCATCGACCTCTCCGAAGACAGAACACAGGCGATGATCGAAGCCTGGCGTGCCGAGGTTGTCGGTATGTGGCCCGCCTTGGCCGATGACGACGTCCTCGATGCTCGCATCGTCGAGGCTCAGTTGATCTGGGTGTGGATCAGCACCTACCTGTTCTTGCTCGACGATCACACGCTGATCTCCGAGGTCCGTGAGCACGCTCTCTCCGTTCCACGAACGGTGGCACTGAGTCGCCGCTGGGAGCAGTTGGCGCGCTCGGCTCAGAGTGCCGGGAACACCGTGATCGCCGAACACGCCGAAGCCGTTGCCGCCAAGCTGGCGATCACTGCCGGCTGACCTCGAACGGGCAGTCGGCGGTCGCCGCTAAGACTGGTTGAACGCCTGTGTGAGGGCTTTTCCATCCCAATCGCCTGTCGGGGCGTCCAGGCCGAACAGGGCGGCCACAGTCGGTGCGACATCGATGGTGCGGGCCGGGCCGTCCACCGTCTGCCCTGTCCGCACGAGGGGGCTACCCCCGGTGACGAAGAAGGGGATCGGCAGGGTCGCGCTGTGCCCGTGATTACCGGGGATTGGGTTGGAGAACGGTGTCGGGTCGCTGAATCGCCACCCGGGTTTGCAGAAGGCAACCACATCGCCGGCCCGGTCTCCGAGGTCGTAATCGGAGGTGGGCGCGACAGTCTCGACGCCGTCGACACTTGCGGCGATCTGTCGTATTCGCGGTATCGCGGCCGCACGGTCCGTGGCGGCACCCGTCCAAGCGATAAGGTCGGCGCCGCCGTTCTGGCATACCCGGACATTCCCGGAAAGTAGCGGGTCCGCGTCGAGCGGGCGGGTCAATCCGATCAATTTCGCAGGTTCAGACCAATCCATCGAATGATCGGCCAGCACGATGACCACCGAACGCGACCACGCACCCGTGCTCTGGAGGAAGCTTACGAATCGTTCGACCTGGCGATCGGTGTTCCGTAGAGCCGCGTGCCGGGCGATCCGCAGGGATACGCCGGAAAGGTCGATGTGCCCGACTCTGTCCACGTCACCCAGGTTGGTGAAGGTGAAGCGGGGTGCGTGATCTTCGACAGTCCGGATCAACGCATCCATCGTGAAGATGTCCGGTGCGTGTTCGGTGCCGGGCATCAGGGGCGCCGGTTCCCAGACCACGGAAGCACGTGTACCGAACAGGCCGTGTAGGTACTCCTTCGAGAGCACGCTGGCCGTGACGAACCCCAGTTCGTCACGGATCCGATCGAGCATGGTCGGCGCCCACAGGTCCGTCGGCCGGTCGAGGTCACGGGTCTCGCCTTCTGCCTGGTCGAAGATCACATTGGCGGGAACCCCGTTTCGCGAGGGCCGCACACCCGTCATCATCGCCGCGTGATTGGGAAGGGTCTCGGCGATGGCGATCGCCGAGGCGTCCGTGAAGGTGGTGCCCGCTGCCGCCAGACGCGTGAGCGTCGGAGTGAGATCCGTCGTCAGCTCATCTGGCCGCATTCCGTCGACGACGACGACATGAACATCGATCCCAGGATCTGTAGGCGCGGCAGATGCCCGCGAAGCTGCCGCGCCTGTCAGCGCGGTGGCGGTGAGGGCAACCGCGCCGCCGACCAGGACCTGGCGGCGAGTGGGCTGGGGTGCGTTCATGCGTGTCCGTTCGGAAACTTCTGGGAGGGGAAGATCAGGGGAGTGGGTGTGCAACCTCGACGTGCCCACCGTTCGCGGCGGTCCGGTAGCCGACGGCGCGGTGCACGCCGGTGGCCGGGTTGGTCCGATCGTCGAGGAAGAACCAATCCATCTGGGTCGCTTGCCGATCTATGGCGAGCACGGCGTAACCGTGGGAATCGAGTTCGGTGTAGCGGATGTGATGGTTGGTCGCCCGGATCGCTTCTTCAGCGGCCAGCGTCGCGGTCCTCGGCGGTGTGCCCAGGATGTCGTCGATGTTGTTCGAGGTCACCGAGGGCACGACGAGTTCGGTGCCGACTATCGGTGTGCCCGGGTAGGCCGCGGGGTTCACCGGAAGGTCGCACGCCCAGGAGGAGTGAATGTCACCGGTGATGAAGACCGTGTTCCGGACGTCGTTCTCGATCAATGCGTCGAACAGACGTGTGCGGTCGGCGGTGTACCCGTCCCACTGGTCGACGTTGTATGGAATTCCGCTGCTGGGCACGCCCAGCAGTTCGGTCAGTGCGGCCGTGGTGCGCGGCTCGAGAGGCGGAAACACGACCGGTGTGATCATCACCGGATTCCCCACGAGCTTCCATTGCGCGTCGGACGACACGAGTCCCTTGCGAAGCCAGTCCATCTGCTCGGCCCCGGTGATCGATCTGTCCGGCGAAGCGGCCTCGCGTGAGGTGATCGACACCTGACGATCGCGGCAGGTGCGTAGATCGAGCATCGAGAGCTCGGCGAGAGTGCCGAACTGGAACCGGCGGTAGAGGCGAGGCTCGGACTGCGAGCCTGCCGAACGGACAGGCATCCATTCGAAATAGGCCTGCATGGCAGCTGCGCGACGGTCCTGCCAGGCGCCTTGCGTTGCCGGGTCGTGATCTCCGGAGCCACCGGCATACGCATCGTCCGCGACCTCGTGGTCGTCCCAGGTGACGATCCACGGCATCTTCGCGTGGAGAGCGGCCAAGTCTGGATCCGTTTTGTACTGTGCATGCCGGATTCGGTAGTCGGCCAGTGTGACTATCTGGTGGGCCGGCTCATGGGCTCGTACGACACCGGTGCCCGCCCCGTACTCACCGTGTCCGTACTCGTAGAGGTAGTCCCCGAGGTGAATGATCGCGAACAGATCGTTTCGCTGGGCGAGATGACGATAGGCACCGAAGTAGCCGGCCTCCCAGTTCGTGCACGAGACGACTCCGAAGCGGAGGCTGTCGATGTCCGCGTCGAGAGCAGGTGCGGTCCGAGTGGCGCCGACGTCGGAAACGACCCCGTCGACCTCGAAGCGATAGTGGTACCCGGTGTCCGGCGAAAGACCGGTCACATCGACCTTCACGGTGTGATCGGATGCGGCAGTAGCGCTCGCACTGCCTGCGCGGACGACATTCGAGAATCCGCTGTCGGCCGCCACCTCCCAGCGGACCGTGACCGCCGGGCCCCGGCCCGATCCAGGGGTGGCATCCGCCGCAGGAGTGACTCGGGTCCAGATGATGACGGCGTCGGGGAGTGGATCACCGGACGCAACGCCGTGGGCGAACGGCGCGAACGGCTGTCCTCCGGCGGCAGCAGTGCGCACCCCGAACAATCCGGCTCCGGTAGCGACTCCGACGCCGGTCAAAGTGGCGCCCGCCCGCAGGACGGCACGTCGACGAACGGCGGGTCCGGAAGGCGTGCGTGAAGAGGGCATATCAGAGATCACGTGTACATATAAGAGGTCGGCCAAGTCGTTTGTCCAACTCGACGCGCGATCCGACCGCAGTATTTGCCAGATGTTCAGCTCGCTCTTCTTGGCGGTGGGTGTATGTTCCCCGCAGCGCCGGGCGGGGCGACACACGGTAGCGTCGAACGCGTGAGCGATCTGTTCGGTTCGGAGACGGGCGACGACGAGCCATTCGGTGGCAGCGGCGCCGTGTCTGCTGACGCAGCCGCCCGGAGTCGTGCGTCACACGACGCACCGCTCGCGGTGCGTATGCGCCCGCAGTCTCTGGGCGAAGTCGTCGGCCAGCAACACCTCCTGGCGCCGGGGACGCCGCTGCGACGCCTGGTCGAGGGCTCGGGCGCCGCGTCGGTTCTTCTGTACGGTCCGCCCGGAACAGGCAAGACCACGCTCGCATCGCTGATCTCCGGGGCAACCGGCCGCAAGTTCGAAGCTCTGTCGGCATTGTCTTCGGGCGTCAAGGAAGTTCGCGGGGTCATCGAGCTGGCCCGACGCAGACTCCTGGCAGGTGAGCAGACGGTGCTGTTCATCGACGAGGTCCACAGGTTCTCCAAGACCCAACAGGACGCGCTTCTTGCTGCCGTCGAGAACAGAATTGTGCTCCTCGTGGCCGCGACCACCGAAAATCCCTCCTTCTCGGTGGTATCGCCGTTGCTGTCACGGTCGCTGGTTCTGCAATTGACATCGTTGACGGCGGAGGACATCCGGGAGGTGATCGAACGGGCCCGTATCGAGGAACGCGGGTTGGGCGGGGCGGTCACGATCACGGAGGACGCGCTCGAACACCTGGTGCGGCTCGCGAGTGGAGACGCGCGCCGCGCTCTCACCGCGCTCGAAGCAGCTGCCGGCAGCGCATTGGATAGGGCCGAGCATAGGGCCGAGCGCGATGCGCAGACTGGCCCCGCCGTAGTCGACCTGGACACGGTGGAAGCGAGTGTGGACAAGGCCGCGGTGCGCTACGACCGCGACGGTGATCAGCACTACGACGTGATCAGTGCCTTCATCAAATCGATACGCGGATCGGATGTCGACGCAGCACTGCACTATCTGGCCCGCATGATCACCGCCGGCGAGGACCCGCGATTCATTGCGCGGCGACTCGTAGTACACGCCAGCGAAGACATCGGTATGGCGGATCCGACAGCGCTACAGACGGCGACGGCCGCCGCTCAGGCCGTGCAGTTGATCGGCATGCCGGAAGCGCGCCTTGCGCTCGCTCAGGCAACCATTCATCTGGCCACCGCGCCCAAGTCCGGCGCCGTGATCGCGGCGCTCGGGGCGGCGATGAGCGACGTCGCGGCGGGAAAGTCCGGTCTGGTTCCGCCGCATCTGCGCGACGGCCATTATCAAGGTGCACAGGCATTGGGTAGTGCAGTCGGCTATCGATATCCGCATAATCATCCGGACGGGGTCATCGCTCAGCAGTACGCACCGGACGACTTGGTGGGAGTGAACTACTACGAGCCGACGGGCCACGGCGGGGAGCGTGAACTGGCCGGTCGTGTGCCGAAGCTGCGACGCATCGTGCGGGGTGGAAGGGACTGATCAGTCGCGCATACAGCGGCCTATAAGCTTGTGGACGGCTGGCGTGGCGAAACCGCGACGCTGCCGGTTGCCCCGACCGTCCATATGTGAAGGACCCAAGACGTGCAGACTCACGAGATCCGCCGGCGATTCCTCGACCATTTCGTCAAGGCCGGCCACACCGAGGTGCCCAGTGCCTCGCTGATTCTCGACGACCCGAATCTGCTGTTCGTCAATGCGGGCATGGTGCAGTTCAAGCCGTTCTTCCTCGGGCAGCAGACTCCGTCGTATGCCACCGCGACCAGCGTGCAGAAGTGCGTGCGCACGGGTGACATCGAAGAGGTGGGCGTCACCACCCGTCACAACACCTTCTTTCAGATGGCGGGCAATTTCTCGTTCGGCGACTACTTCAAAGAGGGCGCGATCGGGTTCGCGTGGTCGCTGATCACCACCCCGCAGGACGAGGGCGGTTATGGATTCGACCCTGAACGGATATGGGTCACCGCCTACAACGACGACCCCGAGGCGGCAGAGATCTGGCGCCGGGTAGCCGGTATTCCGGACGAGCGGATCCAGTTTCGGGACGGCAAGGACAATTACTGGGACATGGGCGTACCCGGTCCGGGAGGCCCGTGCTCGGAGATCTATTACGATCGCGGACCCGAGTACGGCCGTGAAGGTGGCCCGGTCGTCGACGAGGACCGGTACCTCGAAATCTGGAACCTCGTGTTCATGCAGGACATCCGCGGCGAGCTGAGCCCCAAGGCCGGTCATCCGCCGGTCGGAGAGCTGCCCAGGAAGAACATCGACACCGGAATGGGCGTCGAGCGGATCGCGCTTCTGCTTCAGGGTGTCGAGAACGTCTACGAGACCGATCTGGTGCGGCCGGTTATCACCAAGGCCGAGGAACTGACCGGCCGTCGCTATGGGGCCGGGGTGCACGAGGACGACGTGCGTTTCCGCGTCATCGCCGACCACGCGCGCACGGCAGCAATGCTGATCGCCGACGGTGTGAACCCCGGCAACGATGGCCGGGGTTACGTGCTCCGTCGTTTGCTGCGTCGCATCGTGCGTTCGGCAAAGCTGCTCGGTGCCGACAAGCCGACCATGCGCGAGTTCATCACAGTGGTCCGCGACACGATGGCGCCCTCCTACCCTGAACTCGATACCGACTTCGAGCGCATCGAAACGGTGGCAGTGGGCGAGGAGTCGGCGTTCCTCAAGACTTTGACGTCCGGTTCCAAATTGTTCGAAGGCGCCGCTGAAGCGGTCAAGTCCGAGGGTAAGACCGTCATCGGCGGTGACCAGGCGTTCGCTCTCCACGACACCTACGGTTTCCCGATCGACCTGACCCTCGAAATGGCGTCGGAGGCGGGGTTGTCCGTCGACGAGGACGGATTCCGTTCGTTGATGGCCGAACAGCGTAGGCGTGCGAAGGACGATGCCCAGGCGCGCAAGCAAACGCACGCCGACCTGACCGTCTACAAGGAGTTTCTCGATCGCGGACCGACCGAGTTCACCGGGTTCGGTGAGCTGGTCTCAGAGGCACACGTGCTCGCCGTGATCACCGACGGCCGACGAGTTCCCGTTGCGGCAGCGGGTCAGAAGGTCGAAATCGTGCTCGATCGAACTCCGCTGTATGCGGAGGCGGGCGGTCAGATCGCCGATCTCGGTTCACTTTCCGCCACCGGCATGCGGGCGAAGGTCGACGATGTGCAGAAGATCGCCAAGCAACTGTGGGTTCACAAGGTGACCGTGACCGAAGGTGAGATCACCGAAGGTGACGTCGTGCTCGCCCAGGTCGATCCGGCCTGGCGTAAGGGTGCCACCCAGGGCCACTCCGGAACTCACATGGTTCACGCCGCGCTGCGCCAGGTGCTCGGATCCAACGCGGTACAGGCTGGTTCCCTCAACAAGCCGGGTTACCTGCGTTTCGACTTCTCCTGGCAGGGCGCCCTCACCGACAGCCAGAAGCAGGACATCGAGGCAGTGGCGAACGAGGCTGTTGCCGAGAACTACGCGGTGAACACCTTCGTCACCGATTTGGAGAAGGCGAAGTCGATGGGTGCCATGGCGCTCTTCGGGGAGAACTACGGAGACGAGGTGCGCGTCGTCGATATCGGTGGGCCGTTCTCCATGGAACTCTGCGGAGGTACTCACGTCGAGAGTTCGGCACAGATCGGAAACATCACTCTGCTCGGCGAGCAATCCGTCGGCTCGGGTGTGCGTCGTGTCGAGGCCTACGTCGGTCTCGACTCCTACCGGTACCTGGCGAAGGAGCGTGCGCTGCTCGCCGGCTTGTCGTCGAGCCTGAAGGTGCCGTCGGAAGAAGTGCCTGCACGTGTGGAGGCTCTGGTGGAGCGGCTCAAGGTCGCCGAGAAGGAGCTCGAACAGTCCAAGGCTCAGGCGGTCTTGGCTGCTGCCGGCTCATTCGTCGACAAGGCACACCGCGTCGGTCCGGTGCAGCTGGTGGCTGAACCAGCCCCCGCCGGTACTGGCGGAAACGACCTGCGGGCGCTGGTCCAGGATGTGCGGGGCAGGTTCGGAAGCCAGCCTGCCGTCGTGGTTCTGCTCGGCGACGTCGACGGCAAAGTCCCCTTCGTCGTGGCGGCGAACAAAGCGGCGCAGGAAGCGGGCGTCAAGGCCGGGGAGCTCGTCGCCAGCTTCGGCCCGGCCATCGGGGGCCGCGGTGGGGGCAAGGCCGACATGGCCCAGGGTTCGGGTTCGGACCCCAGCGGAATCGCTACCGCCCTCGACTCGGTGCGTGGCCGCGTCGCGGAGCTGGTAGGCAACAAGTAGTGGCGAGCGCCGCACAGAGTGGTCCGGATCGGCCCGGTGCAGACGATCCGGGGCGCGGCAGGCGCATCGGAATAGACGTCGGAAGTGTCCGAATCGGGGTCGCCTCGTGCGATCCTGACGGCATTCTGGCCACGCCGGTCGAGACCGTTCCTCGCTCGAAGGAACGCGGTCCCGACGCGCCCGACATCAGGCGTATCGCGGCCATTGTCGCGGAATACGAGGCAGTTGAGGTTATCGTCGGTCTGCCGCAAACACTGAGAGGCGAACGTGGAAAGGCTGCCTCGATTGCTGCGGCCTTCGCGAAACGACTGAGTCGGCAGGTAGAGCCGACTCCGGTTCGGCTGTCGGACGAGCGTCTGACCACCGTGACCGCTGCACGATCGCTTCGCGACAGCGGTGTCGGTGCGAAAGCGCAGCGACCAGTGATCGACCAGGCTGCTGCTGTGGCGATCTTGCAAGGATGGTTGGACGAGCGAAGCAGATCGGGGATGTCTAGAGATGAAGTCGGGGAAACGGTGCCGGAGGTCGACGAGTGAGTGATCACAGACGTCCGTTCGGTGACGACGGATTCGGTGACGACGGATTCGGGGACGAGCGCCAGTACGACGATCGAGCCGGGGGTGCACAGTTCGGCGACGACGGATTCGTCACGAGTCGTTTTGCGGCGCCTCGATTCGAGCAATCTCAGTACGGCGGCCCAGAACAGGGTGGCTACCAGGATCAGGGTGGCTACCAGGGTCAGGGCGGCTACGCCGACCCGGGTTACGAGCAACGGAACTACGACGACGCACAGTCCTATGGCGAGCCGGAGTACTACGAGCAGGCGTCGCATTACGACGAAACGGACGCGGGCGCTGGTTTCGGAGAGTCCGACAGGGCTGTTCCCGAGGAGATTTCCGCAGGTGTCGGACGCGGAAGAGGACGCGGACGCCGTAACGGTGCGGCCGAACGGCGTGCCAAGCGCGGGAAGTGGTTCGGTCTCGCGGCTGCGGCGGTCGTTCTGGTCGTGCTTGCGGGTCTGGTGGTAGTAGGTGGCAAGGCGTACTTCGGCGGCCCCGACATTCCGGACGATTTCGCAGGTCCGGGCGGTCCCGATGTCATCGTCGAGGTCAAGTCCGGTGATACGGCCGAGCAGATTGCCGAGACGATGTTGGACAAGGGCGTGGTGGCCAGTACGGCCGCGTTCTACAACGCCGCTGTGCAGAATCCCAAGATGAACGCGATGCACCCCGGCTTCTACAGCATCTCGAGCGAAATCTCCGGTGTCGACGCCGTGAGCGAGCTGGTCGACCCCACCTCTCGCGTTGGGCAGATGGTGATCTCGGAGGGGCGACAGCTGCACGACGCCACCGACGTGAACACGAATGCGGTGAAGAAGGGCATCTACACCCTGATCTCCGAGGCAAGCTGTATGGGGGACGCCGGCAACGAGTCGTGTATCGGATACGAGGATCTCAACGAGGCCGGTTCCAACAGTGACCTGACCGCGCTCGGTGTCCCGGAATGGGCGAAGAGTGAGGTCTCGCAGGTTCCCGATTCCAATCGGCAGCTCGAGGGCTTGATTGCCGCGGGTAGCTGGAACTTCGATCCGACGGCTAGCCCCACCGAGATCCTGAAGCACCTCGTGAGCGAAAGTGCCGCCCGATACGAGGACACCGGAATCGAGACGGCAGGAGATGCCGTCGGGCTCACGCCGTACCAAATGCTGATCGCGGCGTCATTGGTCGAGCGGGAAGCTCTGCCGGCAGATTTCTCTCGGGTCGCGCGGGTCATCTTGAATCGCTTGGACGTGGATATGCCGCTGCAATTCGATTCGACGGTGAACTATTCGCTGGACACAACGGAACTCGCCACGACGGACGCCGACCGTGCCCGAGTGACACCGTGGAACACCTATGCAAGCCCGGGGTTGCCGGCCACGCCGATCGCTTCACCGAGCATCGAGGCGCTCCAGGCGTCCGAATCTCCGGAGCCCGGCGATTGGATCTACTTCGTGACGATCGACGCGCAGGGGACGACCTTGTTCACGAAGAGCTACGAGCAACACCTGTCGAATATCACTCTGGCACTGAACAGCGGAATTCTGAACAGTGGTCGCTGAGCACGCCCGAAAGGCAGCGGTTCTCGGCAGTCCGATCGCGCATTCCCGGTCGCCGCAACTACATTTGGCGGCTTATCGTGCGCTCGGGTTGCCCGCGTGGACGTACGAGCGAATCGAATGCACGGGTGAACAGCTCCCCGATCTCGTTGCGGGGCTCGGACCGGAGTGGGTCGGGTTGTCGGTGACGATGCCGGGCAAGATCGCGGCTCTCGAGTACGCGGTGGAGCGAACCGATCGGGCGGTCGCGGTGGGCTCGGCTAATACGTTGGTTCGCGTCGATGGCGGCTGGCGGGCCGACTGTACGGATGTCGACGGTGTGACCGGGGCGTTGACAGGCGGTGGCGTCGGTGATCTGACGGGCGCGAGCGCTGTGGTCGTCGGGGCCGGGGGGACGGCCCGGCCGGCTCTGGTCGCGTTGGCGGACCTGGGCGTCCGGGCGGTGACTCTCGTGGCCCGGAGTCGGGAACGAGCCGAGGGTGCGCTGCGTTGTGGCGAGGCCGCAGGTTTGGACATGCAGTTCGCAACGTTCGATGGTCCGGGGCTCGACGAGGTCGCAGGGAACTCCGGCGCACTGGTGAGTACGGTCCCCGCGACGGGCGCACAACCATATGCGGCAGTGCTCGGACACGCACCGTTCGTACTCGACGCGATCTACGATCCGTGGCCGACTCCGTTGGCGGAAGCCGTACGCGCTGCAGACGGAACCGTGGTGAGCGGCCTGGAAATGTTGCTCAACCAGGCTTTCGGGCAAGTTGAGCAGTTTACCGGCCTTTCGGCACCCCGCGAGGCGATGCGCGCCGCTCTGGCGTAGTTGTCCACAGGGCACGGCTTCATCCCCAGGGCGTTCATCGACGCAGGTCGGTGTGCACCCAGGGGTGTTGGCACCCGTCATGCTGTCGACCTATGGGGTGGATTCAGCTGTGCGGCATCGTGTGGGGATCGGGTGTCGGCTTCCTTGTCGGTCACTCGGCTCGTCGAACAGCCTCGTGCCTGGTGTGCCCATATCAGGTTCGAGAGAAGTGGTGCGAGGCTGCCGGTGCGCTGATCTGTGGGGGAGTCGGGTGGTGGGGCGCCTCGCACCAGGTCACGAATGCAGGTCTGGTGACCATCGTCGGCCTGGTCGCTCTGGCATGGTGGTTGCTGGTCGCCACAGCGACAGACGTGACGGCCCGACGCCTTCCCAATGTGCTGACACAGCCGGGCTTCGCGGCAATCGTCGGCTATGGGGTTGTCACGGACCGAGTGCTGGTTCCACTGATCGGTGGGGTGTTGCTGGCGGTGATCTACGCGGTGGCGATTGTATGCGCGCCGCGTTCGATCGGTGCCGGCGATGTGAAGTTGGCTCCCGGTGTCGGCGCCGCCGCTGCATTCGGGGGTGGCGCGTGCTGGCTGCTGGCCGCTCTGGCGGCGTTGGTCGTGACGGCGGTCGTCGGGCTGGTGGTCCGATATCGAGGGGGATCGGAGGCGTTGCCACACGGCGCGTCGATGTGTGGTGCGACCCTACTTGCGCTGACGATTGCGCTCGCCTGACACTCCGGGCGCACACAGGGGTGTACCACCGTCCGCCTCCGAGTGGGCGGCATGGAAGGATATTGGTGTGCTGCGCTGGATAACTGCTGGAGAATCCCATGGTCCCGCCCTCGTCGCCATGCTCGAGGGGATGGTTGCGGGCGTCGAGGTGACCTCTGAGGACATTTCGACCCAACTTGCTCGTCGTCGTCTCGGATACGGCCGTGGCGCGCGAATGAAGTTCGAGGCCGACAAGGTGACGATCGTCGGAGGTGTCCGTCATGGGCGCACCCTGGGCGGTCCTGTCGCGATCGAGGTCGGTAACACCGAATGGCCGAAGTGGGAAACCATCATGTCCGCGGATCCAGTCGATCCGGCCGAACTCGAAGACCTGGCGCGCAACGCCCCTCTCACGCGACCGCGTCCTGGTCACGCCGACTATTCCGGCATGCTCAAATACGGTTTCGACGACGCACGTCCCGTCCTCGAACGCGCGAGCGCGCGTGAGACTGCGGCACGAGTGGCGGCGGCAACCGTTGCGCGCAGTTTCCTGCGTCAGGTGTTCGGAGTCGAGGTTCTCTCGCACGTGATCTCGATCGGAGCGTCCGACCCGTACGTCGGACCGGAACCGGTCGCCGGAGATCTCGAGGCGATCGACGCCAGCCCGGTCCGCGCATTCGACAAGGCGGCCGAGGAGTCGATGATCGCGGAGATCGAGGCAGCGAAAAAGGACGGCGACACGCTGGGCGGCGTCGTCGAAGTGGTAGTGCACGGACTTCCCGTCGGCATCGGCTCGTTCGTCTCCGGCGCCGAGCGGTTGGATTCGCGGCTTGCTGCAGCGCTCATGGGTATTCAGGCCATCAAGGGCGTCGAGGTCGGCGACGGATTCGAAACGGCGCGCCGCAGGGGAAGCAAGGCACACGACGAGATCCTCCCGGGACCCGACGGCATCAAGCGGTCCACCAACCGCGCCGGCGGCATCGAGGGCGGCATGACGAACGGCGAGGCACTCCGTGTGCGTGCTGCCATGAAGCCGATCTCCACCGTGCCGCGCGCCTTGGCGACCGTCGACATGTCGACCGGTGACGAAGCTGTTGCCATTCACCAGCGGTCGGACGTGTGTGCCGTGCCCGCTGCGGGTGTCGTCGCCGAGGCGATGGTGGCGCTCGTGGTGGCTCAGACCGCACTCGAAAAGTTCGGTGGCGACTCGATCGCGGAAACCGCGGACAACTACCGCCGCTACCGTGACGGCATTGTCGCCCGTCCGCCGCGCTAGACGATGGCTCCTACCGCGGTGCTCATAGGACCTCCGGGCGCTGGTAAGTCGACGATCGGGCGACGACTCGCACAGGCGTTGGACCTGCCACTGTTCGACACCGATTCGGCGATCGAGCAGGAATCCGGGCGAGCTATCAAGGAGATCTTCGAGCACGACGGTGAACCGGTTTTCAGGGCTATGGAGGAAGAGGTCGTGGCCCGGGCGATCGCAAACGAGACGGGCATCGTCTCCCTCGGTGGCGGTGCGATCCTGTCGTCGCGCACGCGGGCGCTGCTGCGCGGCCACACGGTGATCTACCTTGAAATCAGCGTCGGAGAAGGCCTCAAACGGACCGGCAACAACACCTCTCGTCCGTTGTTGACCGGAGCCGACCCGAGAGCCAAGTACCAGGAATTGATGCGGCGTCGCCGACCGCTGTATCGGAGCGTTTCAACCATCCGGATCAGGACCGACGGGCGCAGTCCGTCGCGTGTGGTGCAACAGTTGGTGTCGAAGCTCGGCAGATGATTCGCCGAACAACATTTACGGAGCGGAGCAGAACGAAGTGACCGAACCGGTACGCGTGGAAGTACGAACAGCCAATCCTTACCCCGTTGTGATCGGGCGCGGATTGCTGGGTGACCTGGTGAACGAACTCTCGGGTACCCGGACGGTGGCGATCTTTCACCAGCCTCCGTTGGCAGCAACGGCAGAGGCGGTGCGTGAGGCGCTGGCCGAGGAGGGGGTCGATGCTCACCGTATCGAGATCCCCGATGCCGAGGACGGCAAAGATCTTGCGGTCGCGGGGTTCTGCTGGGAGGTACTCGGACGTATCGGGCTGACCCGTAGTGACGCCGTCGTGAGTCTTGGTGGCGGCGCTGCCACCGACCTCGCCGGGTTCGTGGCAGCTACCTGGATGCGTGGGGTGCGGATCGTCCACGTGCCGACGACCCTGCTCGCGATGGTGGATGCCGCGGTGGGTGGCAAGACAGGCATCAACACGGAAGCCGGAAAAAATCTGGTCGGTTCGTTCCATGAGCCTTCGGCGGTCTTCGTGGATCTGGCGACCCTCGAAACGGTGCCACGCAACGAGATCGTCGCGGGAATGGCAGAAATCATCAAGACCGGTTTCATCGCGGATTCGGTGATTCTCGATCTCATCGAGCAAGACCCCGAGGCTGCGCTCGACCCGGCCGGAACCGTACTGCCGGAACTCATCCGTCGCTCCGTCGAGGTGAAAGCCCGCGTGGTTGCTGCCGATCTGCGTGAATCCGATCTGCGCGAGATCCTCAACTACGGTCACACTCTCGGTCATGCCATCGAGCGCCGGGAGCGTTACCGCTGGCGTCACGGTGCCGCGGTAGCCGTGGGCCTCGTCTTTGCCGCCGAACTGGGCCGTGTCGCGGGCCGGTTGGACGACGCTACCGCGCACCGCCACAAGAGCATTCTCGAGTCGGTGGGATTGCCGACGAGCTATGACGCCGATGCGTTCGGGCAACTCCTCGAAGGTATGCAGACCGACAAGAAAAATCGCGCCGGGTTGCTGCGTTTCGTCGTGCTGGACGGACTGGCGAAGCCCGGACGTCTCGAAGGACCCGACCCGTCACTGCTCGCGGCCGCCTACTCGGCCGTCGCACGTGACGAACCGACACCGGCAGGTGGCGGCATCCTTCTCTGACGCCGCCTGCCCGGGTGCCGGGTCCGAAGGTCAGTCGGACTTGGGTGCGTTCCCGGGATCCGAGACCGCGTCGAACACGGTGGTATCTGCGTCGGGGTCGTCGGCGTTGTAATCCGAACCCGTGTAGTCCTGCCCGGTGTACTCCTGCGCGTACGGATCGCGCTGGTGCTGCTGGTCGAGGCTGAGAACTTCGGTGCCCAGGCCGGAGTCGGCTTCTGCCGAGGCAGCAGAAGCGGCCGTGGCAGCGTATGCCGGGTCGGAGGTCTCGGTGTCGTCGGAGTCGTTCGATTCCTTGCGGTTCTGAACCAGGCGGGCCACCATCACTGCCAGCATCGCGGGCACGAAGATCAGAAGCACGGTGAACGCGGCACCCGACGTCAACTCGAAGAAGAGCGGATTCTCGGTGGCGTTCACGACGAAATCGGCCAGCCAGGTCCCCAAGCCCGCCAGGAGACCACCGAGGATGGCTGCCTTCAGCCAGCGCATCGTGAGGTCGGCGCCATGCTCCGGGTCCGGGTTCTTCTTGCGATCACGCGTCGCGTCGAACCACCCCCACAGCAAGGCCGCGATGATGACGAGCACCAGCGCGATCATTCGGAACGCACTTCCCTGGAGCGGCCACTGAGTGATCGCAATACCGAGGAGCGAACGAAGAACAACATGTATCAGGGCCATCCCGAGGCCGCGCACCACCCACGCATTCATGGGGCACAGCGTAGCCAGAGGGCCCGAACAGCGTGTGGCCTACCCCACAGGAAGCGTGTCGGCGGGCCCCGGAGTATTGCTGTCAGGGGCGTTGCCGTGCATGTAGGGGCGGTAGGTTGGGGGATATGCCTGTCGATCATGCTGCCCGGCGCGCAGCACTGCGTGAACTGTTGAATTCCGACGGCGTCCCGGCGCTTCTCGTGACGGATCTCCTGAACATTCGTTACTTGACCGGCTTCACCGGCTCCAATGCGGCCCTGTTGGTGAGCGCCGGCGATGACAAGCAGTCGGAGGACGGCACCGTCATCTGCACGGACGGGCGCTATCTGACTCAGGTGGCGCAGCAGGTTCCCGATCTGCGCGCCGAGATCGATCGCTCGAGCGCACGGCGGTTGATCTCATCGGTGGCGTCGTCGGAGCTCGGTTTCGAAAGTCACGTCGTCACTGTCGCCGAGCACAGGGGCTGGGCGGAGGTCGCGCCTGGGGTGCGACTGGTGCCGACGTCGGGTCTCGTCGAACGGTTGCGGATGGTGAAGGACGAGTACGAGGTGAATTTGCTTCGGTCCGCGTGCGCGTCCGCCGATGCTGCGCTCGCCGCGCTGATCGAAGAAGGCGGGCTCCGTCCGGGACGGACCGAACGTGAGGTCGGACGCAGGCTGGAATCGCTCATGCTCGATAGCGGTGCGGACGGAATTTCGTTCGAAACGATCGTGGCGGCTGGTGCGAACTCCGCCGTGCCGCATCACCGGCCGACCGACGACGTACTGGCTTCGGGTGACTTCGTGAAACTCGACTTCGGGGCCGAGGTCGGTGGCTATCACTCCGACATGACGCGGACATTGGTGCTGGGGGAGCCGGCCGGTTGGCAGCGGGACGTGTACGACCTGGTCGCACGCTCTCAGGCTGCCGGGCGGGAGGCCCTGATTCCGGGCGTCGAGGTCGCGTCCGTGGACGCTGCGGCGCGACGAGTCATCGACGATGCGGGCTACGGGGAGCTCTTCCTGCACGGACTCGGGCATGGCGTCGGTCTCGAAATCCACGAAGCTCCGGGAATAGGCAAGCTCGGCACCGGTACACTGCTGTGCGGTGCGGCGGTGACCGTCGAGCCGGGCGTGTACTTCTCCGGGCGCGGAGGTGTGCGGATCGAGGACACGCTCGTGGTCCGTGAGCAGGGTCCGGAGTTGCTCACACTCACCACCAAAGACCTGACTGTCGTGTAGACGGTCCCGAACGAACGTACATAGGAGACGCGAAGCAAGTGGCTTCCACCACCGATTTCAAGAACGGCCTTGTCCTGAAGATCGAAGGACAGCTGTGGGCGATCATCGAGTTTCAGCACGTGAAGCCGGGTAAGGGCCCCGCTTTCGTGCGTACGAAGCTGAAGAATGTCGTGTCCGGCAAGACCGTGGACAAGACTTTCAACGCCGGTGTCAAGGTGGAGACGGCGACGGTCGACCGCCGTGACATGACGTACCTGTACCACGATGGTTCCGATTACGTCTTCATGGACGGCGAAACCTTCGACCAGATCCCGATCCCCGAGACGGTCGTCGGCGACAGCGCAAACTTCATGCTCGAGAACATGGCTGTTCAGGTTGCCGTGCACGAGGATATTCCGCTTTTCGTGGAACTGCCCGTCACGGTCGAGCTCGTCGTGAAGCAGACCGACCCCGGACTGCAGGGCGACCGCTCCACGGGCGGAACCAAGCCGGCGATCATGGAGACGGACGCGGAGATCCAGGTTCCGCTGTTCATCAACACCGGCGACAAGCTGAAGGTCGACTCGCGAGACGGCAACTACCTCGGGCGTGTGAATTCCTGAGTGTCCGGTACGCATAAGAAGCTCGGTGCCCGTCACAAGGCACGCAAGCGGGCTGTCGATTTTCTTTTCGAGGCCGAGGCCCGCGACGTCGATCCGGTGAATCTCGCGTCGGAGCGCGCAGATCTCGCCGGCAAGGACGACACAGTTGCGCCGGTTCCGCCGTACACCGTCACCGTGGTGACGGGGGTGGCCGAGAACCTGGACCGTCTGGACCAGGTCATTTCCTCGCACCTGCAGGACTGGACGCTCGAACGGCTCCCGGCCGTCGACCGAGCGATCCTGCGCATCGCCGTGTGGGAGCTCTTTCACGCCACAGACGTGCCACCCGTGGTCGTCGTGGACGAGGCGGTCGAACTGGCCAAGCAGTTGTCCACCGATGATTCGCCTGGCTTCGTCAACGGTGTCCTGGGCCAGGTCGTTTTGGTCGCGCCGCAGGTCAGGTCCGCCGCAGCGGCCACTTCCTCGCGTGCTGCCGAGACTGCACGATCTGCGGGGACCGGGGACGACGCCGATGCGCCGCGCCCCACGGGTACCGCGAGCGGAAGCAGAGATTCGATCGAGTAGCGCTCGTCTGCAGTTCGGTCATCGAGGCACACATGTACGCATGTGTGCCTCGACCGGTATCCGCACCAGTGCCCTGTGTGCACTGTCACGGGAAACCTGTGCAGATGGTGGGATCGCCGCTGATAAAGTGAGGCCGTCAGACATCCTTTAACGATCCGTCCCGTGAGGCGGAGAAGGAGGTCGTTGCGTGAGTGAACCCGAAGGGTCTCTCCCCGTAAACGAATCTGCTGAGCCGCGTGAGTCGGCTCGCGAGTTGCTGTCCGCGGCAGATGTGAGTCGCACCATCGCGCGAATTGCGCACCAGATCATCGAGAAGACTGCGCTCGACGCGGATGACGGCGAGAGCGCGCGGGTCGTCCTCATAGGCATCCCCACCCGCGGAACCACTCTGGCTCATCGCCTTCGTGATCGCATCGAAGAATTCTCCGGTGTGCGACTGCCGATCGGGTCGCTCGACATCACCTTGTACCGCGACGATCTGCGGAACAAACCGCACCGTCCTCTCGAGCGAACCTCGGTACCCGACGGCGGTGTCGACAACACCCTGGTCGTGCTGGTGGACGACGTGTTGTTCTCCGGGCGCACCGTGCGGTCTGCTCTCGATGCGCTTCGGGATCTCGGCCGCCCCAAGGCAGTGCAACTGGCGGTGCTGGTCGATCGCGGCCACCGTGAACTTCCGCTCCGCGCCGATTATGTCGGTAAGAACGTGCCGACCGCCCGTACCGAGGACGTCAAGGTCCTGTTGGACGAACACGACGGCCGCGATGCGGTCATGATCTCCGGGGGAAAGCACCTGTGAAACATCTGCTGTCGATCGCCGATCTGGACCGAAAGAATGCGATCGAACTTCTCGACGAGGCAGAGCGTTTCGAACAGGCCCTCCTCGGCCGCGAGGTCCGGAAGCTCCCCACACTTCGTGGTCGCACCGTGATGACGGTGTTCTTCGAGAACTCGACCCGCACACGCGTGTCGTTCGAGGTCGCAGGCAAGTGGATGAGTGCGGACGTCATCAACGTGAGCGCATCGAGCTCGTCTGTGTCCAAGGGTGAGTCCTTGCGTGACACCGCGCTGACGTTGCGTGCGGCGGGTGCCGATGCGCTGATCGTGCGTCATCCCGCGTCCGGCGCGGCGCACCAGATCGCAGCCTGGACGGGTGGTCGGGAAGACGGTGGTCCCGCTGTGATCAACGCCGGCGACGGAACGCACGAACACCCCACCCAGGCTCTCCTCGATGCCTTGACGTTGCGTCAACGATTGGGCGGCATCGAGGGCAAGCGCGTCGCCATCGTCGGCGACATCCTGCACAGTCGTGTTGCACGGTCGAACGCTCTGCTCCTGTCGCTGCTCGGCGCGGAAGTCGTCCTGGTGGCACCGCCGACTCTGTTGCCCGTCGGCGTATCGACGTGGCCGGTCACGGTGGCGCACTCGCTCGACGCGGAGCTCCCTGGGCTGGACGCGGTCCTGATGCTGCGTGTTCAGGCCGAACGCATGAACGGCGGATTCTTTCCGTCGCAGCGCGAGTACTCGATCAATTACGGGCTGTCCGAGAAGCGGATGGCTCTGTTGCCCGATCATGCAGTGGTTCTGCACCCGGGGCCGATGCTGCGGGGCATGGAGATCGCGTCCGCCGTCGCGGATTCCTCGCGCACCGCGGTTCTGCAACAGGTGACCAACGGTGTGCACATGCGCATGGCCGTGCTCTTCCGGCTGCTGGTGGGCTCCGAGGACGTGACCATATGAGCGACAAACGTACGAAAAACGAAGAAACCGAAACAGGAGATGCGCGAGTGGCAGACCGGACCGGTGGGTTGCTGATCCAGAACGTCCTGATCTACGGGGAAGGCGACCCGACGGACGTGCTGGTTCGCGACGGGTCCATCGCCGAGATCGGTTCCGGCCTGGCGGTCGGCGACGCCGAGGTGGTCGAAGGGCACGGCCAGATTCTCTTGCCCGGATTCGTGGATCTGCACACTCACCTGCGCGAGCCGGGACGGGAAGACACCGAGACCATCGACTCGGGTTCGGCTGCAGCTGCGATCGGCGGCTACACCGCGGTGTTCGCGATGGCGAACACCAGTCCCGTCGCAGATTCAGTCGTGGTGACCGACCATGTGTGGCGTCGCGGCCAGGAAGTCGGCCTCGTCGACGTTCATCCGGTCGGCGCCGTAACCGTAGGACTCGAGGGCAAGCAACTCGCCGAGATGGCGACGATGGCGGCAGGCACGGGGCGCGTGCGCATGTTCTCCGACGACGGACATTGCGTGTATGACCCGCTCATCATGCGCCGCGCTCTCGAATACTCGAGCGCGCTGGGTGTGCTAATCGCACAGCATGCCGAGGAGCCGCGTCTCACGGTCGGTGCGGTGGCACACGAGGGGCCGACTGCGGCACGGCTGGGGCTGACCGGCTGGCCACGCGCCGCGGAAGAATCGATCGTTGCGCGTGACGCACTTCTCGCGCGCGACGCGGGAGCGCGAGTGCATATCTGTCACGCGTCGACCGCCGGAACGGTGGAGTTGGTGAAGTGGGCGAGAACCCAGGGGATCACGATCACTGCGGAGGTGACTCCGCACCACCTGCTGCTCGACGATTCACGTCTCGAAACCTACGACGCCGTGAACAAGGTGAACCCACCACTGCGTGAGGCGAGCGACGTCGAGGCATTGCGCCGAGGGCTTGCGGACGGAGTGATCGACTGCGTTGCCACCGATCATGCGCCGCACGCGGAGCAGGACAAGTGCTGCGAGTTCGCTGCCGCGCGCCCCGGAATGCTCGGTTTGGAAACCGCCTTGTCGATCGTCATCGAGACGATGGTCAAGCCGGGCTTGCTGGATTGGCGCGGTGTGGCGCGGGTGATGAGCGAGCGCCCCGCCGAGATCGTGGGCCTCGACGATCAGGGTCGACCTGTGGAGGTGGGGGAGCCCGCCAACCTGGTGTTGGTCGACCCCGACGTCGAGTGGACCGTCCACGGGCCGGATCTGGCAAGCGTTGCGTCCAATACGCCGTACGAGTCGATGACCCTGCCGGGCCGCGTCACCACCACGGTGCTGCGCGGCAGGATCACCGCGCGCGACGGAGCAGCGCGCCCGCGAGAAGAGGTCTAGCTGATGGAACGAGCATTGTGGATCATCGGCCTGACGGTCTTCTGGGTCGCGATGATTGCTCTCATGTACCGCGGATGGCGCGGGCGCGCCCGCCGGCAAGCCGACAGCATCGGGCAATTGCCGCCGGTACCACGGGAACTGGGGCCACAGGTGGTTGCCCCGGTGACGGGTCTGTACGTCGGCAGCACCGTGGCACCGAGCTGGCAGGACCGGATCGCGGTCGGTGACCTCGGCTTTCGTGCCGCGGGCGAGATCGCGCGGTACGCGAGCGGAATTCTGCTCGAGCGTGACGGCGCGACGCCGATCTGGATTCCCGAGTCCTCGATTCGCGCGGTGCGCACCGAACGCGGACTTGCGGGCAAGGTCATGACGAAAGACGGAGTTCTGGTCATTCGGTGGGAACTGCCGACGGGAACCGAGATCGACACGGGTTTCCGCGCCGACGACAAATCCGCTTACCCGACCTGGGTGCGGAGCAAAGACAATGAAGATTCATCGAATGCGACGGACTCTGGCGAGGTCGAGCAGAACGGAGAGAACGCGTGAGCGGCCCAGGTACGACAACCAACACCCCGATCGGTGCTGCATCGGCAGTGCTCGTCCTCGAAGACGGACGAGTATTCCGGGGAACGTCCTTCGGTGCGGTGGGGCAGACGTTGGGGGAGGCGGTCTTCAGTACCGGGATGACCGGGTACCAGGAAACCCTCACCGACCCGAGCTACCACCGGCAGATCGTGGTGTCGACCGCACCTCAGATCGGCAACACCGGATGGAACGAGGAGGACGACGAGTCCGTCGGTCCTACCGGTGACAGTGCCGAGGCCAAGATCTGGGTTGCCGGGTACGTGGTGCGCGATCCGTCGCGCTGCACTTCGAGCTGGCGAGCCACCGGTTCGCTGCACGACGAACTCGTGAAGCAGGACGTCGTGGTAATCGCCGAGATCGACACCAGGGCCCTCGTGCGACACCTGCGCTCACGCGGTTCGATGCGTGCCGGCGTGTTTTCCGGTGATGCACTTGCGTGGTCCGGTGAGAGCCTCGACGTCGACACACTGGTCGATCGCGTGCGGCAGCAGCCGTCGATGCTCGGCGCGGACCTGGCCGGCGAGGTGACGACCACCAGCGGGTACATCGTCGAACCGGCGGGCGGGCAGGCTCGCTTCACGGTCGCCGCGATCGACCTGGGAATCAAGACCAATACCCCGCGCATGTTCGCGGAGCGCGGTGTCCGGGTCCACGTGTTGCCGTCG
>JAAZAD010000356.1 GCA_012514505.1 Rhodococcus sp. (in: high G+C Gram-positive bacteria) | reverse complement strand
CGAGCCGGGCGTCGCGCACGGCGTCCTCCGGGTCGGAGGCGAGCAGCAGCGCGGTGATCGGCACGGCCAGGACGATGATGCCGAGGACGAACGCAGGGAACAGCAGCGACATCACGGTCATGCCTTCGGGCGCGGGCATGCTCGGATCGAGGTGACCCGCACGCCGGCCATGCCGGTGTAGTGCAGCGCCACGACTGCGCATCCCATGACGAAGGCCGCGACGACGCGGATCTCGAGACGACGCGTGCGGCGGGCCAGTGCGAGCGCGGCCGTGGAGGCGACGACACCGATGATCACCGAGGCGATCACGTACCCCGTCTCGTGTTCGATCGCGCCCCGGATGCGGATGGCGTACATGCCGCTGTAGTGCATCATGCTGACGGCGGCGCCCATGAGCAGACCGCCGATGAGCAACCGCACCGATTCGGGAATGCGGTGCTTGCTGACGTCGTGCACGTCGGCGATCCGCAGACCCACGAGGGTCGCGACGACGGCGAGCACGACAGAGAAGACCGTCGGTGCCAGTTCGTATCGGATGGTCGTACCCGGCACGGAGAAGCCCATCATGCCGATGAAGTGCATGAGCCAGATGCCCACACCGCCGATGGACAACGACGCCATGAGGAGCCACCAGTTGCCGCTGCGCCGCGGTTCTTCGAGCGACCGCCGGACGCACGACAATCCGACGAAGGAGCCCATCACGGCGGTGGTGTAGGAGAGGAAGAATACCCACATCCCCATGGAGAAATGGTGTACGTCGTGCGACACGTGAGGTCCTCGTAGCGGCGCGCTATCACCACCGCGCTCGGTGGGCGCGCGCCACGACCTACCCGATGCGAGCTGCACCCCGATTCTCCAGCAGCGTAAGAGACCTTATCGCACTGTGGGCGTTCACATCACATCACCGTTTCACATGTCGCCCGTGAGGACGGGAGGCCGTCTCGGCTCCGCCCCCGCCGAACCAGGTCGCCACCTCCCGCTCCTGCTCGAGGTCCTGGGTGCTCGCCGATGCCATCAGGGCCACGACCGGCACCGCGAGCAACGTGACACCGATGATGAAACCGGGAAACAGCAGGGTCATGATGGTCATCCCCTCCGGATGCGGAGCGGACGGATCGACGGTCACCGCGATCCCGGCCATGCCCGTGTAGTGCAGTGCCACCACGGCGCATCCCATGACGGCGGCGGCCGGGATCCGTACAGCGGGCCGTTCCGCGACCCGCGACAGCCACAACGCGACGATCGACGCGACGACACCGATCGCCACGGACGCCGTGACGTACGACCTCCCCTGCTCGAGTTCGCCCTGGATCCGCACCGCGGCCATGCCGCTGTAGTGCATGCCGGCGATGGCGAACCCCATGATCACGCCACCGACGAGGAGTCGGATATCCGACGGCAACGCGCGGATCCACTGCGCGTCGGTGTCGAGGATCCGCAATCCGAACAGGGTGGCCGCCACGGCGAGTGCGACGGACAGCAGCGTCAGCCCGAGGTCGTAACGGATGGTCGAGCCGGGTACGTCGAAGCCCATCATGCCGATGAAGTGCATCAACCAGATTCCGACGCCGCCGATGGACAGCGCCGCCATGAGTGTCCATCGGGTCCTGGCGACCGACGTCCACGCGTTCG
>JAAZAD010000355.1 GCA_012514505.1 Rhodococcus sp. (in: high G+C Gram-positive bacteria) | reverse complement strand
GTCGCCGAACTGGATCGACTCGGTGGGGCAGGCCTGCGCACACGAGGGTGTCTGGCCGTCGGTGAGCCGGTCGTAGCAGAGCGTGCACTTCTGGGCGATTCCGACCTTCGGGTCGTCCTCCGGTCCCTTGCGACGGTCGATGACACCGTACGGACAGGCGGCCACGCAGTAGCCGCAGCCGTTGCAGATCTCGTCCTGCACGACCACGGTGCCGAACTCGCTTCGGAACAGGGAACCGGTGGGGCAGACGTCGAGACAGGCCGCGTGGGTGCAGTGCTTGCACACGTCCGAGGACATCAGCCACTGGAAGTCGGGTTTCTCCTCATCCGGCCGATCACTCGGTGCCGCACCGACGGAGGGCATGCCCAACGACACCGCGGCCGGCTTCTCCACCGGGCGTTCGATGAAGGCGACGTGCCGCCACTGATTGGCGTTGAGCGAGTGGCTGTTGTCGTAGGAGGTGCCCAGCATCTGAAACAGGTTCTCGGGGACGTCGTTCCATTCCTTGCATGCGACCTCGCAGGCCTTGCATCCGATGCACACGCTCGTGTCGGTGAAGAAGCCCTTCCGTGGCGGCGAATCCTCGTACCCGGCATCGGGTGCCGGGTCGAGCGGTCCGAAGAGACTGTTGCGGCCGATCACTCGTCGTCCTCCTCCTCTTGGGTACCTGTGTCTTCCGAGGCGGTGACAATGTCGTCCGAGACGGTGACGATGGGTGGGTACTCGGCGTCGGTTACCCCGGCCCTGCTCGTGTACTCCTCGACGTACTGTCGCATCGCCGCTCCGGTCGGGCGCCGTCCTGGCTGGACATCGCACGTACCGACCTTGGATTCTTGAATGAGCACGTTCGGGTCGAGCGTGATGCCGAACAGGTCGTTGGCGGAATCACCCTTGACCAGGCCGCCGCTGCCCCAGTGGTAGGGCATCCAGACCTGGTGGACGGTACGTCCTTCGACCTTCAGCGGCCGCAGTCGCTCCGTCACCAGTACCCGGCCCTCGACCACCGAACGTGCGGTGACGACGTGGCACCACCCCATGTGCTCGAGGCCACGCTCGGCTGCCAGTGCAGGCGAGACCTCTACGAACATCTCCGGTTGAAGCTCGGCGAGATGTTCGAGGTACCGGCTCATCCCGCCCGCGGTGTGGTGCTCGGTGAGCCGGCTGGTCGTGAACACGAACGGGAAGACGTCGACGTGCTCCTCGGGCGGGGCGGGGTTCATCGGGTTGTCGTCGCGGCGGTACTCGACGCGCGTCGGGTTGGCCTGCTGCCCGTAGAGCTGGTTCCGGAACGGCGACTCCACAGGTTCGTAGTGGGTCGGCATCGGGCCGTCGACCAGTCCCTGCGGTGCGTAGAGGGCGCCCTTGCCGTCGCCCTGCATGATGAACGGATCGATTCCCTCGATCGCCTCGACACCGTCGGCACCCGCCGGCGCGCGGTAGCTCGGCGGCTTGGTCTTCTCGAAGTCGGGCACGTCCTCGCCGGTCCACTGTTGCGCGTCGGCGTCCCACCACACATAGGCCTTGCGTTCGCTCCACGGTCTGCCCTCGGGATCGGCGGACGCCCGGTTGTAGAGGATGCGACGGTTCATCGGCCACGCCCAACCCCACTCCGGAGCCACGAACGACTGCTCGTGACGGGACTTGCGGCGGTTGGCCTGGTTGACGCCGTCGGCATAGACACCGGTGTAGAT
>JAAZAD010000354.1 GCA_012514505.1 Rhodococcus sp. (in: high G+C Gram-positive bacteria) | reverse complement strand
TTACGGCGGCCATAGCGACAGGGAAACGCCCGGTCCCATTCCGAACCCGGAAGCTAAGCCTGTCTGCGCCGATGGTACTGCACTCGACAGGGTGTGGGAGAGTAGGACACCGCCGAACATCCGTTACTGAAGCCCCCCAACATTGTTGGGGGGCTTCAGGCATTTCCGGACCCTTCCGGAGGGCCGGGGCCGCCTGACATCGGATGCTCGGGTTCCGAACCCGATAGCACCTGCAGTGCGCGGGTTGCGAGATGGAAGTTCAGTCTGTTGTCGACGTCGTGGAGATCGCGCCCCGTGAGTTCGTGGATCCGGCTCATTCGGTAGCGCAAGGTACTTCGGTGGATTCGCAGAGCAGCTGCTGTCTCGTCGTAGTGGCCCCCGTATTCCAGGTATTGGGTGAGGGTTTCGGTCATTGTGCTCCGATGTCGACGGTCGTAGTCGAGGAGAGGGCCCAGCCACTCGCGCACGAACTCGTGGACGTCGCCCGTATTGGCGTGTGCATCCAGGATGCGATAGACGCCGAGGTCGTCGAAGTGCACGATGCCTTCCGGTCGCATCGAATGCTCACGTATTTCCAAGGCCCGCACCGAATCCGAGAACGAGTGGGGTAGGGACGCCGGGTCGTCGGCGATGGTTCCGACTCCCACGACACCCGGCTTCCCCAGGATGCGGCGTACTCCCGCGTAGAGCGTTGCCGGAGAGAGAGCAGCGTCGGCAACGATGGCAATGATGTCTCCACGCCGGACGACAAGTGCAGGTTGGCGGGAGGCATCGAGATGGCGGTGGGATGCCGAGACCAGTGCGTGCGCGTCGGTGGCGCTCCAGCGCAATGCGTGTACACGCTGAGGCTTGCGCAGGTCGTAGCCCAGTGCGTCTGCCCGCGCGCAGGCGGTGTCGTTGTCCAAACCGTCGAGAAGGTCTGCGCCCAGATCCCTGCGAAGACGCATCTCGGCCTCGGCGATCGACCGCTGGTGGGCCATTTGCAGGGCCAGGGCGGTCGCGCAGTGTTCGAGCGCGAACTGTTCGAAATCGCCGGCTCGACGAGTGGGATCGGCGAGGAACACCGCCCCCAGTAGCTTGCGGTCCGGGCGGACCACCTGGAACAACCGTTCGCCATCTCGCACCGGGTGCCCGGACGCGATGGCTCTGCCGATCGCGTCTGCATGATTGTGGCCACCGATCCGGCGGTATCGCGTCGTGGTTCTGGGCGGAGTCGCGACGCGCAGGTTCCCGAATGCGTCCTCCACTCCTACTGGGAGACCGGTGACTTCGTTGAGGGCGGAGACGATGGCTTCTTCCCCAGCCAACGTGGTGGACAGGCGGGTCAGAATGGTTCGGACGTCCGACTCACGGCGTAGCCGTGCCACGGTGCGCGACAGCTCTTGGACAGTGGCATCCGTTTCGTGCTCCTTCGCCAGGTACGTGCGGGCCTGCGAGGCAACCAGGGCGGTACGGGCGTGCGCGGTGACCAACTCGATCAGGGTGAATTGATCGGGAGTTGGTTTCGTTCGCGATCGCACGACGAACTCGTTCTCGGAATCGGCTGGACTGCACACGGCGTAGTTCCAGTTGGTGGTCTCGTCGGAGCCTGGTCGATTCTCTCCCCGCTTCGAGGCGAGCGTGAAGGGTCCCAGCGCGGCAAGCGCGTATCCGAGAAATGTTGCGATCTCGGCCGCCGTCGCCGCGTCGTGCATCTGTGCAGTGAGTGCAAGTGCAGCCCATAGGTCGGGCGTGCGTGGTACCTCGTCGACCTTCGGGTCTGGTGGTAGCTCCAGATCCATTGGAGTGGTCTACCCCGAAATCTTCCGTCGAAACGACTGTGCCGTACTACGCGGCCGAGTTGAGCTTCCGTTGTTCACCCTGCGGTGACCACGACATTTGTGCCGGCTCCCGGCACGCTTACGGAGGAAGGAAGGTGGTGGTATTGGCCAAGATCTGGACGGACCCGGATTTGTCCGAGGTGGGCGCTGCCGTGGTGCCCACCTCGGACGGGTGTGCCGGTTGCCTGGCCGCAGGGACCCATTGGGACCACCTGATGCTGTGTTTGTGCTGTGGGTACGTCGGGTGCAGCGACTCGTCGGCGATGCGGCACGCCCGCCATCACGCGGAACAGACGGGCCACCCGATTGCTCAGTCGATGCGTCCCGGCGACGACTGGCAGTGGTGCTTCGTGCACGACACACGGATCGCTTCTCCGCTACCCCTGATCTGGGCGCCGCCCGGTGTCGGTCGTCGTATCCGCGGGCACCGTGATTCGAGTCGGCTCGATGCGACCGCGCAGGACGACATCGTCGACGTGAGACCAGCGCCGGGACTCGGTGGAATCCGCGGCCTCGAGAGCGCGTCCTGACGCCACGACGTGACCGGGGACGGTTTTGGCCAACTCGGACAACCGCGCAGCCTCGTTGACCGGATCACCGATCACCGTGTACTCGAAACGCTCGCGCGCGCCGATGTTGCCTGCGACGGCGGGGCCTGCAGCGACTCCGAGGCCAGCGTCACACTCGGAGACCTCCGAAGCGAGGCGCTCGTGAATCGCGCGGGCCGTGGCGAGCGCTCGACCTGCCGGATCGGAGAGTTCGGTGGGGGCGCCGAAAATCGCGAGTGCGGCGTCGCCTTCGAACTTGTTGACGAAGCCGCCACGACTGTCCACCTCGTCGACGACGACGCCGAAGAAGCGGTTCAGAATTTCGACGACCTCTACCGGATCGTGGGTGGCCGCGATGGTGGTCGACCCGATGATGTCCACGAACAGAACAGCGACGTGTCGTTCCTCCCCACCGAGTTCGGAACGGCGAGTCAGCGCGTTGGCAGCCACGTCGTGTCCGACATGGCGACCGAAAAGATCTCTGATCCGTTCGCGTTCGCGCAGCCCTTCGGCCATCCGATTGAAGCCAATCTGCAGTGCGCCCAGTTCGGTGCCGTCGTAGACGACGACGGATGCATCCAGGTCACCTTCGGCGACACGGCTCATACCAGTGCGCACGGAGCGGATGGGAGCCGCAGTTGCTCGGACGCTGAGCAACGCAAGGAGCGGTCCGACGACGAGCGCCACGCCGCCGACCGCGAGAATTGCCACCGCGAGGCTCGTAGAGCTCGCCGGACGAATGAAGCTGAACACGGCGATCAGCATCAGACCCAGGATGGGTACACCGGTACCCAGTAACCAGGTCAGCATCGTCCGGCTGGTGATTCCGAGAGCACGCTCCGGGAGAGGGCCGTATTCGAGTGCTCTCGCTGCCACGGGGCGAAGCGCGAATTGGGAGAGCAGGTAGCAGAATGCACAGATGGTGATGCCGGTCAGTGCGATGGTGAACGCGATTTTCGGCACCAACTCGACGTCGACGAAGGCGTACAACGTCGTCAGCAAAACGAGTGCCAACCCCCACATTGCCCCCTGCATGAGGGCCAGTCGCAGTGGCGCGCGAAAAGCGGCGCGCTGCTCGTGCGCACTGGGGGTGCGGCCCGTCGTCGCCCAGCGAAGGTCCCGAACGAGACTTCGTGTACCCCAGGTGAGACCGACGACGATCGCGAAGACGACGTAGACGGGGACCGCAATGAAGTTCACGTAGACGTAGTCCATCGTGAGGATTGTGGGACCGGGTATCACCACGGTGATGAGCAGGACCGCGATGAGCGCACCGATCACATTGGTGACAAGGATCGTTGCTGTCAGAAGCAGTTGGACGCGGATACGTGTACGTCGAGACGTTTCGTCAGGGCCACCCAGCAACCGGGAACCCATAGGAGCGGGGGAGTCGCGTTGTTGCTGCATAGTCATTCGAGACTAGCCGGGCGATCCTTTAGGGTGACCACGTGCGCCTTGTGATTGCTCGATGCCGTGTCGACTACGTGGGTCGTTTGACGGCTCATCTCCCCTCAGCTCGTCGTCTGATCCTGATCAAGGCGGACGGTTCGGTGAGCATCCACGCCGACGATCGCGCGTACAAGCCGCTCAACTGGATGACTCCACCGTGCTGGCTGGTCGAGAACGCCGGCGACGACGACACCACTCTGTGGGTGGTGACCAACAAGGCCGGCGAGGAGCTCCGTATCACCGTCGAGGAGATCGAGCACGATTCCAGTCACGAACTCGGGGTCGATCCAGGATTGATCAAGGACGGTGTCGAGGCCCATCTGCAGGAGTTGCTGGCGGAACATGTCGAAACGCTGGGTACGGGGTATACCTTGGTGCGCCGCGAGTACATGACGGCGATCGGGCCCGTCGATCTGTTGTGCCGCAATGCCGATGGCGCATCCGTCGCGGTCGAGATCAAGCGCCGTGGCGACATCGACGGCGTCGAACAGCTGACGCGTTACCTCGAGTTGCTCAACCGTGATCCGCTGTTGGCGCCGGTCAGTGGCGTCTTCGCTGCCCAGCAGATCAAGCCGCAGGCCAAGACGCTGGCGACCGACCGCGGAATTCGCTGCTTGGTCCTCGACTACGAGGCGCTGCGCGGCACCGAGAGCACCGAGTTCCGGCTCTTCTAGACTGGTTCTCGTGCCACGCCGTAAACCGCAACCTCGGAACCGTCGCCGATCACGTACGACGGACGAAGGCGGCGGTGGCGCACTGTTCGGCGGTGCAACGAGCCGACAGGAATCGGGTCCGGCAGGTGCGTCGGACGAGGCGTACGTCGTCCGACCGGTCCCCGGAGCCAGGGCGGTCAAGGCCTATCGATGCCCTGGGTGCGACCAGGAGATTCGGCCTGGTGTAGCCCACGTGGTCACCTGGCCCGCCGAGTTCGGTGGGGCGGAGGATCGCCGCCACTGGCACACGGGGTGCTGGTCGGGGCGGCGAACCCGCGGCTTGACCCGCAGGTGGTCGTGATCAGCGGGAACGGCTGCCCGACTTGACGGGCTGCTTTGCTCCGCCCGGCTTCGACGGGCCCTGATTCGAACCGGTGTGCTTCACCTTCGAGCGGTCCACCTCGACGGTCTTCTGGGAGTCGTTGCGGGAGTCGTTGCGGTCCGCGCCGGCCGTGGTCTTGGAAGTGCTGTTCTGGTCTCGCTCGGCCGTTTCTGCGTCATCGGCGGTGTCGGTGTCCGCTGAGTCGGTCGAACTCGGCTGCGTTTCCTCATCGTCGTCGTCGTTCGTCGACGCTTTCTGCTCCGGCGGTGCGTCGAGCAGCTCGCTCTCGCGGTTGACCGAAGCCAACATCGCCGGCACCGAATCGAGTTGTCCGCGAATACCCAGGAGTTGCGCGAGGATGCGGCCACGCAATACACGAAGCTCTTCTGCCAGGTCCTTGGCGTGGGTGATCTTGCGTTCGGCCTGATCGGTCGCAATCTGGATCCGACGCTGGGCCTCGTGCGCCGCGTCCTCGAGACGACGTTTCGCTTCGGCTTTGCTCGACGACTCGAGTTCGTTCACGGCCGTGATGGTCTTCTGGCGCTTCTCCGACATGGTGAGGTCGAAGTCTTCCTGGATGCGGGCGCGCTCGAGTTCCGACTCGGCAGCCAACCGGTCGCGCTGGGCCTCGGCGGCCTCCACGATGCGCTTGGATTCGGCCCGTGCCTTCGACATGGTCTGACCATGTTCGACCTCGAGGGCACCGCGGCGATCTTCCAGTTCCGCAACCAGCGACTCGTAATCGCCACGGAGAGCAACGCCTTCCTGTTCGGCGATCGAGATCATCTCGGCAGCATCGGATTCGGCTTTCGCACGTACCTCGGATGCCTCGTCGGACGCGAGGCGCAACATACGCGAGATGCGGTCACTCATGCCTTCGGCGGTGGTGGGCGGGACCGACAGTCGATCGACGTCCTTGCGAAGGTCATCGATCTCGTTCCGGGCGTCGTCGAGCTGCTTGGCCAGATCGCGAGCCTGCGCTGCCGCAGCATCGCGATCTGCGGCCGTCACGCGGAGCTCGGCGTCGAAGCGCTCGAAATAGTTGCGCACTTCGTCGCGATCGAACCCCTTTCGTGCGATCGAGAAGGGGAGCTGCTGAGATCCGCGATCGTGCTCGTTCACCATGCCCGCCAATCTACCTGGGCAATGAGGCCCTCGCTGCCCTGGCCCGGTACCCGCCCACTCTCGGTCAGTTGCCGCTCGATTGCTCCACGAGCTCGACCAGAACGCCGCCGGCATCCTTCGGGTGCACGAAGTTGATTCGTGAGTCTGCGGTGCCGCGTCGTGGTGCGTCGTAGAGCAGTCGCACGCCCTGGTCACGTAGGAGCGCCGACATTGCATCGATGTCGCTCACTCGGTAGGCCAGCTGCTGTAGGCCGGGGCCGCTGCGGTCGATGAACTTGGCGATGGTGGACTTTTCGTTCAGTGGCGCAAGGAGCTGCAGAGCCGTGCTGTCGGACGTGGTGCCGACAACGCTGAGCATGGCCTCACGTACGCCTTGCTCCTCGTTGACTTCCTCGTGAGTCGCTTCCATACCGAGGTGCTGGCTGTACCACGCGATGGCGGCATCCAGGTCGGGTACCGCGATGCCGACGTGGTCGATTGCCAGCACCAAATCGGAGGACAAGGGGGACGTCCGAGTTTCCGGGGACGACTGTGACTGTGATTCAGGGAACGACTGTGTCATGGCATCGACGTTAGCGTTACCGTGTTAGGTGTTCTCGTCGGGATGTGACTTGGGTCGCCGACCTGCCTCGCAGGTGGAATCTAGCAGCGATACTTCACCCGACTTTTCGTACGCGGAGGAAAACGTGACCAGTTCTGTAATTGTTGCCGGAGCCCGCACCCCGATGGGGCGTCTGCTCGGATCGTTGAAGGACCTTTCGGGCTCCGACCTCGGTGGCGTCGCCATCAAGGGTGCGCTCGACAAGTCCGGGGTGAAGCCCGAGCAGGTCGAGTACGTGATCATGGGTCAGGTTCTCACCGCCGGTGCGGGTCAGATTCCGGCACGTCAGGCTGCGGTTGCCGCAGGTATTCCGATGGATGTCCCGGCGTTGACCATCAACAAGGTGTGCTTGTCGGGTGTGGATGCGATCGCACTGGCCGACCAGATGATCCGGGCCGGCGAGTTCGACGTGGTCGTAGCAGGCGGCCAGGAGTCGATGAGCCGCGCACCGCACATGCTCGAGAAGAGCCGAGACGGGTTCAAGTACGGCGACGTCACCATGCGTGACCACATGGCATACGACGGTCTGCACGACGTGTTCACCGATCAGGCGATGGGGCTGCTCACCGAGACCGTGAACCAGGACGAGAAGTCGCATATCAGTCGTGAGGAGCAGGACGCCTTCGCCGCCGCCTCGCACCAGAATGCCGCGCGCGCCTGGAAGGACGGCTTGTTCGAGGACGAGGTCGTCCCCGTGTCCATTCCGCAGCGCAAGGGAGATCCGATCGTCTTCGCGCAGGACGAAGGTATTCGCGCCGACACCACGGCCGAGTCGCTGGGTCGTCTTCGTCCCGCGTTCAGCAAGGACGGCACGATCACCGCGGGATCGGCGTCTCCGATTTCCGACGGCGCTGCAGCCGTTGTCGTCATGAGCAAGGCGAAGGCGGAGGAGCTCGGGCTCGACTGGATCGCCGAGATCGGTGCGCACGGTGTCGTCGCAGGCCCCGATTCGACGCTTCAGTCGCAGCCGGCCCGCGCGATCGCCAAGGCGTGTGAGCGTGAGGGTGTCGATCCGAAGGATCTCGATCTCGTCGAGATCAACGAGGCGTTCGCCGCTGTCGGTATCGCCTCGACACGAGAACTGGGGCTCGATCCGGCGAAGGTGAACGTGAACGGCGGCGCCATTGCCGTCGGCCACCCGCTCGGCATGTCCGGTGCCCGAATCGCACTGCACCTCGCATTGGAGCTGGGGCGTCGCGGCGGCGGCATCGGTGCTGCGGCACTGTGCGGTGGCGGGGGACAGGGTGACGCACTGATCGTGCGCGTGCCCAAGAAGTAGGCATTCGGCACGTCGTGGTTGGGGTACCGCTACGCGGCGGTGATGAACCCCACTACGGCGTGTCGTAGACAATCGGGCACAATGGACACCATGCCGAAAATCCTCGACGTCTCCACTCCCGCGAAGCGCTTCCGTCTCATTGCGTACTTGGAGGCTCTGACCTGGGCCGCGCTTCTTGTTGCCATGTTCTTCAAGTGGGTTCTCGGCTACGAGGAAGCTGTGAGCATTCCGGGAATGCTGCACGGTGTGGTCTTCATGTTGTTCGTCGCGGTCGCGCTTGTCACGGCAGTTCAGCTGAAGTGGGACCTGAAGGTCACGGCGCTCGCCCTGTTGTCGAGCATTCCGCCGTTCGGCACGGTCTTCTTCGAGATCTGGGCCGCCCGCACGGGTCGTCTCGCCGAATTGTCGACGAACGCAGAGCCCCAGCCGGTAACGACGTCTGCCTGACGTCTGGGACCGGCTGTTCGCGGAGTCGGATTCCGTTTCCGGGCTCGATGATGCGGCCTGCGTACCTCCGTTCGGCCCGTTCGTGACAAACTGGGAGTCGTGACTCGACCAGGTTCTCGTAATCCAGCTCGCTCCGCCGCGATTGCTGCGGCAACCAGCGGTGCCGTCGATCTTTCGGGACTCAAGGAGCGTGCCGCGGCACCTCCCGCGCAACCGGCTGCTGGTGGTGACGGCAACGATTCGCCCGCCGGTGCGCTCGCGCCCGTCATCGACGTGACCGAGGCAACCTTCGAAGACGAGGTGCTGCGTCGCTCGAGTCAGGTTCCCGTGATCGTGGACCTGTGGGCAACGTGGTGCGAACCGTGCAAACAGCTGTCACCGTTGCTCGAGAAGCTCGCGCGCGAAGCCGGCGGTAGCTGGGTGCTCGCAAAGGTGGATGTGGACGCGAACCCCCGCATCGCTCAGGCATTCGGCGTGCAGTCCGTACCCACCGTGGTGGCGATTGCAGCCGGACAGCCGCTCGCCGACTTCCAGGGGGCGCAGCCGGAGGCACAGCTACGCCAGTGGCTTGCTGCTGTGGAGCAGGCCGTGGCTGGAAAACTGTCAGGTCCTCCGGCCGATTCCGGTGCCGATGCCGACGAGCCGGAACTCGAGGATCCGCGCTTCACCGCCGCGGAGGCGGCGCTCGACGACGGAGACCTCGCCGGCGCAGAAGCGGCTTTCCAACGCATCCTCGACGAGGAACCGGCCAATCCCGAGGCGCTCGGCGCGATCCGTCAGGTTCGCTTCCTCGCCCGCGTTCAACAACTGGAAAGCGGGGCAGTCGCTGCCGCCGATGCCGATCCGGCGGACGTCGATGCCCAACTCGCGGCAGCCGACGTGGAACTGTACGGGCAAGAGCCGGAGGCGGCATTCGAGCGCATCATCGCGGTGATCAAGCGCAGTGCCGGCGACGATCGAACGCGGGCGCGTACACGGCTGCTGGAGCTGTTCGAGTTGTTCGACCCTGCTGAGCCTGCGGTCGTGTCTGCGCGCCGCAAGTTGGCTACCGCCCTTTACTGATACCTGCCGTGGCAACCGGCTTCGCCTTCGAGTACTCCGGTGCGGAAGGCGTCGACTCGGGAGAATCCGCTGGGCACCGTGCGACCGTTGACGTCGCTTGCCGCCAGGCCGTCTGTCAGCAGTCCTGAGATGGCCTCGTCCAGGTCGCCCGGAGACAGCCACACGCCGCCTTCCTCGAGCATCTTGGGGTTCTCGGGACTCAGGGCTGCCGTGATGACGCCTGACAAGCACGCCGCGCGCAGCGCGGTCTCCGGAGAGTGCAAGTCCTCGCCCTTGTGGTTCTGGATTGCCAAGGTGTATCGGGAGGCCAGGAGTAGATATGCCGTGTAGTCCCCGGTCAGGTGGGTTGACAGGAGGTCCCGTCGGCTGGTGGGGGTCGGTGTCGCGCGTTCCGCCAGAGCGTCCACACTCACCCCGATGGCATTGGTGGCAGGACAGTACGACACCGGTTGTGTGACTTCCGCATTTGGGCAGTCGAGGGCGGCGCCGTCGAGGTCAAGCTTCGGCGGATCGGGGAGTTCGAAGATCAGTTGGAAGGAGTCGGCGAACATCTTCAGCGACTCTTCCGTGACCGGAAGTTCACCGTCGTCCAGATCGTCGATGAATCGTTGGGGTAGGTCGGCACGCCGCGATTCGATGTCCTTCTGGTCGATGCGTTCGCACGGCGACGGGCCGTTGGTGAAGCCGATCTGTACCGCGGTCACGCGTTCGAAAGCGGAACCGTGAACGTTCCCAGGATTGGTGGGATCGGTGTCGCCGATGGCTACAGCGGACGCCAACACGTTGTTGAGCCCGTCCGAGGTGTTCAACCTGAAATGCTCGGATTCCCCTTCGGCGATGTGGCGCAGGAAACTGCCGGCAAAGCAGTCGGCCTGCTGTTCGCGCACGATCCCTGCCACTTTCGCGGCGGGTGCGATGTTCGCCTTCGTCTGCACCGCGTGGCCGTACTCGTGCGCGAGCACGAAGACTGCGGCGATGTCGCCGAACTTCGCGATCACTTCTGGCAGCAGCACTTCGCGGTCCCACCCGATCGTGTGATCCTTGGTGCAGTAGCCGGCGTTGGGTAGGTCTTCGGTGGTCTCGCCGCAGAAGGTCGGTCCACGTCGCTGTGTCGGGTCCCAGGAGATCAACTCTTTCACCGGCTCGAATTCCTGGTCGAACAGTGCGGGGAACTTCTGCGACCAATACAGTTCGATGTCGGCGATCGCGTTGCCGAGCATTATGTCGACATCGCCGCCGTCCGTGTTGGTGATCGCGACATCGGCGTCGGGTGCGGACGGACGTGCGCCGCTGGGCCCTGACGTCGCCTCGAGTCCGGCTACCCGGAAGGGATCGTCGTAGATGGACACGGCCTGGCCGGGAACGGACTCCGCGCAACCAGCGAGTGCGACCGCCACAACGACAAGGCCCGTAAGCCGAACCAGCAGATGCTGGTATCCCTTCATCAACGCTCCAGACCGATCCAGATCGCAGCGTTCGCCGGAAGCGCCACCTGTGCCGAGGCGGGACGTCCGTGCCACGATTGCGACGTCGCCGTCACTGCACCGAGGTTTCCCAATCCCGAGCCCTCGTACGGCACTGCATCCGTGTTGAGTAATTCGGTCCATCGGCCCGGTTCGGGCAACCCCACCCGATAGTTCGAATGCGACCGCCCGGAAAAGTTGAAAAGACAAGCGACGATCGAACCGTCAGTACCGTAGCGCAAGAAGCTCAGGACGTTGTTCTCGGTGTCGTTCGCGTCGATCCACGAGTAGCCGCCGGGTGAGGCATCGAGGGTCCAGAGCGCCGGACGATCCCGGTACACCGCATTGAGGTCGGATACGAGTCGCGAGATTCCGCGGTGGTAGCGGCCGGTGTCGGCGTGATCGAGTTCGGCCCAATCGAGTCCTCGCCCCTCGGACCATTCTCCGGACTGCCCGAATTCCTGTCCCATGAACAACAATTGCTTGCCGGGATGCGCCCACATGTATGCAAGTAACGCGCGGAGGCCGGCCGCCTTGGCGAAATCGTCGCCGGGCATACGGGTCCACAGGGTGCCCTTCCCGTGGACGACCTCGTCGTGGCTGATCGGCAGCAGATAGTTCTCGCTCCACGCGTACATCAGCGAGAAGGTGATCTCGTGGTGGTGATAGCTCCTGTGTATCGGGTCGTGGGAAAGGAATCCGAGCGTGTCGTGCATCCAGCCCATGTTCCATTTCATGTTGAACCCGAGGCCGCCGACGTTGGTGGCACGCGTGACGCCGGGCCACGCTGTCGACTCTTCTGCGATCGTGACGACGCCGGCGTGATGCTTGTGCACGGTGGCGTTCATCTCTTGCAGGAAGGCAACGGCTTCGAGGTTCTCGCGGCCACCGTGAATATTGGGCGTCCATCCACCGTCGGGGCGGGAGTAGTCGAGGTAGAGCATTGATGCCACCGCGTCCACGCGTAGCCCGTCGATGTGGAACTCCTCGATCCAGAACAGGGCGTTGGCTACGAGGAAATTGCGAACCTCGCGCCGGCCGAAGTCGAATACGTAGGTGCCCCAATCCAATTGCTCGCCGCGTTGGGGGTCACTGTGCTCGTACAGCGGGGTGCCGTCGAATCGGGCCAGTGCCCAGTCGTCCTTGGGGAAGTGCGCCGGAACCCAGTCGACGAGGACGCCGACACCCGCACGGTGCAGGCTGTCGACGAACCACCGAAAGTCGTCCGGGGTACCGAATCTCGCAGTGGGGGCGTAGTACGAGGTGACCTGGTAGCCCCAGGAGCCCCCGAACGGATGCTCGGCAACGGGCAGCAGTTCTATATGGGTGAAACCCGCCTCCTTCACGTACGAGGTGAGTTGTTCTGCCAGCTCTCGGTAGGACAGTCCCGGTCGCCACGAACCCAGATGGACCTCGTAAACGCTCATCGGCGCCTGCGCAGGTTCCGACGACTTCCGGTGGTTCAGCCATTCGGCGTCCTGCCACTCATGCGTACTCGCTGTGATTCGCGAAGCCGTCGCCGGTGGAACTTCGGTGTGGAAGGCCATCGGATCCGCCTTGTCGCGCCCGATGCCGTCCGGTCCGATCACATGGTATTTGTACAGTTCACCGGGTCCGAGGTCCGGGACGAACAGTTCCCACACACCTGTCGACCCCAACGCACGCATGGGTGCGCTGCGTCCCCGCCAGCCATTGAAATCGCCGATCACGGCGACGCCGCGTGCCGCCGGAGCCCATACCGCGAACGATGTTCCGGTCACCTCGCCGCCGGGGGTGTCGTAGGAGCGTGGGTGTGCACCGAGAACGTCCCACAACCGTTCGTGGCGGCCTTCGCCGAACAGGTGCAAGTCCAAGTCCCCGAGGGTTGGTAGAAATCGGAACCCGTCCGCCGAAGTGACGGTGTGCCCTTCCGGGTAACTCGCGGCGAGACGGTAGTCCGCGAGGTCGTGATCGGGGATCACGGCGGCGAAGATGCCCTCGGCGACCTCGGGGAGTGGGTGCCGAGTACCGGCCACAACTGCGTCGACGGACACCGCATCCGGCCGTAGCGCGCGCACCAGCGTGCCGTCCCGGTGGGGGTGCGCGCCCAGAACGGCGTGCGGATCGTGATGCTCGCCCCGCGTCAGAAGGTCGAGATCGGCGGCGGTAGGCGTGGCGCTCGTAGTCGAGTCGGTCATCGGGCACCTCGCCGGTGGGAGAGAGCGAGACGCGTGGGGTGGGCGATGGACGGCAGAGCAATGATGTGGGCGGCGGCGCGCCACGGTTCCAGGCGTACGAAATTGGTTTGCCCCCAGTCGTACTGTTCGCCCGTCACCTCGTCTCGAACAGTCATGCGGTCGTGCCAATCGTGACCGATCGCCGGCATGTCGAGCCAGATGTGTCCTTGTTCGGCGGAATACGGGTCGAGGTTGATCACCGTCAGCACGGCATCGCCGGTGGCAGGGTCGAATTTCGAGTAGGCGATGAGGGCGTCGTTGTCGACGTGATGGAAGTGCAGGTTTCGGAGTTGCTGCAGCGCCGGGTGTGCCCGACGGATTCGGTTGAGCGTCGTGACCCATGGTGCCAGCGATTCCCCCCGCGCCGCGGCCCCGCCGAAATCACGCGGTCGCAGTTCGTACTTCTCCGAGTTCAGATATTCCTCGCTGCCCGGGCGAAGGGCTTGATGTTCGTACAGTTCGTAACCCGAGTACATGCCCCATGTGGGGGACATCGTCGCTGCGAGGGCAGCGCGCAGGGCGAACATGCCCGGACCGCCATGCTGAAGGCTTTCGTGCAGGATGTCCGGGGTGTTCACGAAGAGATTGGGCCTGGCCTCGTCGGCTTTGGCAGCCAACTCGTTGCCGAACTCGACGAGCTCCCACTTCGTTACGCGCCAGGTGAAGTACGTGTAGGACTGAGTGAAGCCACGCCTCGCCAAACCGTACAACCGGGCAGGGTGGGTGAACGCCTCGGACAGGAAGAGTACGTCGGGATGAGATTCCTTGACGTGAGCAATGAATCGTTCCCAGAAGCCCGGCGGCTTCGTGTGTGGATTGTCGACGCGGAAGATCTTCACGCCCGCATCGATCCAGTGCAGCACCACGCGTACTACCTCCGCGAAGATGCCCTCCGGGTCGGTGTCGAAGTCGATCGGGTAGATGTCCTGGTACTTCTTGGGCGGGTTCTCCGCATACGCGATCGTGCCGTCCGGCAGAACCGTGAACCACTCCGGATGTGCGCTCGCCCACGGGTGATCAGGTGCGCACTGCAGAGCTAGGTCGAGGGCCACCTCGATGCCGTGCCTGCGTGCAGAGTCCACGAACGCACGAAAATCTGCGTACGTGCCCAACTCGGGGTGCACGGCGTCGTGACCGCCGTGCGCCGAACCGATCGCCCACGGCGAGCCGGTGTCGGCCGGCCCCGGGGTCAGTGTGTTGTTCGGGCCCTTGCGATTGACCTGCCCGATCGGGTGGATCGGCGGCAGATACACCACGTCGAAACCCATGGCAGCGATGCGCGGAAGGTCGGCAGCCGCAGTGTCGAAGGTGCCGTGGCGGGGAGTGCCGTCCTCGTGCCAACCGCCGGTCGAACGAGGGAAGAACTCGTACCACGACCCGTAGAGGGCAGCGCGCCGGTCGACGGTCACGTGATGGACGGCGCTCGTGGTCACCAATTCGCGGAGCGGATGCGAGCGCAACAGCTCGGTGATGTCCGAACCGAAGGCAGGAGCGACCCGGGCAGGGAGTTGGCGATCCGAGCGCAACGACCCTGCCACGGCGACCATGCGCTCGCGATCGGCAGCGGGGACACCGGCGGACGCCGACTCGAACAACCGGGCCCCGATTTCGAGGTCGTTCGCCAGCTCGGCCGGCCCCTGTCCCACCGAAAGTTTGGCTTCGACCGCTCGCTTCCACGTGGCGATCGGGTCGCTCCACGCCTCGATCGTGAACGTCCAGGTACCTGCACAGGTGGGAGTGAACAGACCGTCGACGACGTCGGGCAGCCCACCAGGACTCATGGGGATGCGCAGAGTGCGGGATTCGTTCGTGGAGTCGGACGGAGCACGGACGGCCAGCGTTGCCGAGACCGCGGCATGGCCCTCCCGCCACACCACCGCCCGCACGGGTACGGCCTCACCGACCACAGCCTTGGACGGAAAGCGGCCGCCGTCGATCGCGGGCTCCACGTCGTCGATGCCGAGTCGACCAGTCACTCCGGGCTCCGTTTCTCGCCGTGCTGTCATTTCGCGCCGTACTGTCATTTCGCGCCGTACCTGGCATTTCTCGCCGTACCTGCCACCGGGCAGTACCTGCCGTCGAGCACGGCGCACGGTCGCGAATCCGCCGCTTCAACCGTAATGGAGCGCCCAGTCGTTCGTCGTTACCTGCAGTGCCTGAGCTCAGGTGTGTTGTGTGCCCGCGTCCCCGGCGCGTAGTGGGTAGTCTTCGCCAGGTGAAAGCCTTGCGTCGGTTCACTGTCCGAGCTCATCTTCCCGGGCGCCTTGCCGCGCTGGGACCATTGTCGACCAATCTGCGGTGGTCGTGGCACCCGCCGACCCAGGAATTGTTCGAGCGCCTCGACGCACAGCTGTGGCGCGACGTGCACTGTGACCCCGTACGAATGTTGGGCGAAGTGGCGCCGTCGCGGCTGGACGAGCTGTCCGAGGATCCCGATTTCCTCGAGGATCTCGACGCCGCACATGCAGATCTCGACGAGTACCTGGCACGGCCGCGTTGGTATCAGGCTCGTGAGGAACCGGCAGCGAGAAGCATTGCCTACTTCTCCATGGAGTTCGGTGTCAGCGAGGTTCTCCCCAACTACTCCGGTGGCCTCGGGATTCTCGCCGGCGACCACCTCAAAGCCGCCTCCGATCTCGGCCTGCCTCTCATCGGCGTGGGTCTGTTGTACCGGTCGGGGTACTTCAGGCAGTCGCTGACCGTCGATGGCTGGCAGGCCGAGCACTACCCGGCACATGATCCGCAAGGCCTGCCGCTGCATTTGCTGACCGACTCGTCCGCGGACGCCGCGCCGGTGTTGATTCACGTCGCGATGCCCGGTGGCGCCGTGTTGCGCGCACGAATCTGGGTCGCCCAGGTCGGGCGCATTCCGCTGCTACTCCTGGATTCGGACATAGAGCAGAACGATGCCGAGCTGCGTGGGGTCACGGATCGTCTCTACGGCGGGGATCAGGATCACCGGATCAAGCAGGAGATTCTGGCTGGGGTGGGGGGCGTGCGTGCGGTGCGCGCCTACACACGGGCGCACGGCTTGCCGGACCCGGACGTCTTCCACATGAACGAGGGACACGCCGGCTTCCTCGGGCTCGAGCGTATTCGCGAACTCGTGGCCGGTGAAGGACTCGATTTCGACTCCGCGCTCGCGACCGTTCGTGCGGGCACGGTCTTCACGACGCACACGCCGGTTCCTGCCGGCATCGATCGCTTCCCGGTCGATCTCGTGCGCCGATACTTCGGAGGCAGCAACGGTGAGAGTGAATCGACACTGCTGCCCGGTTTGACCGTCGATCGCGTCCTCGGGTTGGGGCGCGAGCCGGATCCGTCTTTGTTCAACATGGCCCACATGGGTCTTCGGCTGGCCCAGCGAGCAAACGGGGTGTCGAAGTTGCACGGCAAGGTCAGTCGCGACATGTTTCGGCCGTTGTGGCCGGGCTTCGACGAGGACGAGGTGCCCATCGGCTCGGTCACCAACGGGGTCCATGCACCCACGTGGGCGGCACCGGAGTGGATGGATCTGGCGCGCCGGATCGTCGGACCCGAGGCGGTGGAAGAAGCCCGGGGCTGGGAGCGACTGCGTGACGTCTCGGCGGAGGAGCTCTGGTCGACACGAAATCTGTTGCGAAGCAAGCTGGTGCAAGAGGTGCGGCGCAGGGTTCGCGCCTCGTGGATCGAACGAGGCGCGGCCTCCGCGGAACTCGGTTGGACCGACGCGGTGTTCGACCCGGACGTCCTGACCGTCGGGTTCGCGCGGCGCGTCCCCACGTACAAGCGGTTGACGTTGATGCTCCGAGATCCGCAACGACTGCGCGCGATGCTCACCGACGAGAAGCGGCCTCTGCAACTCGTGGTGGCCGGTAAGAGTCACCCGGCCGACGATGGCGGAAAGGCACTGATACAGCAGGTCGTCCGCTTCGCCGATGCTGCCGAAGTACGCCATCGCATAGTGTTTCTGCCCGATTACGACATGTCGATGGCGCGCTACCTGTACTGGGGTTGCGACGTCTGGTTGAACAACCCGCTGCGCCCTCTCGAGGCCTGCGGCACCTCCGGGATGAAGTCGGCACTCAACGGCGGTCTCAATCTCTCGATCCTGGACGGCTGGTGGGACGAGATGTTCGACGGCGCCAACGGCTGGGCGATTCCCACCGCGGACGGAGTCGAGGACGAGGTGCGCCGGGACGACCTGGAGGCATCCGCGTTGTACGAACTGCTCCAAGCGTCCGTGCTACCCCGGTTCTACGACCGCGGCCCCGACGGTGTGCCCGAACGTTGGGTCGAGATGGTTCGCCACACGTTGGAAAGTCTTGGTCCGCAGGTACTCGCCTCGCGGATGGTGCGCGATTACACGGTCGACTACTACACCCGTGCGGCCAGGTCGCGCGCTGCGGTGATCGGCGACGGTCACGCGGGCGCGCGGCAGCTTGCGGACTTCCGGCGACGTGTGGCCGCTGCCTGGCCGTCGGTCGCC
Source organism: Rhodococcus sp. (in: high G+C Gram-positive bacteria) (assembly GCA_012514505.1). Lineage (GTDB taxonomy): Bacteria > Actinomycetota > Actinomycetes > Mycobacteriales > Mycobacteriaceae > Rhodococcus_F. Next base: position 11,105 of record JAAZAD010000354.1, on the reverse strand, counting down.
GTCGCGAGCGTCGATGCCACGGGACTGCCGGACTCGCCGGAGATCGGAGCGAATCTGTCGTTGCGGGCTCGGGTTCGACTGGGAGATCTCGACCGCACCGAGGTATCGGTCGAGGCGGTGATCGGTCGGGTGGGCGAATCCGAGGAGTTGACCGACGTGGTGACGGCACCGATGACGTTTGTGGAGTCGGATGGTGCGGGCGCACTGTTCGTCGCCGATGTCTCGCTCCCGCTGTCGGGTTCGGTCGGTTACACGGTGCGGGTGCTGCCGCGGCATCCGCTCCTCGCGGACCCCGCCGAGTTGGGATTGGTGACGACAGCCTGAGTTGTCAGGCTGGGACGCTCGGGTACGCGATGTCGCGGCGGCGGAATCCTTCCGCCCCCAGGATCGTCAGCACTGCACCGATGGCTGCGAGGGCGATGGGCGGGCCCACAGCAAACGGCTCGGCAGGCAGAAGTGGCAATTGGGCGAACGGAGACAGGATGGCTGCCCACACGGGCAAGTCGTCACCGAACATGGCGATAACGCTGATGTACGCGAGGTAGACCCACAGCCCGTTCACAGCGCGCGGCGCATGGCCATAGCACCACGCAGCCATACCGATGATCACGGCGAGAGCTGGAAGCACATGAAGTGTCGCCACGAGCAAGTTCCACGCGGCGCCTGCATCGGAGCGCGCCGACGCCGCCGCGATGGCGAAGCCGATACCGCCGATGAGCGTGAGGCAGGTTGCGGCCCCCGCAGTGACCATGATCTGGGTTCGGAACCAACCCGACCGGGACAGCGGAACGGACAGTATCGCGTCCGTAGCTCCGCTTTCTTCGTCGAGGACGATTCGCTGTACGGCGATCACTGTGTACCCGGCGGACAGCAGGGCAACGAGGACGAGAAACAACCCCGACGACGTCTCGAAATCGGCGCCTGTGCCGGTGAACTCGGGCGCCTGACCCACGAGTGCGCCGGTCGCGAGGCAGACGCCGAGTACACCCGAATTCCACGAGATCAGGGACCACTGCCGCTCTCGCAGGACGAGGGGGAGTGGGCCCGTGTGGCGGGGTTCGCCACCGCCGGTGCGCCTGCGCGCGCCGACGCCGAGGTCACGTCGCCCGACCGCCCAGTAGGTCACGGCGAGTAGTGCTACGACCACGATCACACCGATGAACAGTGGCCACCATTGTGGGGATTCGACCGAGCCGACTTCCGACGACCAGGCGAACGGCGACAGCCACCCGAGGAGCCCGACGCCGGCACCGTCGGGTGCGGGTCCGACCGTGCGCAGCAGGCCGGCCGCTGCAATCGCGACGAGGGACAGGCCGTTCGCGGCGGCGGCATCGTCGACATACTGACAAACGAGGGCTGCAAGCGAGGCGAAAACCAGACCCACGACGAGGGTTCCCGCCGCCAGCCTCGCCGAACCCGCGAAACCGGAACCGGCGGATTCGAGCGCCACGACGAGGAGTGCGCTCGTGCACACAATGGCGGTCACGGCAGCCGACAGGCCGCCGGTGAGAGGCGCCCAACGGCCGACGATCCCGGTATTCGCCAATTCGAGACGACCGGACTGCTCGGCGCCGCGCAGGTGCGGCGTCACCAGATGGACTGCCATGACTGCGACGAGAACGGAGAGCACGGCTGCGAGTTCGGTGGAAGCGTTCGCCGTCGACGTTTGCGAGGCCAGCAGGAATCCTGCGACAGCGATCGCAATGCTCCATGCCGCGATTCGGGCGCGATCGGTGCGGAGACCGAGCCCTGCCAGGACTGTCGTGCCGGCGAACCCGGTCACTGCTGAACCGGCCAACCGGATCACCGAGTGGCCCCTGGGATAGCGGGCGCGGTGACCTCGTCGTCTGCGGACCCGCGGAGGAATACGTCGGCGAGAGTAGGTGCGGCTGCGGAGATCGACACGATTCCGAGTCCGGTCAGCGTCGTCATCACCGGATCGATCTGATCGGCGTCGACGTCGAACACGACAGTGTTCGGAGCATCGGTCCGGCGCAGATTGTGCACACCCGGGGCATTACCGATGGGAGTGGGCCCGATGTGGGTCGTCGCGGTGATCGTGGTTCGGCTGAACTGCTTCAGTTCGCTCACCAACCCCGCCGTGACCGTACGTCCGTCCCGGATCAATGTGACGGAAGTGCACGAGCGCTGGATGTCGGCCGGCGAATCGCTGGTGATCAGAGTGGTCCGTCCGCGAGCGGCGTGCTCGGCGATGCACTCGGCGAAGACCGCCTCGGTCAGTGGGTCCAGACCGGTGGTCGGTTCGTCGAAGAGGAGCAGTTCGGTATCCGCAGCGAACGCGGCGATCAGCGCGATCTTTCGGCGGTCGCCCGGCGAATACGTGCGCCCGCGCCGGGTGGGATCGAGACCGAAGCGCTCGATCAGCTTTCGCTGACGGTCGCCGTCCGTGCCGCCACGCAGACGGCCGAGCGCAGCTATCGCCTCCCCGCCGGTCAGGCGGGGCCAGAGGGTTACTTCGGCGGGCACGTAGGTGAGCAGCCGTCGCGCGTCGACCGACTCGTGCCATACGTCGTGACCGAAGACCTGTGCTGTCCCGGAATCTGCCCGCACCAAGCCAGTGAGAGTCCGGATGATCGTGGTCTTGCCAGAACCGTTCGAGCCGAGCAGGCCGTGTATTCCGCCCTTCCTGACCTCCAGGTCGACGCCGTTCAGGGCGGGAACGTCGCCGAGCTTCTTGGTGAGCTCACTGACGGAAATGGCGCAATCCATTGGACGAGCATAAGACGGGGGACTACCGCGTACCGCACCAGTCCACGGTGCCTGGCGTATCGGCCTCAGCTACGTGAGTCGCGGATTCTCCCCAGAGCCTTGCGCACGACGTCGGGGTCGGAGGTCTCCCAGAACGGTGGCAGCGAGGCGCGCAGATATCCGGCGTATCGGGCAGTCGCGAGTCTCGAATCGAGGACCGCGACGACACCCTTGTCGTCCACGCTGCGCAACAGGCGGCCTACCCCCTGCGCGAGGAGCAGTGCAGCATGGTTGGCGGCCACCGACAGGAATCCGTTCCCGCCGCGCGATTCCACCGCACGTTGGCGGGCCACCAACAGCGGATCGTCCGGCCGTGGGAACGGGATGCGGTCGAGAATCACGAGGCTCAGTGACGGCCCGGGCACGTCGACGCCTTGCCACAGGGACAGCGTGCCGAACAGGGAAGTGGATTCGTCCTCCGCGAAAGCCTTCACCAGCGTTCCGGTGGCGTCGTCACCTTGGCACAGAACCGGGGTGTCGAGTCGTTCTCGCATGGCTTCGGCAGCAGCTTTTGCGGCACGCATCGACGAGAACAGCCCGAGGGTCCTGCCGCCTGCCGCGGTGACCAATTCGGCGATCTCGTCGAGAACCGACGGCACCAGTCCGTCCCGACCGGGCGCAGGAAGATGCTTGGCCACGTAGAGGATTCCCGACCGGGCATGGTCGAAGGGAGAGCCCACGTCCAACGAGTTCCATTTGAGTGTGGACGCGTCGGACGGTACTTCCGTGCCGACCGCCATGGCCGGATTGCTCTGCGCAGGCGATTCTGCGGGCAGACCCCAGTTGACAGCCAGCCCGTCGAACGAGCCGCCGACCGTCAGCGTTGCCGAGGTGAGAACGACGGTGGACTCCGCGAACAACCTCGAACGCAGGAGACCGCCGACGGACAACGGCGCCATCCGGACCACGCGACGCACGGTCCCGCGGTTCTCGTCCGCCGCGAGCCACACCACATCCTTGCGTTTGGCAGGGTCGGGCTCCTCGAAGGTACTCAGCACGCGCACCGCGCTGTCGTGGACTTCCTCGACTGCCACGAGCGCTGCGTTGCGAGCGGCGGCGGCTTCGGGATCGCTGAGCGCCATGCCGGGACGAGACGGGCCGATCGCGGTCCGCAACGCCCACGCGGCGTCTCGGACCGCAGACAGTGCGTGCGCGGCGCCGTGGGGCAATGCTTCCCAACGGCCGGGCGGCGTGTACTCGAGAAGCTCAGCCCAGCCCTCGGCAGCGGCATCGAGTTTGTCCACGTCCTGCTCTTCGACCAGTTTCGTGCAACGCCGGGCTGCTGCCGTGATCGTTCCGGCGCCGAGTTCGGCGGTCGCCACGTTCGTGACCCGGTCGACCAACTCGTGCGCCTCGTCGATCACCACCACGTCGTGTTCGGGAAGGATCGCGATTCCGGTGATTGCGTCTATCGCGAGCAGTGCATGATTCGTGACCACCACGTCGACGCGTGACGCCTCCGTGCGTGCTCGTTCTGCAAAGCAGTCCTCACCCACAGGGCACCGCGACTTGCCCAGACATTCGCGCGCGGTGACGCTCACCTGACGCCACGCTTTGTCGGATACTCCGGGCACCAGATCGTCACGGTCACCGGTTTCGGTATCGGACGACCATTCCGTGAGTCGTTGTACCTCGCGGCCGAGTCGGGACACCGCGAAGGGGTCGAACAGCTCGTCGTCCGGCGGCTCGTCCGCCGTCCCCGAATGGATCTTGTTCATGCACAGGTAGTTGTTTCGCCCCTTGAGAATGGCGAAGTTGGGTTCACGGCCCAGATCGGATTCGAGAGCTCCGGCGAGCCGGGGGAGGTCTCGCTCCACCAGCTGACGCTGCAACGCGATGGTCGCCGTCGAAACCACCACGGTCTTCCCCGACTCCACGGCGTGACGGATGCTGGGCACCAGATAGGCCAATGATTTACCCGTGCCGGTGCCGGCCTGCACCGCGAGATGCTCCCCGGTATCGATCGAATGCGCGACCGCGGACGCCATCGTCAACTGATTCGTGCGTTCGGCGCCACCCAGCGCATGAACCGCGGATCGGAGCAGTTCTGGAACGTTGGGGAGTTGTTCGGCCACCCGAGCAGGCTACTCGCGTCCGACGTCAGCGATGGTGACGCGGTCCGAAGGGGTCGACGCGTCGCGTCCGCGCAAAGTCACGCCCGCGGCTCGCAGTTCCACGAGCGCGGCTTCTGTCGTTGTGGGGGAGACGCCGGCGGTATATGGGAGCAGCGCCGACGTCGCGAAACCTTCACACACCGAGTCGAGGGCCGTGGCCCGCACACAGTGGTCGGTCGCGAGTCCCACGATGTCCACGTCGGTGACGCCGCGGTCACGCAACCAGTCGGCGAGTGCCTCATCGGCGGCGGACGCCCCTTCGAATCCGGAATACGCTGCCGTGTACGCGCCCTTCGAGAAGACCTCGTGCGCGCCGCTCGCATCGAAACTCGGGTGAAAATCCGCACCGGGGGTGCCGGCCACACAGTGCGGCGGCCAGGTATCCACGAAATCTGGTTCGTCCGAGAAGTGTGCGCCGGGATCGATGTGGTGGTCGCGGGTGGCAACGATCAGGTTGTACTGATTCGATTTCATCAGTGACGTCACGGCTGCGGCAACCGCGGAGCCGCCGGCCACGGCGAGTGCCCCACCTTCGCAGAAATCGTTCTGGACGTCGACGACCACAAGTGCACGAGTATTCATGATTGCGTCCTTCCTGTGAAACGCATCGGGATCGCCGGCTCACCGCGCGACAGCTTCAGTCCCTCCCAGGGGAGGCTGACCAGCGCTCCGGCCAGTAGCGTCCTGCTGTCTTCGAGTGTAGGTAGCCCATCGACCACCGCGCCGCCACGGATCAGGGGAATCAACAGCTCGCGGGCGTCGAGGCCGCCGGTATCGGGGACCGGGCCGAGAGCTGGATACACGACCTCCTCCACCACCGTGCCGGTGGCGCGGGCGAGTCGAAGCGAACGCTTGGTGCCGCCGCGCGACACCTTGTTCGCACTGCGCTTCTCGACCGGGATCCCATCGACCTCGACGAGTTTGTAGACCATCCCGGCGGTGGGCGCCCCCGATCCGGTGACCACGGACGTGCCCACCCCGTACACGTCGACGGGTTCTGCGCGAAGAGCCGCGACCGCGTACTCGTCGAGATCACCCGAGACCACGATCTTCGTGGATGTCGCGCCGAGATCGTCGAGTTGCCGTCGAACCTGCCCCGCGAGCACACCGAGGTCGCCGGAATCGATGCGTACGCCGCCCAGTCCGGTGCCCGCTACAGCCACTGCAGTGTTCACCCCGTCGGTGATGTCGTAGGTGTCGACCAGAAGCGTGGTGCCCACACCCAACGAAGCGACCTGCGCGCGGAAGGCTGCGGCCTCGTCCGGGCCGGAAGTGGTGGTGTGGAGCAGTGTGAACGCATGCGCGCTGGTGCCGGCGCCGGGCACGTTGTAGCGACGCACGGCCTCCAGATTCGAGGTATGGGCGAACCCCGCAAGATAGGCGGCGCGTGAGGCGGCAACGGCTGACACCTCATGGGCGCGCCTCGAGCCCATTTCGATCATCGGGCGCCCGGCGGAGGCGCTGACCATGCGTGCCGCCGCCGAAGCGATGGCACTGTCGTGGTTGAGGATCGACAGCGTGAGCGTCTCGAGGAGCACGCACTCCGCGAACGATCCCCGGACCGACAGAATCGGAGAACCGGGGAAGTAGAGGTCGCCTTCTCGATAGCCGTCGATGTCGCCGGTGAAGCGATAGTCGGCCAGCCACCGCACGGTGCTCTCGTCGAGAAACTTCGCCACCACCGCCAGTTCGTCGTCTCCGAACCGGAAGCGAGTGATCGCCTCGAGTAGCCGTTGCGTTCCGGCGACGACGCCGTAGCGACGACCGCCTGGAAGCGCTCGCGCAAACACCTCGAAACTGCACTGCCGAGCTGCCGTTCCGTCCGCAAGTGCGGCCGCGAGCATGGTGAGTTCGTACTGATCGGTGAACAACGCGGTGCTGTCGCCATGTGGAGTCACACTTCGAACTCTAGGGGGCAATGGCGGGGTCGAAAGGCTCGTCTGCGAAGGCTGCCCTGTTGTGTCGTTCCCCGCCGTCGTAGTCTTGGGATATGGCTCCGAGTTCCACAATGGGTGACGCTCAGGACTTCATGCCCGCGTCCGTGCTGCGTGTGGCACGAACTCCGATGTGTTCGATGCCCGCATCGCCGCAGGCCACCCCTGTGGAATCCGAGATCGTAGAGTTCGACGAGGCGATCGACCGGCCTTGGGTCACGGTGGTGTGGGACGACCCCGTAAACCTGATGCACTACGTGACGTACATCTTTCAGAAGCTGTTCGGGTACAGCAAGGCGAAGGCCACCGACCTGATGATGAAGGTCCATTCGGAGGGCAAGGCCGTCGTCTCCAGCGGTTCGCGAGACAAGATGGAACATGACGTCCATCGGCTGCATGCGGCCGGACTGTGGGCAACGATGCAGCGCGACGACACCTGATCCGATTTTTCAGATGTTGCGGGGACGATCGAGCGCGAGACTATTACCGCCTAACGGCAGTGAGGACATCAGGTAAGACGTGCGGATCTGGACGAGAAAGAACACGCTCGGCGGGGTGAAGTTCCGTTCCGAAATGGACCCTCACGAGGCCACCGTGTTGAGGTCACTCGTGTCGTCCGTGCTCGGTCTGCTGGAAGAGCGAGCCGGGTCGGCTCCCGACGACGAACTCGCCGCCATCACCGGGATCAGATCGGGAAATACCGCCGCTCCCGAGGACGAGGTCTTGGCCCGATTGCTCCCCGACTTCCATCGACCCGATCAGGACCCCGGCGGCGTCGATGCCTCGGACTCGCGGGCGGATGTCAACGGTGCACTGCGCGGGCTACACGAACCCGACATCATCGACACGAAACTTGCAGCCGGGTCGGTAATCCTGGCCACCGTGCCCGAGAACGGCGGCAAGATCTTGCTGACGCCCGAGCAGGCGGACGCGTGGCTCAGCGCACTCAACGACGTACGCCTCGCACTGGGAACCAATCTCGGAATCGACTCGGACACTCCCGATGAACTGGACGAGAACGATCCGCGCGCCCCGCATTTCGATCTGTATCACTGGTTGACATGGATGCAGGACTCTCTGGTCCAGGTTCTGATGTCATGAGCGGACTCGGCCGACTCACCGATGTGAACGGTTTGTCGGTCGGCCACGCCCATCAACTCGACGGTGACGTCACCGTGGCCTCGGATTCGGCTCCGGGCGCGGGCGCTGCGACCGGATGCACAGTGGTGTTGGCGCCGAGTGGCGCAGTTGCGGCTGTCGACGTTCGCGGCGGTGGACCGGGAACTCGCGAAACCGATCTACTCGATCCGAGTCATACCGTGCAGCACGTGCACGGGATCGTCCTCGCAGGGGGCAGTGCCTACGGCCTGTCCGCCGCCGATGGTGTGATGCGCTGGCTGGAAGAACGTGGTCACGGTGTGCCGATGGGCTCACCCGGTTGCGTGGTGCCGATCGTGCCGGCCGCAGTGGTGTTCGATCTACCGGTGGGGGACTGGAGTCGTAGACCCGACTCGGAGTTCGGGTATCGCGCGGCGACCGACGCGGCGGAGGACTTCGACTCGGGCAGCATAGGAGCGGGCGTCGGTGTGCGCGCAGGTGCGATCAAGGGTGGGGTCGGTACCGCGAGCGTGGTGGTGAACGAAGGTGCCGCAGAGGGTTTCACGGTTTCGGCTTTGATGGTGGTCAATCCGGTGGGCTCGGTGTTCGACCCACGAACCGGACTGCCGTGGGGGGTGGGAACCGAAGGGGCGGACATGTTCGGTCTCCGTGCCCCGGACTCTCGAGAACTGTTGGTGGCGAACCAACTTTCCCCCAAAGGAACTGTTCTGAACACCACGATCGGGGTGGTCGCCACGGATGCACCGCTGAGCAAGGCGGGCTGCCGGAGGCTCGCGGTGGCCGGACACGATGGCCTGGCCCGCGCCATTCGTCCTGCGCATTCACCGCTCGACGGAGACACGATATTCGCGCTGGCAACAGGAACGAGAGCTGCCGCCTCCGAGAATCCGAGTGGAGCGTTTCCCGGTGACCTCGGTGTGCTGGATGCGCTCACCGGCTGCGCCGCGCAGGCGGTGGAGCGCGCCATCGTGGACGCCGTACTGAGCGCCACTTCGGTGGCCGGAATTCCCAGCTACCGCGAGCTGTTCCCCTCCGCGTTCGTTCGAGGGTAGCTCGGTCCCCTGGCACACTCCGCTGTACGCCTTTACCATGGCGAAGACAGAGGTGAACCGCATGCTCGTGATCCGATCCGACCTGGTCGAGGCGATGGTCGCACATGCGCGGGTGGACCATCCGGACGAGGCATGCGGAGTGCTCGCCGGACCGGAAGGCACGGATCGCCCCGAGCGGCACATCCCGATGATCAACGCGGAACGTTCACCCACGTTCTATCGCTTCGACTCCCTCGAGCAACTGAAGGTGTGGCGGGCAATGGACTCCTCGGACGAGGTGCCGGTGGTGATCTACCACTCGCACACGGCGACCGAACCGTATCCGAGCCGCACCGACATTGCACTCGCGTCGCAGCCGGACGCTCACTACATTCTGATCGGCACCCGCAATCCGCACGATCACGAACTGCGTAGCTACCGAATTCGTAGCGGCGTCGTCACCGAGGAGCGGGTGGATGTCGTGCAGACCTACAAGTTCGCACACACCTCTGTCGCCGATGTTCCCGACAAGCCGTCAGGGAACTCACAAGTCTGACCGAACCTGGGTCGATCGTCGAGATTCGGGATTCCTCAACCTCTTTCAGGAGCCTGACATGGCTGTGACCGTATCTGTTCCCACAATTCTGCGTACCCACACCGATGGCGAAAGGCGCGTCGCCGCATCCGGGACCACCCTGGCCGCCGTCATCGAGGATCTGGAGACCAACTACGGCGGGATCAAGGGCGGCCTCGTAGACGACGGCCGGCTGCACCGATTCGTCAACGTGTATGTCAACGACGAGGACGTACGATTTTCCGGCGGGCTGGACACCGAGATAGCCGATGGTGATTCGGTCACGATCCTGCCCGCCGTCGCCGGAGGGTGAAGCCCCGTGGCGAGGTTCGAATCCCTGCTCGAGACACTCGGAGGCACGCCGCTCGTGGGTCTGCCGTCGTTGTCTCCCGACTGGGTCGGACCCGCACACGTCCGGTTGTGGGCGAAACTCGAGGACCGAAACCCCACGGGTTCGGTCAAGGATCGTCCGGCGCTGCGCATGATCGAGGAAGCGGAGCGCGGCGGTCGACTTCGACCTGGCGCGACCATTCTCGAACCCACGAGCGGCAACACCGGAATCTCACTCGCGATGGCCGCCCAGCTGAAGGGATACCGGCTCGTCTGCGTGATGCCGGAGAACACGTCGGTGGAACGACGACAACTGTTGACGATGTTCGGTGCCCGGATCGTCGATTCTCCGGCACGGGGAGGGTCGAATCAGGCGATCGAGGTGGCCCGGAGCTTGTCGGCGGCGCATCCGGAATGGGTGATGCTCTACCAGTACGGAAACCCGGCGAACGTGTCCGCGCACTACGACACGACCGGCCCGGAACTACTGAATGATCTGCCCGAGATCACGCATTTCGTGGCGGGGCTCGGTACCACTGGGACCTTGATGGGTGCGGGCCGTTATCTGAGGGAACGGGTTCCGGGGGTGCGGATCATTGCGGCCGAGCCGAGATATGGGGAGGCGGTGTACGGACTTCGTAACGTCGACGAAGGATTCGTTCCCGAGTTGTACGACGAGTCCGTCCTCACGTCGAGGTTCTCGGTAGGCCCGGCCGACGCGGTGCGCAGGACGCGAGAACTCGTCCAGCACGAGGGCATCTTCGCCGGAATATCCACCGGCGCCGTTCTCCACGCCGCACTGCGCGCAGGCAGCAAGGCGATGGATGCCGGGGAATCGGCCGATATCGCTTTCGTCGTCGCCGACGGCGGGTGGAAGTATCTGTCCACCGGAGCGTACGAAGGTACGATCGAAGATGCCGAACGAGCCTTGGAGGGGCAACTGTGGGCCTGAGAGCACCAGTGGGATCGAGAGTGCCGGTGAGTTCGATAGTGCCGGTGAGTTCGATAGTGTCGGCGAGCACGTCATGACGTCCCCGATCGAGCCGAGCAGATTCGGTCAGCCACCACAGAAGCCGGTCAAGAAACCGCTCTGGCAGCAGGCCGCGGTTCTCGTCGGCGGGTTCACGATGATGCTCTACGTCATCGAGGTCTTGGACGTGCTGTCCGGCGAGATGTTGGAGCGAGGCGGTGTGGAACCTCGCTCGTTCGACGGACTGTGGGGCATCCTGTTCGC
>JAAZAD010000353.1 GCA_012514505.1 Rhodococcus sp. (in: high G+C Gram-positive bacteria) | reverse complement strand
TCGACGATGCAGTCGTCGCCGAGCGAGATTCCGACGCCCGCATTGGCGCCGAGGAGGCACCGCTTGCCGATCTTGATGGTCTCCTTGCCGCCACCGGACAGGGTGCCCATGATCGAGGCGCCACCACCGACGTCGGAACCGTCGTCGACGACGACTCCGGCCGAAATGCGGCCTTCCACCATGGAGCCGCCGAGGGTGCCGGCGTTGAAGTTGACGAACCCTTCGTGCATCATGGTGGTTCCGCTGGCCAGGTGCGCGCCGAGGCGCACTCGGTCGGCGTCGGCGATACGCACGCCGGACGGGACGACGTAGTCGACCATGCGCGGGAACTTGTCGATGCCGAAGACGGTGACGGGTCCGCGGATACGCAGGCGCGAGCGCACCTTCTCGAATCCGTCGACGGCGCAGGGTCCGAAGTTGGTCCACACCACATTGCTGAGGACGCCGAAGAGACCGTCGACGCTCAGTCCGTGCGGCGTGACGAGGCGGTGCGAGAGGAGGTGGAGGCGAAGGTACGCGTCGTATGCGTCGACGGGCGGCTTCGACAGGTCCGCGATGGTGGTGCGCACGATGACCTGCGACACCTCGCGGGCCTCGTCGTTACCCGCGAGCAGCGCCAGCTCGGAGGGGACGTCCGCGCCCTCGAGGTTCACGGTGCCCGGTTTGTCGAACGCGCCGAGCTCCGGTTCGGGGAACCAGGTGTCGAGAACGGTGCCGTCGACGGTCACGTTGGCGATGCCTATTGCTGATGCTCCCTGTGTGCTCACAGCCGTACAGATTACTTGCTCGGTACGCGGCTGAACCGGTGCGGTGACCGATTGCGGTGACCGGTCGCGCGGAAACTGCGTATGCGCTGGGTGCCGGCGGTACGGTTCTGCAGGTGAGAGCGAAAAGGATGCACCGGAAGTCCTTGCGGGCACTGGCAGTGGCCTCGACCCTGTGGGCGGGTGTCGCGGTGAGCGCTGTCGGCGCGCCGACAGCGGCGGCTGCTCCGATCTGTCCCGGGGCCGGACAAGCGCCCGTACTCGTGGGGTCGGTGCCCGGCGCAGCTCTCGAGTCCGTTGTCGTCGGCGGCGACGGACGGCTGTATACGACTGACGCCGCGTCCGGCCGCATCTTCCGATTGGATGCACCGGGGGCGCCCGCCGTCCCCATCGCGACGGTTCCGGGGGGCGCCGGTGGCCTGGCGTGGGCACAGGACGGAAGCCTGCTGGTCGGGTACGGTTCCAGCGATCCGCGAATCCTGCTCGGCGACATCACTCGGCCCGGTGCCGTCGCGAAAGTGGACGTGAATACCGGTGCCGTCACCCCATTCGCATCCGGACTCAGCGCCGTCAACGGTCTCGACGTCGGCCCGGACGGCTTCGCGTATGCCACTAACGATTTCGCCACCCAGATCGGACGGATCGCGCCCAATGGCTCGGTCGATCCCGACTGGGCTGCCGTGCCCAGTGCCAACGGTGCGGCGGTGACCTCGGACAACCGCTACCTGTTCGTCGCGCGGACGTTCGCGAACCCCGGCATCTCCCGCATTCCGATCGCCAAACCGGGGGCGCCGGAGAACTGGGTCGGCCTCGGCGGCACGGATGTCATCGGCGCTCCCGACGGCTTGGTCCTCGATTCTCGAAACCGGCCGATAGTTCCGGCCAACCTCCTCGGCGAAATCTGGCGGGTGGACGGTCCGAACCAGTACTGCGCCCTCGCGACCGGGCTTCCGACCTCGAGTTCGCTCGCCTACGGGAAGGGCAGTTCCGGCTTCTCCGAGGGACGTCTGTTCCGTGTCGGCTTCGACGGTGCGATCTACGAAATTCCGGGCGGGTTCGACGGCTGATATTCGGCTCTGACCGGGATCATGCTGGACCAGTCGGGGCGGTGATTAGGGTTGTCGGTGTGAGCAGCCTCGATCTTCGTGCCGACCCCATCGACCTGACTGCGGCCCTCGTGGACATTCCGAGTGTGTCGCACGACGAAGCCGCGATTGCGGAGGCCGTCGAAACGGCCCTGCGTGAACAGACCACGGGATTCGAGGTGATCCGCAACGGCAATGCGGTGCTTGCCCGAACGAATCGCGGCTTGCCGAGCCGGGTGATGTTGGCTGGACACCTCGACACCGTGCCGATCGCGGACAATGTTCCGTCGCGCCGTGAGGGCGACATTCTGCACGGGTGCGGCACTGTCGACATGAAGTCGGGGGATGCCGTGTTCCTGCATCTCGCGGCGACCATCGACGATCCGGCGCACGATCTGACCCTGGTCTTCTACGACTGCGAGGAGATCGCGGCCGTTCACAACGGCCTGGGCCGGATCGAACGTGAGATTCCGGAATGGCTGCAGGCCGACGTCGCCATCCTGGGTGAGCCGACCGGTGGACTCATCGAGGCCGGATGCCAGGGAACGCTGCGCGTCACGCTGACCTCATCCGGGACGCGGGCGCACTCTGCGCGATCCTGGCTCGGCGACAACGCGATCCACCACTTTGCCCCCGTTCTGGAACGGCTCTCCGCATACGAAGCGCGCTCCATCGACATCGACGGCTGCGAGTACCGGGAGGGATTGTCGGCGGTGAGGATCGCCGGAGGAGTGGCCGGCAACGTGGTCCCGGATCTCGCCGAGATGGATGTGAACTTCCGGTTCGCGCCCGACCGGAGCGTCGACGACGCGGTTGCCCACGTGCGTGAGGTGTTCGACGGCCTCGACCTCGGTTTCGAGGTCACCGATTCTTCACCGGGCGCTCTCCCCGGATTGTCCGATCCTTCCGCTGCGGCACTCATCGCCGCGGCAGGCGGACAGTTTCGGGCCAAGTACGGCTGGACGGACGTCTCGCGGTTCTCGGCTCTGGGAATTCCCGCCGTGAACTACGGGCCTGGCGACCCCAACCTCGCCCACAAGCGAGACGAGCGGGTCCCGGTGTCGCAGATCACCGACGTGTCAGCGGTGCTGCGCAGGTACCTGACTCGATAGCCTGTGCGCATGGCACACCAGGAAAGCGACGGCCCCGCGCACAACGGTACGAGCAGGAACCCCGGCTCGGTGAAGTTTCGTGGCCCGGTTCAACTGCGACGGGACCGCAAGGACGAGGGCACCACCACCGACGAACGTTTGCTCGACGAGCGTGGGCCCTCCGACTGGCTGCACACGGATCCGTGGCGTGTTCTGCGGATTCAGAGCGAGTTCGTCGAAGGGTTCGGTGCGCTGGCCGAGGTTCCGCGTGCCGTTACGGTGTTCGGGTCGGCACGCACCCCTGTTGATCACCCCGAATACGCGGCTGGTCGCGCGTTGGGTGCGGCCCTCGCGGAGGCCGGGCTCGCCGTCATCACCGGTGGGGGCCCCGGTGTCATGGAGGCGGCGAATCGTGGGGCCAGCGAATCGGGCGGGTATTCGATCGGTCTCGGTATCGAGTTGCCGTTCGAGCAGGGTCTGAACGACTGGGTCGACCTGGGGATCAACTTTCGGTACTTCTTCGCCCGCAAGACGATGTTCGTCAAGTACTCGCAGGCTTTCGTGTGTCTGCCCGGCGGATTCGGCACTCTGGACGAGCTGTTCGAGGCGTTGACCTTGGTTCAGACTCGGAAGATCACCCGGTTCCCGATCGTGCTGTTCGGAAGCGAGTACTGGTCCGGACTCGTCGACTGGATTCGGATGTCGCTCGAGCGCAGCGGGAAGATCTCGGCGGGGGATGTCGACCTGCTGCACGTGACGGACAGCGTCGAGGAAGCGGTTCGGATCGTCGTCGATTCCCAGACTGCCGAGACGACCGTGCCGACCGGAACCGAGGACACCTGGTGACGCCGTCCGGCATCTCGGTGTGCGTGTACTGCGCGTCGGGGCCGGAGGGGCAGGAGTACCTCGAACTGGCCCGAGCGCTCGGAACCGAGATCGGTGCGCGTGGCTGGCAGCTGGTGTCCGGCGGCGGCAACGTCTCGATGATGGGGGCGATCGCGCAGGCGGTGCGCGAGGCAGGCGGGACCACGGTGGGCGTCATTCCCAAAGCTCTGGTGCACCGCGAGGTCGCCGATGTCGATGCGGACGAACTCGTCGTCACGGACACGATGCGTCAACGCAAACAGATCATGGAAGATCGGGCCGACGCATTCGTCACGTTGCCCGGGGGGATCGGCACCCTCGAGGAGCTGTTCGAGACGTGGACGGCGGGTTATCTGGGAATGCACGACAAGCCCGTGGTGCTGCTCGACCCGCTCGGGCACTACACCGGTCTGATGGACTGGCTGAAGAGCCTCGAAGGCGGTGGGTTCGTCGGCCGGGCAGCCCTGGATCGGCTTGTTCGGACCGAGGATGTTACGGCGGCGCTTGCGGCATGTTTGCGGTGACGGGCCTCGTGTGACGGTTGAAAGTTGCGCCCGATGACCCCGACTGGCGCTGATATTACTTTGAAGTAAGGTGACGTGACTCATACTCGCGTTCTTAGGGGAACCTATGCCGTCTGCTGCACCGTCGACCATCGGAATCTTGGATCTGGTCCGCAAGATCCCAGCCGTCGTTCCGGAACTATCGATCATGGCCAACGGAGCGAAAGGCCTGCTGCGGAAGCCGGATGCCAAGGAGTCGATCGGGCAGGTGTTCCAGCGGGCCGTGAAGGCGAACCCGAAGCGGGCGTTCATCCGTTTCGAAGGTGAGTCGATCTCGTACGAGGAGGCGAACGAACGGGTCAACCGGTACGCGCACGCGCTCGAAGACTTCGGTGTCACTCGGGGTGACGTCGTCGGCATCCTGGCCAAGAACACCCCGGAAACGCTGCTGCTGGCGCTCGCGACCGTGAAGTTGGGCGCCGCGGCAGGAATGCTCAACTACAACCAGCGGGGCGAGGTTCTGGCCCACAGCATCGCTCTGCTCGAGAGTCGCGTCGTCGTGGTGGCGGAGCCGTGCACTGAAGCGCTGGAGTCGCTCCCCGAGCCGCCGAAGACGTCGGTCGTGGCGCTCGCAGATCTCGAACGCGCGGCGCAGGACGCGCCGTCCACCGATCCGGCAGTCTGCGCACAGATCCAGGCCAAGGAGAAGGCCTTCTACATCTTCACCTCGGGCACCACCGGGCTGCCGAAGGCAAGCCTGATGAGCCACTTCCGGTGGCTCAAGAGCATGTCGGGGCTGGGCAGCATGGGTGTGCGATTGCACGGCGACGACACCCTGTACTGCTGCCTGCCGCTCTATCACAACAACGCGTTGACGGTGTCGTTGTCGTCCGTGTTGTCGTCCGGTGCCACGTTCGCTATCGGGCGGCAGTTCTCGGCGTCGGGCTTCTGGTCCGACATCGCCCGCAACGAGGCGACCGGCTTCACCTACATCGGTGAGCTGTGCCGCTACCTTCTCAATCAGCCGAAGAAGGCATCGGACGCGAACAACACGGTGCGTCTGATGGTCGGAAACGGCCTGCGTCCCGAGATCTGGAACGAGTTCACCGAGCGGTTCGGGATCGACCGGGTAGCAGAGTTCTACGGTGCCAGCGAGTGCAACATCGCGTTCATCAACGCCCTCAACTTCGAGAAGACGGCCGGTATCTGCCCCTTGCCCCACGCCGTCGTCGAGTTCGACGAGGACACCGGGGCCGCGAAGCGGCACGCGGACGGTCGGTTGCGCAAGGTTGCGACCGGCGAGGTCGGGTTGCTCCTGTCGAAGGTCACCGCCCGCGCACCGTTCGATGGCTACACCGACGAGTCCGCAACCAACAAGAAGTTGGTCCGTGACGGATTCGCGGACGGTGACTGCTGGTTCGACACCGGTGACCTCGTCCGCCGCCAAGGGCTCGGCCACGTGGCGTTCGTCGACAGGCTCGGCGACACCTTCCGTTGGAAGGGTGAGAACGTCGCCACCACCGAGGTCGAAGGCGCCTTGGGTGCTGTGCCTGCCATCGAGCAGGCAGTGGTCTACGGCGTGGAGATCCCGGGTGCCGACGGGCGTGCGGGTATGGCAGCGGTCACCCTGCACGAGGGCGAAGAGTTCGACGGTAAGGAGATCGCGGAGTTCCTGTACTCGCGGATCCCGGGCTACGCGGTGCCACTGTTCGTACGGGTCGTGGACTCGCTCGAGCAGACGTCGACGTTCAAGAGCCGCAAGGTGGAGCTGCGCAAGGAGGGCTTCGCCGTCGAGGATACGAGCCGTCTCTACGTCCTGTGCGGACGCGAAGCCGGGTTCCGTGAGTCGTACGACGGCTACGCGGACGAGGTCGCGGCGGGCGCGCTTCCGCGCGGGTAGAGGTCGCTGCCCGCAGGCGCTGCCGCGAGGCGTGCCAATATTGGGAGCATGCGTGTGTTTCCCGATTCGCCGTCACCGACGCTGTGCGGACGCCCGGTCCCAGCGGACCGGGCGTTGGTGATGGCGATCGTGAACCGCACCCCGGACTCGTTCTACGACCGCGGAGCCACCTTTTCCGACGACGCGGCGATGGCCGCCGTCGAGAGGGCCGTCGACGAGGGTGCCGATTCGGTCGATATCGGGGGAGTCAAGGCCGGACCCGGCGCCCTGGTGGACACGGCCGAGGAGATTCGGCGGGTGGTGCCGTTCGTCGAGGCCATTCGCACGCGCTTCCCCGACCTGATCATCAGCGTCGATACCTGGCGTAGCGAAGTGGCGCGGTTGGCGCGCAGCGAGGGCGCCGATCTGATCAACGACACGTGGGCCGGCGCAGATCCCGCGCTCGTCGAGGTTGCTGCGGAGACGGGCGCAGGCATCGTCTGCTCGCACACCGGAGGCGCCGTGCCCCGCACCCGACCCTTCCGTGTGCGGTACACCGACGTCGTCGACGAGGTGCGCCGCGATGTCGTGTCGGCCGCCGAGAACGCGGCCCGCATCGGGGTGCCGCGGGATTCGATCCTCATCGATCCCACCCACGATTTCGGTAAGAACACCTACCACGGGCTCGAGTTGTTGCGCCGAGTGGACGAACTCGTAAACACCGGGTGGCCAGTGCTGATGGCGCTGAGCAACAAGGACTTCATAGGGGAGACTCTGGGGGTAGATCTCGCCGACCGGTTGGAGGGCACATTGGCAGCGACAGCACTGGCCGCGGCAGAAGGTGCCCGGATGTTCCGTGTCCACGAGGTGGCGCACACGCGTCGCGTGGTCGACATGGTGGCGGCGATTTCGGGCCGGCGAGCACCGGAGCACACTGTCCGGGGGCTCGCATGAGTGCGCCGCAGACAGCAGAAACGTTCGCCGACGATGTGAATACGTGGGATCAGCCGACGTGGAGCATCGCCGAACTCGAGCGGGCGAAAGCCGGCCGCACGGTCTCGGTGATTCTTCCTGCACTCAACGAGGAACAGACGGTGGCCGCGGTGGTCGACACCGTCCGCCCCTTGCTGGGCGGTCTCGTCGACGAGTTGATCGTTCTCGACTCGGGGTCCGAAGACCTCACCGTGGAGCGGGCACGAGGGGCGGGGGCGACCGTGATCAGCCGCGAGGAGGCCGTACCGACGGTGAGCCCGGTCCCCGGCAAAGGGGAGGTGCTGTGGCGCTCGATAGCCGCGAGTACGGGCGACCTGATCGTTTTCGTCGATTCCGATCTGATCAACCCTGATCCCGCGTTCGTCCCGAAGCTCCTCGGACCGTTGTTGATGGGCGACGGCGTTCATCTGGTGAAGGGCTACTACCGTCGGCCACTGCGGTTGAGCGGCGCCGAGGACGCGAACGGTGGGGGTCGGGTGACGGAGTTGGTCGCACGGCCGCTCCTTGCGGCGCTGCGTCCCGAGTTGACCCGGGTTCTGCAACCCCTGGGCGGCGAATATGCCGGCACTCGTGAACTTCTGTCCGCAGTGCCGTTCGCGCCTGGATACGGCGTCGAGATCGGATTGCTCCTCGATACCTACGACCGCCTGGGGCTCGGCGCCATCGCCCAGGTCAATTTGGGCGTTCGCAAACACCGCAATCGCCCGTTGTCGGAGCTGGGCGTGATGAGCCGGCAGATTATCGGCACGATACTGCGACGATGCGGGATGGAAGATTCCGGCGCGGGCCTGACCCAGTACCTCGTCGACGGTGATTCGTTCGTGCCGTCGACTACCGATGTCGACCTGTGCGACCGTCCCCCGATGAACACCATCCGCAGGTGAATGCTGATCTCGAGATGAGCACCGTTCTGCGTCCGACTCGGGAGGCGTGACAGGATCGAGGGATGCTGACGGCTCTGTTGTATCTCCTCGTGATGGTGTTCGTAGGCGCGATGCTGTTCCTCGCGGCCAGTGCGGTGTTCGGGCGGTCCGAGGAGTTGGCTCCGATCCCGCCGGGCACCACGATGACGGCTCTTCCGGCGACTGGTGTGACCGGGAACGATGTGCGTCAGTTGCGGTTTCAGCAGACGCTGCGCGGATACAAAGCCAGTGAGGTGGATTGGGCGCTCGATCGCCTCGGTGCCGAAATAGATTCTCTGCGTGAGAAAGTCGCGCATCTCGAAGGCGTAGGCGCGCAGGACCGGAAGTGAGTGCGCCGCGACGAGAGTCGCGCGGACAACGGCGGGCGCGACAGTGCTCGTCGCCGCAGGGTACGGCGTGAATCGCGCTCACAGGGGGCGGTAGAAAGTCAAGCGTTCAACCTTATTCCGAGTCAGGTTCCCGGTCCGGCCGCCGATAGGGAAGAATGTATCCCACAAGCCCGGTTTCGGTCGGGGGATAAGTCGGAAGAGGCGCGCAGCAGGCAGCGCAGATCTGGAGGGAGCACGATGGCGGCCATGAAGCCCCGGACCGGGGACGGTCCCCTCGAAGCAACCAAAGAGGGACGAGGAATCATCATGCGGGTTCCCCTCGAGGGCGGTGGACGTCTAGTCGTCGAGCTGACCCCCGAGGAAGCTGCCGCATTGGGCGAGGAGCTCAGGGACGTCACCAGCTAGTTGTTGTGCTCGATGGCAGGCCCCGTTCGCAATCGTCGGCGGGGCCTGCCGCATGCCTGGAACCCGATGTACCTCGGGCCCGCGAAAGGGGCGACTCGGTGCTCTCCGACGTAACCGACCTGCTGGCCTGTCCGCAGTGCCGCGCTGAGGTCGAACTCGACGGCGGCGCCATCGTGTGTGCATCCGGTCACCGGTTCGACGTCGCGCGCCAGGGGTACGTGAGCCTCACCGCGGGGACCGCAGTCAAGTTCGAGGGCGACAGTGCCGACATGATCGCGGCCCGCGCGCAGTTCCTCTCGGCAGGCCATTACGACCCGTTCGTCCATTCGGTGGCAACCGCAGTGGGTGAGCGCGGCGGACAACCTCGCGTACTGGAAGTAGGCGCCGGTACGGGGCATTACCTCGCCGGGGTGCTCGATCACTGCCCGGGTTCGCGCGGGCTGGGTCTGGACGTCTCGAAGTACGCCGCCCGGCGCATCGCCAAATCTCATCCCCGCACCGGTGCGGTGGTGGCCGACGTTTGGGCGCAGCTACCGGTTCGCGACGGTGTGATCAGTGATGTGCTCTGCGTGTTCGCCCCCCGCAACGCGGCCGAGTCGGCGCGCGTTCTGGAACCCGGCGGGCACCTCACCGTGCTCACTCCCACCGATCGTCATCTGGTCGAACTGATCGACGTGCTGGGCATGGTGAATGTGGACGAGCGGAAGGTCGAGCGCCTCGACGCGTCGACGTCGGACTACTTCGCGCCGGCCACACGAACCGAGGTCGAGTTCGCTATGGAGCTGACCCGTTCGGATGTAGCCCAACTCGTCGGCATGGGCCCGTCTGCACGCCATTTCGGTCCGGGGGAGCTGGCAGCCAAGGTCGCCGACATGCCGGCACTGTCGACGGTCACGGCGTCGGCGATCGTGTCGTCGTACGAACGGGCATGAACCTGGTTGGATGATCCGTCAGCGGGTGGCCAGTACGTCCGTGTACACAGCCAAGGTCTGTCGGGCGACACTCGACCAGGAGAACTCGGCAATTGCTCGATCTCTGCCCGCCTGGCCCATAGCTTTCGCGGTGGTCGCGTCGGACGCGATGGCGTTGACGGCCTCCGCGATGCCGCTTTCGAACGCTGCCGGCTCGTGCGAGTTGTAGTGGACCAGGCGCCCGGTGTGGCCGTCGTCGACGACCTCCGGGATGCCGCCGACGTCCGAGGCGACGACGGCGGTCTCGCACGCCATGGCTTCGAGGTTCACGATGCCGAGCGGCTCGTACACCGATGGACACACGAATACCGTGGACGCGGACAGGATTTCGCGCACCTGTTCGGTAGGCAGCATCTCCCGTATCCAGAACACGTTTCCGCGGGTGGCGGCGAGCTGTGAGACGGACTGCTCGATCTCGGCGGCAATCTCTGGTGTGTCCGGTGCACCCGCGCACAACACCAGCTGAATGTCGGCGTCGAAGTGGTGTGCGGCTGCGACGAGATGTGCCAGGCCCTTCTGTCGGGTGATGCGGCCGACGAACGTGACGACGGGTTTCGTGCGGTCGACGCCGATGGTGTCGAGGATCGAACCCCCTGCGGAAACGCCCGGACGCCAGACGTCCGTATCGATGCCGTTGCGAACCACGTGAACCCGGGCAGGGTCGACGCCCGGGTAGGCGTCGATGACGTCCGAGCGCATACCCGAGCTCACCGCGATAACCGCATCGGCGTGCTCGACGGCGTTGCGTTCGGACCAGGACGAAATGCGGTAACCGGCACCCAATTGCTCTGCTTTCCAGGGGCGTCGTGGTTCGAGGGAATGGGCCGTGAGGATATGGGGAACGTCGTGCAGCACGGAGGCCAGGTGACCGGCGAGACCGGTGTACCAGGTGTGTGAGTGCACGACGTCGGCGGCGCTTGCCGCGTGCGCCATTCGCAACTCCGCCGACAGGATGCCGACGGCCGCATTGGCTTCGGCCAGTGCGGGATCAGGCTGGTGCACGTACGCATCAGGGCGCGGTACGCCCATGCAGTGCACGTCCACGTCGCAGAGGGCTCGTAGATGTGCGGCCAGCTCGGTGACGTGGACCCCAGCACCCCCGTAGATCTCCGGGGGATATTCCTTCGTCATCATCGCCACGCGCACCCGCTAAACGTATCGCTCGTGACCAGGAGCGGCCACAGGGAATCCCAGAAGCGCCCGCAGGGAATCACGGAAGTCGGGTGAGGTGAATCGGTTCCGGCGCGTCCCCGCTGGCACGGCGAGGGGGCGACGGATAGGTTGACAGGTGTGAGGAGCCAGCCGCATGTGCTCGGGATCGTGCTCGCCGGGGGCGAGGGTAAACGGCTCTATCCGCTGACCGCGGACAGAGCGAAGCCTGCGGTGCCCTTCGGGGGTGCCTACCGTCTGATCGATTTCGTGCTGAGCAATTTGGTCAATGCCGGGTATCTGCGGTTGTGTGTGCTGACCCAGTACAAGTCCCATTCGCTCGATCGGCACATCTCGCAGACCTGGCGGTTGTCCGGATTCACCGGCGAATACATCACCCCTGTTCCGGCGCAGCAGCGACTCGGACCCCGCTGGTACACAGGCAGCGCGGACGCGATCCTGCAATCTCTCAACCTGGTCTACGACGAGGACCCCGAGTACATCGTGGTGTTCGGCGCAGACCACGTGTACCGGATGGACCCCGAGCAGATGGTGCAACACCACATCGATTCGGGCGCCGGCGTCACCGTGGCCGGTATTCGTGTGCCGCGCAGCGAGGCCTTCGCGTTCGGTTGCATCGACAGTGACGAGTCCGGCCGGATCACGCAGTTCCTGGAGAAGCCCGCACACCCGCCGGGTACCCCGGACGATCCCAATATGACGTTCGCGTCGATGGGTAACTATGTGTTCACCACGAAGGTGCTGGTGGATGCGATCCGTGCGGATTCGGAGAACTCGGATTCGGACCACGACATGGGCGGCGACATCATTCCGGCCCTCGTCGAGGCAGGTATGGCGGCGGTGTACGACTTCGGTGACAACGTGGTTCCCGGCGCCACCGACCGTGACCGCGGGTATTGGCGGGATGTCGGAACCCTCGACGCGTTCTACGACGCGCACATGGACCTGGTGTCCGTGCAGCCGATCTTCAACCTCTACAACCGG
>JAAZAD010000352.1 GCA_012514505.1 Rhodococcus sp. (in: high G+C Gram-positive bacteria) | reverse complement strand
CTTCCGGCCCTGGGGGAGTTCACAGGATGCGCGCCGCGCGGGATCCACCAACGAGTGTAGACGGACCCCACGCCGCCGGTGGCAGGCGCCCCGCCACCCGATCCTCCGGACCACCTCGGTGCTGTCGATCTTCAACCATCCGAGTGCTACCGTCGCCCGGCATCAGCTGTTCAGAGTACGGGGATTTCACATGAAGATCGTCAAGACAGTGCAGGTAGCGGCAGCAATAGGCGCACTCACGATGGCCACGGCCTGCGGAGCAGACGCGGACGCGGAAAGCTCCGGTCCCGTCACGTGGGACGCCGCCGATCCGTGCTCCCTCGCCACCTTCGACACCATCGAGAGCCTCGTCACACCCGCCCCGAAAGAGGGTGTCCCGACCGATTCGGCGGGCCGGACCAGTTGCCTGTGGGGCAGCCCGGAATCGTTGAACACGGTGACCGTCACGCTCGCCGCGCTCCCCCGGTCGATCAAACCGCTCCACACCGTCACCGTCGGCGGCATGACCGGGCCCGTGCTGGCGGAATCCAAGTACCACTGCATTCTCGAGCTGCAGAGCGACTCCGGCGTGCTGGCTGTGGAGGCGAAGTTCGGTCTCGACGCCGCCCTCAACCCGGACACCTCCTGCGAACGCGTCATCCCGCTCGCCGAACACGCCGTCAAGGAGCTGCGCTGGGCCTAGAACCCGGCCCGAGCAGCCCGTTTAACGGTCGGGCGCAGCTTTTGGGTATGCTCCTACGCGGAGGATTCGCCTAGTGGCCTATGGCGCTCGCCTGGAACGCGGGTTGGGTTAACGCCCTCAGGGGTTCAAATCCCCTATCCTCCGCCACAGGGAAGCCCCTGACCGTATTCCGGTCAGGGGCTTCCTTCGTTCTCGGCTGAGTTGACAGTTCTCGACGACCCGGGTGGCTCACCCTTCGGTTTCGTAGATCGGGTTCCCGGCCGGGTCCAGCACCCACCAGATGCTTCCCACGTCCTGACCGTGCACGTCACCGGGATTCTTGTCCTGCTCGTAGCGGTACAGCGGGCGACCGTTGACGGTCACCTGGTAGGCGTCGTCCGCCGCCGGAATGGTTCCGATCTCCGCCTCGACCCCGTCGGCTTCCGGGGTCTCGGTCAAGGCAGTGACCGGCTCCCACGTATCGAGGCAGCTCGCGTCACACGAACTGACGCCAGAGCGCGGGTCGTCGTCGCCGAACACGTACATGGTCATCCCGTTGGCGTCGACGATGATGTCGCCGAGGTCGGTCGGCGCAACACCCAAAGCCATTTCCCCTGCTGCAGCCGGTTCGGCGGCGCTCGTCTCATGACCTCCCTGACTCTCGAGTCCGTCGTCCTCGGTGTCGTACGCACAACTCGACAGAGTCATCGCCACAGCAGCCAGAACGGCCAACACCCACTTCTTCGTCATCACACTCCCCGTTCGGTTCGGTCTTCGATAGCGATGTGTCGGAGGTCGTGGTTACGCTCCTCACCATGGCCTGGTACACACCGACGCCCACGGCCCCGGACCTCGCAGACACGCTGGTATGCGCGTGGGAGGCGCGGCCAGAAGGTGAATGCCTTCTGGTGCCGGACGGCTGTATGGACGTGTTGTGGATTCGTGGCGTCGGCATTCGAGTGTGTGGTCCGGAAACCACTGCCTGGTCGTTCACGCTGCCACCGGGAACGGAGTCCGTCGGTATCCGCTTCCGTCCGGGTGCGGCTACTCACCTCCTACGAACCCCCGCATCGGATATCCGCAACATTCGGGTCGGTCTCGCGGATGTGCTGGGGTCCACCTGGGACCGATTGCTTACCGACCAGATCGAGAATGCCCCGAATCCGGCCGCCCGAATCATTGCGTTGGAGGACGGCGTACGACGGTGGCGCGCCCGCCATGACGCACCCGACGGACTGGTCGAGAGCATTCGCGGCGCACTCTTCGCACATTCGTGGGGTGTAGCCGCACTGGCGGACGCCACATCGATCACCGAAAGGCAGTTGCAGCGCCGCTGCAACGACGCATTCGGGTACGGCCCCGCCACCCTTCGCGGGATACTCCGCCTGCAGCGATTCATGGCGGCTGCACGGGTCGGTACGGGCAACGGGCTCGCCGATCTCGCCGTCTCGGCCGGGTACAGCGACCAGGCCCACTTGTCCCGTGAATGCCGACGCATCGCCACTCTCACGCCCACCGCACTGCTCGCCACCCAGGCACCGAACTGGCACGGCGAAGCATCCGTCGTGGATGTCGGAAATGTTCAATCGCGCATGCCCTCCTCGAGTGCAGAATCAGCAGCATGACAACCACAGCTCCCGCGGATCACTACCGCGAACTGGCCGCCAAGTTCACCGACCGAATCGAAGCCGTGCCTGCCGACCGGTGGGAAAGCGCGTCACCGTGCGAAGGATGGACCGCGCGTGACGTGGTTCGTCACGTCATCGACACACAACGCGACATCGTGACCGTCGTCGGACTCGAACTCGAGCAGGGCCCGTCGGTCGACGACGATCCGCTCGGCGCATGGATCACCACCCGCGATTCGATGCAGAGCATTCTCGACGACCCGGCACGCGGTGGGCGCGAATACGACGGACACTTCGGCCGAACCACCCTCGCGGCCACCGTCGACGGGTTTCATTGCTTCGATCTCGTGGTCCACGGATGGGACCTCGCCCGGGCCACCGGCACCGACGAGACCATCCCCGAACCCGATCTCGAGTGGATCGAGTCCGTCGCAACGTCGCTGGGCGACAGCATCCGCATGGCCGGCGTGTGCGGACCGGAGGTTCCGGTATCCAGCGATGCGGATGCTCAGACGAAGGTTCTGGCGCATCTCGGGCGCAGCGCCTGAACCGGTACTAGCCTCGGAGGCATGCCGCTCGGGAGGCTCGCCGCTGTTCTGGTGACGTGCACTGTCGTTCTGGTGTCGTGCACCGTCGTCACCGCGTCCTCCGAGTCACCGGAAGTGGTTGCCGATCCACGACTCGGCGGCGAAGTGGGCGTTCCCGCGCGGGGGTTGGCCGCTTCGGTGCCGATCGAATCGGCAACCATGTTCTCGGGCAACACTGACGAAGCCTTCCCCTACGTGCGGTACGAGGTGGATTTCGGAACCGAACCCCGCGGCGCCGAACTCGAGTGGCACGGCCGTTCGGTCAACCTGAACGACTTGGCGATGCACGTGTGGGACGAGGGTTCCCAGTCGTGGGGTGAGCCGGTGAGTGTCACTGCGCCCACCGTCCCGGGCGGCCCGGTGACTTTGTCGGCGACCCTCGACAGCGCCTCCGAGACGGTGGAGGTGTTGGTGATCGACAGTCCGCGTCGCGGTGACGCGTTCCGGCGTGCCAATTCTTCAGCGGATCAACAGTTCGCCGAGCCGGCCGATTACGACTTCGCTCTTCAACACATCACCGACACTCAGTACCTCGCGCGCGACAATCCCGGCGTCTTCGAGGCGATGACACAGTGGACGGCCGACAACACGCGGCACCGAAAGATCGCGTATTCCATGCACACCGGAGACGTGATTCAGAGTTGGATCAGGCCCGGCCGGCCACCGGACAAGGCTCGGAAGGAGTTCGAGGCGGCCGACGACGCCATGTCGATCCTCGAGGAGGCCGGTGTCCCCCACGGCGTATTGCCCGGCAACCACGACAACATCTGGAATGCGGCTGGGCGACTCGTGCCCGGCGCCCACGAGGAGAACCACGCCCTCTACAACGAGTATTTCGGCCCCGCCCGCTACCGCGATCAACCGTGGTGGGGCGGATCGGTCACCGCATCCGACAACTCGGCCCACTACGACCTGGTCGAGGCGGCCGGCGCGAAGTTCCTGATGCTCAGCATCGGCTACAACCCGCCCGAGCACGTGATGGGCTGGGCCGAGGACGTGCTGCGCGAGCATCCGGATCGCAACGTCGTCATCGGTACGCACTACTACCTGGACGAGTCCGGGGAGCTGCGCATGTCCGGGTTCGGAGATGTGGGAGGCAGTTCGGGGCAACAGATCTGGAACCGGCTCGTGGTGCCGTTCGAATCGGTATTCCTGGTGCTGTCCGGCCATGTCGACGGCCAGACCACCGTCACCGACCGCAAGGTGGGCGACGGCGATCGCACCGTGGTGGAGCTTCTCGCCGACTACCAGAACTTCACCGTGGACGGACGCCGCGAAACCGGGTTCCAGCGGTTGTTGCAATTCGACATCGACGGCGGAACCCTCGCCGTCACCACACACTCACCTGCACTGAACAGTTTTCGGGTGGAAGATTTCGACTCACAGCAACGCTATTCGCCGGAGGACGGCGATTTCGTCGTGGACTTCGAATTGCGGGCCGACGTGCCACGCGCAGTGATACCCAACAGGTGATCGGCCACTATCGCTCGCGTCATTCGGTCCGTGTCGATCCCGTCTGCAACCACGTTCAATGCGCCGGTTCCGGCGAGTACCGCCAGCCCGTGCAGGTTCGTCCAGAGTTTCACCGCCGACGCTTCGGGATCTGGTGCCTCCGCCAACAGTTCGACCAGAACTGCGAAGAGTGGACGGGAGTGCTGCCGTAGTTGGGCTCCCGAGCCTTCGAGGAGGTCGTGGCGGAACATGAGCTCGAACAGCCGACGCCGCTGAATACCGAAACTCGTGTAGATCAACGCAACCCGTTCGAGCCGCTCGGAGGCAGGCAATGCGCCGTCGATCTGCGCGATTGCTGATCCGAGTTCAACGAATCCGCGCACCGCGATCTCGGCAAGGAGCAATTCGAGCGTCGGAAAGTATCTGCGGGGCGCACCGTGCGAGACCCCGGCACGCCGTGCAATCGCCCGTAGACCAACGGATTCGGTTCCTTCTTCCATCAGCAATGCCATGCCGCACTCGACCAGCCGCTCGCGCACGTCTCGCGTCTCCGCCATGGTAGACAGTGTCTACCAACAGTCCGGAATAGTCGAGCGGAGCACTCCCGTGTGGTACTGGATCTTCAAATACATCCTGATAGGCCCCGTTCTGCGAGTGTTCGGACGGCCGACGATTACAGGAGCAGAACGAATCCCACGAGAAGGACCGGTGATCCTGGCGAGCAACCACCTCACCGTCGCCGACTCGCTCTTCCTCGTCTTGATGGTGCGACGCCGGATCACCTTCGTCGCCAAGAGCGAGTACTTCACCGCACCGGGCGTCGTCGGGAGGATGAAGAAGTGGTTCTTCACCGCTGCCGGCCAGGTTCCGATCGATCGCAGCGGCGGCGATGCGGCGGCGGGAGCGCTTGCCACTGCCCGCCGGATTCTCGCCGACGGGAAAGTGTGGGGTATTTACCCGGAGGGAACCCGATCTCCTGACGGTCGGCTCCACAAGGGAAAGACGGGGGTTGCCCGCGTGGCGCTCGCGAGTGGGGCTGTGGTGATACCTGTCACCATGCATGGCACCCGCAAGGTCAACCCCATCGGCACCCGAATGTGGCGGTTCGGAAAGGTGTCGATCAGGGTGGGCGAACCCCTCGATTTCAGCCGGTTTGCGCCTCTCGCCGACAACCCGAATGTGGTGCGCGCCACAACGGATACATTGATGCAGAAGTTGCTGGACCTTAGCGGGCAAGACTACGTCGACACCTATGCCACACGGGGGTCTCGTTAGCGCCCGCCCCCATGCGGCATCACATTCCGTACGCATGTACTGTGCCTCGAATGCGAGAGCGCCGTTACTCCTCCACGAGCCCCGACCTACTGGCCGCGGCTCTGTTCGACGTGGCGGCCGACGCAGGACTCGAGAATGCCAGCGTGCGTGAGGTGGCCAAACGCGCAGGTGTTTCGATTGGCGCTGTACAGCATCACTTTTCGACCAAAGACGACATGTTCGCCTTCGCCCTCGGAAAGTTCGTCGACAAGGTGCTCTCACGCCTCGCAACGGTCGAACAGGACGACGATCCCGCCCGCGCACTGTTCGGGGCACTTTCCCAGCTACTGCCTCTCGACGAGCAGCGCGCCCGCGAGGCACACGTCATCACTGCCTTCGCGGTACGTGCGGCAACCTCGCCCGCTCTCGCGGAGATTCGCCGCAAGACGTTGTTCACCGTCCGCACCGGTATCTCGGCCGTCCTCATCGGCATCGGCACTCCCGAGGCAGAAACCCGCGCAGCGCTCCTCCTGGCGACCGTCGACGGGCTCGCTCTCGATGCCGTCGGCAGCCCCGCGCTGTACCCACCGGAATACCTGCAGCACGTTCTCGAAACCCAGATCCGGCTTACGCTGACCGAGACGGACGCACATCGTCGCGAGATCGAACTCGCCAGCTGACCGATCTCGAAGGCTGACTGATGCAGCAACGAGGAGGGAGACGGCCCCGTGGACGGTGCAGGCAGATTCGCTCCGAGTCCGTCCGGCGATCTCCATCTGGGAAATCTGCGGACAGCCCTGATCGCATGGTTGTTCGCCCGCGCTACCGACCGACGCTTCCTACTGCGTGTGGAGGATCTCGACCGGGTGCGGGAGGGGTCGCGACAACGTCAACTCGACGACCTCGCCGCGCTGGGGCTGGATTGGGACGGCGAGGTCCTCGACCAATCGGCCAGGCTCGAACACTACGAGAAGGCGATCACACAATTACGTGACGCAGGCCGTACGTACGAATGCTTCTGCACCCGCAAGGAAATTCTCGGCGCGCCATCGGCACCCCACGCACCCGACGGTGCTTACCCGGGAACATGTCGCAATCTCACACCGCAGCAACGCCGCGAAAAGGCGGCCTCCAGGCCTGCCGCGCTTCGCCTACGCTCCGACACCTCCAGCTACACGATCACCGATCTCCTGCACGGCACCTACACGGGAACGGTGGACGACTTCGTACTGCGTCGTGGAGACGGAACTCCCGCCTACAACCTGGCCGTGGTGGTCGACGACGGCGCCCAGGGCATCGACCAGGTGGTGCGCGGAGACGACCTGTTGAGCTCGACCCCACGTCAGGCGTACCTGGCCGAACTGCTCGGACTACCGATCCCCCACTACGCGCATGTTCCCCTCGCCCTCAACAGTGAGGGCAAGCGTTTGGCGAAACGAGACGGGGCCGTCACCCTGGCGGACCAACAGGCGCTCGGGCGTACACCAACCCAGGTTCTCGGCGTACTCGCCGAATCGCTGCGGATGTCGAGACCCGGTGAAATCGTCAGTCCAAGGCTGCTTCTCGAGCGCTTCGACCCCGCCGCTCTCCCCCGCGAGCCTTGGATCTTCGACGACGCGGCAGCTCGGTAGGGTCCGGGATCAGTAGTCGTAGGGCGAGGAAGCCGCATCTCTGATCGCATAGACGAAGAACAGCATGTAGGCGATGATCACGAGAATTCCGACGACGCCGAGAACAATGCTGGCAATCGCCAATCCCCGACCCTGCTCACCAGACTGCTTGATCTGCCCGAGCGACACGATCCCGAGAACCGGGCCGACAAGGAATCCGACACCGCACGCGAACAATCCACCCGCAAGCGTGGTGATCAGCGCGGCAATCGCCAGCCCATTGGTTCCCGACGTCTGGGCGTAGGGATACGGATTAGGCCCATAGGCGCCAGGCGGGCCGTATTGCGCAGGCGGACCGTATTGCGCAGGCGGCCCGTACTGCCCCGGCAGCATCTGGGGCGACATAGGCGGATTGGGAGCACTCTCCGTGGGAGCCGAGTACGTCGGCTGACCGCTCTCGGAGATTCCGTAACCGTCGCGCGGAAGCGGCGGAATTTCGCCGTAAGTAGGCCCATCGGGCCCGGTGTAGCGGTTGTTGCCGTCGAATCCCCCAGTGTTCGTCACTCGACCAGCGTAAAACATGAGGTGAGTGGTGTTGTGAGGTGACCCGACGCCGTGCAAGGGTGAGCAAAGCCAGTAACTTCATCGTAAGTTGGTTGGAGCACATGCGAATATCCATTCGCGCACACAACGAGGGGATTACATGACGACCGGTGGATACGACCCGAACAATCCGACGGGAGGGCAGGCGCCCTACGGCCAGCCGCCGCAGGGCAACAACCCGCCGCCGCAGGGTCCCGGTGGCTACCCGCCGCCCCCTCAGGGTCCTGGCGGATACCCGCCGCCGCCCGGCAACAACCCGCCCGGTAGTTACCCCCCGCCGCCGCAGGGTGCCGGCGGATACCCCCAGGGCGGATACCCGCCGCCTCCCGGAAACTACCCGCCGCCCCCGCCGTTCCAGCAGCCGCAGCAGGGTGGCCCCGGTTCGGGTCAGATCTCTGTCGGCGATGCGGTTTCCTACGCGTGGAAGAAGTTCGGCGAGAACGCCCTGGTGTGGGTGGGCATCTCCGTCATCGCCCTTCTCATCAGCGTCGTCATTCAGTTGATCTTCGGCAGCAGCTTCACAGCTGATGCCTCCGGCGACCTGTCGTTCTCCGCGCTCGGATTGATCGGCATGTTCGTCAGCACCATCGTGGGCTACCTCATCAACGCCGCATTCATCCGGGGCGCCCTCCACGAGATCGATGGCAACAAGCCTGCCTTCGGGTCCTTCTTCCAGTTCACAAATGTGGCGGCGATCGTCATCGCCAGCCTCATCGTCGGTGTCGCGACGACG
Source organism: Rhodococcus sp. (in: high G+C Gram-positive bacteria) (assembly GCA_012514505.1). Taxonomy (GTDB): domain Bacteria; phylum Actinomycetota; class Actinomycetes; order Mycobacteriales; family Mycobacteriaceae; genus Rhodococcus_F. Next base: position 6,241 of record JAAZAD010000352.1, on the reverse strand, counting down.
ATCGGCTTCTTCCTCTTCCTCATCCCCGGCCTGATCGTGGCGTTCCTGACGTGGTTCACGCTGCCGTTCATCATCGATCAGAACCAGGAGCCGATCGACGCCATCAAGTCGAGCTTCAACCTCGTCAAGAACAACGCCGGTCCGCTGCTGCTGCTGGCACTGACGTTCGTCGGACTCAACATCCTCGGCGCCATCCCGTGTGGTCTGGGACTGTTCGTCACGATTCCGATGACGCTGATCGGATCCACGTACGCCTACCGGGTTCTGACGCAGCGTTACGTTTCTGCAGTCTGATCCACCGGAGCTGAAAACACGGGCGCGAGCCCGCCTCGGATGGGGCGGGCTCGCGCTTTGCTGTGTCGGAGTGCTTGGATGGCGGCTGTGACAGCACAGGATCAGCAGGAGAACACCGCCACATTCGCGCACGTCAGTCGCGGGTACTACCCGACTATCGTCGCGCTCTTCACCGCGACGCTGCTGATTTCCAATATCTGCGCGACCAAGGGGGTCGCGTTCCTCGGTGATTCCGAGTTCGCCATCGGGCCCCTGCAGATCCTGCCCATCATCACCGATGGCGGATTTTTCCTCTTCCCCCTCGCCTACATTCTCGGTGACGTGCTCAGCGAGGTATACGGCTTCAAATCGACCAGGCGGGCCATCTACCTGGGGTTCGGCTCCCTCATCCTCGCCGCGTTCTGCTTCTGGGTGCTCCTGGCGCTGCCGTCCGCGGACTTCTACGAGAACCAGCCGGCGCTCGAGTCCGTGGTCGGCGTCTACCCACAGCTACTTCTCGCCGGGCTCGCCGGCTATCTCGTGGGCCAGCTGCTCAACTCGATGACACTCGTCCTCATCAAGGAGCGCACCAAAGAGAACCACCTGTGGGCACGACTCATCGGATCCACCGTGGTCGGCGAGTTCGCCGACACCCTGATCTTCTGCTCCATCGCCGCCACCGCCATCGGCATCAGCACCTGGACCGACTTCGCCAACTACGTGATCGTCGGCTTCCTGTGGAAGACCCTGGTGGAGGTGCTGGTCATGCCCATCACCTACCGGGTGATCGCCTACGTGAAGAAGCACGAGCCGACCTACGTACTTCAGAAGTAAGACGCTTCAGCTGTAGAAGCGCCCCAGCATCTGCGCCTTGAACTCGTGGAAGGTGCCGTTCTCGATGCTGGCGCGAATATCGTCCACCAACCGCACGGTGAACCGCTCGTTGTGGATGGTGCACAGCGTCGACGCCAGCATCTCCTTCGCCTTGAACAGGTGATGGATGTAGGCGCGCGTGTAGTTCGCGCACGTGTAGCAATCGCAGTTCTCGTCGATCGGAGTGAAGTCACGCCGGAACCGACTGGTGTTGATGTTGAACCGGCCGTCCGGGTGATAGATCGCGGCATTGCGGGCCACCCGTGACGGGTTGACGCAGTCGAACGTGTCCGCCCCGTTCTCGATGGCGGTGAAGAAGTCGTCCGGCTCGCTGATCCCGAGCAGGTGCCGCGGCTTGTGCTCGGGCAACTCCTCGTTGCACCAGCGCACGATCGTCCCCAGGTTCTGCTTCTCGAGCGCGCCGCCGATGCCGTACCCGTCGAATCCGCGTCCGGTCTCGCCGACGATCGATTCGAGGCCGCGGCACGCCTGCCTGCGCAGATCTTCGTACTGCGCGCCCTGCACCACCCCGAACAGGGCCTGGTACGGCCGGTGCGTTCGCTCCGCGGTGAGCTTCTCGTGCTCGGCGATGCATCGCACCGCCCACGCCTGCGTGCGCTCCACGGACTCTTCCTGATACCCGCGCGTGTTCATCAGCGTCGTCAACTCGTCGAACGCGAACATGATGTCGGCGCCCAGACGGTGCTGGATCTGCATCGACACCTCGGGGGTGAACCGGTGCATCGAGCCGTCGAGATGCGACTTGAACGTCACCCCGTCACCGTCGACGTGCGCGAGCCGTTCCTTGCCGGGGGCGATCACGTCGTCGGACTGCACCCCGATGTGTTCCATCGCAATGACCTTCTTGAACCCGACCCCGAGTGACATCACCTGGAAACCGCCGCTGTCGGTGAACGTCGGGCCGTCCCAGTTCATGAACTTGCCGAGACCACCGGCCTCGTCGACGATGTCGGAGCCGGGTTGCAGATACAGGTGGTAGGCGTTGGCCAGCACCGACTGCGCCCCGAGTTCTTTGATGCTCTCGGGCAGCACGGCCTTCACCGTCGCTTTGGTGCCCACCGCAACGAACGACGGCGTCGCGATGTCGCCGTGCGGGGTGTGGATGGTGCCGGTACGACCGAGCCGGTCTTCCAACCGGGTTCCGACGGTGAAGAACGGGTCGGGCGGAGCCGGCACGGCGGCGGGTACAGCATTCACGTCGGTCATCCAATCACAGAACGCTCAGACGTCCGCACCGACTAACTGACTGTTGTACAGGCGGAAATAGGCGCCACCCTGCTCGATCAGCGTCTCGTGATTGCCCTGCTCCACGATGTGACCGTCCTCCATCACGACGATCACGTCCGCGTCCCGGATGGTCGACAACCGGTGCGCGATCACGAAACTCGTCCGGTCACTACGCAGCACCGCCGTGGCGTGTTGCACCAATGACTCGGTGCGGGTGTCCACCGAACTGGTCGCCTCGTCGAGGATCAGAATCGACGGCTTCGAGATGAAGGCCCGGGCAATCGTGACGAGCTGCTTCTCGCCTGCACTGATGTTGCTTCCCTCTTCGTCGATGACGGTGTCGTACCCGTCGGGCAGCGAGTGCACGAAACGGTCCACGTAACTGGCGCGCGCCGCTTGCAGGATGTCTTCCTCGGTCGCGTCCGGCCGCCCGTACGCGATGTTGTCGCGGATGGTGCCGCCGAACAACCAGGCGTCCTGGAGCACCATGCCGATGCGGGACCGCAGGTCGTCCCGCGACATCTCTGCGACGTCCACACCGTCGAGGAGAATGCGTCCATCGTCCAGCTCGTAGAACCGCAGGATCAGATTGACCAGCGTGGTCTTACCCGCACCCGTCGGCCCGACGATCGCCACCATCTGCCCCGGTTCGGCCACCAGCGACAGGTCTTCGATGAGCGGGACCTGCGGCGAGTATCCGAACGTGACGCCGTCGAACTCGACCCGACCCTTCGGCTGCGACGGCGACGGGGCATCCGTCCGATCGGGGGTCTGCTCGTCCTCGTCGAGGATCTCGAAAACACGTTCCGCCGACGCCACACCGGACTGCAGCAGATTGACCATCGCACCGATCTGCGTGAGCGGTTGGGTGAACTGCCGCGAGTACTGGATGAACGCCTGCACGTCGCCGATGCTCATCGTGCCCGAAGCGACGCGCATTCCGCCGATCACCGCGATCGCCACGTAGTTCAGGTTTCCCAGGAACATGATGGCCGGCATCACCAGACCGGAGATGAACTGGGCGCGGTAGCTGGCCTGGTACAGCGCGTCGTTCTGTTCCTCGAAGCGGGCCTGCACCTCGCGGCCGCGCCCGAACACGGTCACCAGTTCGTGGCCCGTGAACGCTTCCTCCACATGGGCGTTCACGTGTCCCGTCGACTTCCATTGGGACACGAAATGCGGCTTGGAACGTTTCGCGATCATCGCCGTCACCAGCACCGACAGCGGCACCGTCAACACCGCGATCAACGCCAGCAACGGCGAGATCACGATCATCATCGTGAGAATTCCGATCACCGTCATCAGCGAGACGATCAGCTGACTCATGGTCTGTTGCATTGCCTGTGACACGTTGTCGATGTCGTTGGTGACCCTGCTGAGCAGGTCGCCACGTGCGTGAGAATCGAAGTAGCGCAATGGGAGCCGATGAATCTTGCGTTCGACATCGGCACGGAGCTTGCGGACCACCGACTGCACCACGATGTTCAGGACATACGCCCCCAACCACATGAACAGCGACGAGCCGATGTAGAGGATCAGCACGGTGACGAGCACCTGGGCCACGGCACCGAAGTCGATTCCCACACCGGGAATCACATTCATGCCGGACACCATGTCCGCGAAGGTGCCCTGGCCTTCGGCGCGCAGATTGTCGACGGCCTGCTCCTTGGAGAGGTCGGCGGGCAACTGCTGGCCAATGACACCGTCGAAGATCAGGTTGGTGGCCTCACCGAGCATGCGCGGCGCCAGCGCGGTGAACAGCACCGAAATGGCAGTGAGCAGGAGGACACAGATACCCGCGACACGATGCGGACGCAACCGCCCGAGTAGGCGTTTCATCGACGGCCACAGCGCGTGCGGCTTCGTGCCCGGTGCGCCCGGAGTGGTGGCAATCGGCGGCCCAGCCGACTTGCGTTCTGCCATCACGCGTCCTGCACGGATCGTTGGGATTCGACGATTTCCACGTAGCACGGGCAGGAGGTCAACAGGTCCTCGTGCTTACCGATTCCGACGATTGCTCCATCCTCGAGGACGATGATCTGATCAGCGTCCTCGATGGTCGAGACCCGCTGCGCAACGATGATCATGCAGGCATCGGCCGTTTCGGGGCGCAGGGCGGCACGTAATCGAGCGTCCGTGGCGAGGTCGAGCGCGGAGAACGAATCGTCGAACAAGTACACGGATGGTCGCCGCACCAACGCGCGGGCGATTGCCAGCCTTTGCCGCTGACCACCGGAGACGGTGGTGCCGCCCTGGGCAACCGGGGTGTCGAGCCCTTCCGGCATCGCGCGCACGAAGTCGGCGGCCTGCGCGATCTCGAGGGCATGCCACAGTTCTTCGTCGGTGGCGTCGGTCTTGCCGTATCGCAGGTTCGTGGCCACCGTCCCCGAGAACAGGTACGGGCGCTGCGGCACGAGACCGATTCCCGATCGCAGCAGGTCGAGGTCGAGGTCGCGAACGTCATGACCGGAGACGGTCACCGCGCCCGCCGTCGCGTCGATCAGGCGCGGGATGAGGGACAACAGCGTGGTCTTACCGGAACCGGTACCGCCGATGATCGCCGTCGTCTTACCCGGCTCCGCCCGGAAGTCGATGCCGCGCAGAACCGGTACATCGGCGCCGGGAAACTTGAACTCGGCGGCTCGCAACTCGACGACACCGGGGTTCTCGACAGTGGTGATCGGATCCGCCGGCGGCATCACCGTCGAATCCGTGTCCAGCACCTCGCCGATCCGTTCGGCGCAGACCGCCGCACGGGGAGCCATCATCGCAATGAACGACGCCATCATCACCGACATGAGGATCTGCATGATGTAGCTCAGCAGCGCAGTGAGCGAACCGACCTCCATGTCGCCGCCGGCGATCTCGTGACCGCCGAACCAGATGACCGCAACGCTGGTGACGTTGGCAATGACCATGACCAGCGGGAACATCATCGCAGTGAGGCGTCCGACGCGCAGGGCCGTTTCGGTCAGGTCGTCGTTGGCGACGGCGAAGCGCTTCTCTTCCGACCGTTCTCGGACGAAGGCGCGCACAACGCGTATGCCGGTGATCTGCTCGCGCAGCACGCCGTTGACGCCGTCGATGCGTGTCTGCATCTGCCGGAATGCCGGCACCATTTTCGAGATCACCCACGCCATGGTCACCGCGAGAATCGGAACGGTGACCGCCAGGATCCAGGACATGCGCGGGTCTTCGCGCACCGACATCACCACACCACCGACGCACATGATCGGCGCCATCACCAGGATGGTGCAGCTCATCACCACCAACATCTGTACCTGTTGAACGTCGTTGGTGTTGCGGGTGATCAGTGAAGGCGCACCGAATCGCCCGACCTCACGCGACGAGAACGTCCCCACCTGCCGCATGACTGCACTGCGCACGTCGCGCCCGAATCCCATAGCGGTCCTGGCGCCGAGATAGACGGACCCGATGGAGCCGAGGATCTGCACGACCGACACCACGAGCATCACGGCACCGATGGACAGGATGTAGTCGATGTCGCCCTTGGTCACACCGTTGTCGATCAGATCGGCGTTGAGGCTGGGCAGGTAGAGGGCTGCTGCGGTGGCCACCGCCTGGAATGCCACCACTCCTGCAAGCTCACGCTTGTAGGGGCGGAGGTAGGTGCTGAGAAGTTGGATCAGCATGATGACAAAGGCTACGCCTGTGAGTGGTTAGCGAGTCTCTGGACTCGCTAACCACTCACAGGCGGCGGAGCCGTCTTACGAGGCCGGGACGGTTTCCTTCTCCTCGGGCTCCGAGTCGAGAGCCTTCTTGAGGTTCTCGCCCTCGATGTCGACGTTCGGGAGGACCTTGTCCAGCCACTTCGGCAGCCACCACG
>JAAZAD010000351.1 GCA_012514505.1 Rhodococcus sp. (in: high G+C Gram-positive bacteria) | reverse complement strand
GCACGACGGCGCTTTCCACCTGACGGTCGGCCCGGGCGAACAGAAAGCGCTCAACCTCGTGCGGGACCCACACATCGCGGTCACCACCGGCTGCAACGAGTGGGATGCCGGCATCGACGTGGTGCTCGAAGGGGAGGCTCACCGCGTCACCGACCACGCGGCACTCACCGCCGTCGCCGCCGCGTACCTCGCCAAATACGACGAAGCCTGGCGCTTCGAGGTCGGCGAGGGAGGTTTCGGTATCGCCGACGAGTTCGCGTGGGTGTTCCGTATTCCACCTCGGAAGGTGCTGGTCTTCGCCAAGAAGCCGCACGGTCAGACGACGCACCGATTCGGGTAGATGGTCAGGAACCCAGCTTCGTCGCGAGTTCACGCACCATGTCCTGCGCGGCAGCGAGGCTCTCCGCGGCTTGCCCGGCGAGCGGTGCCAACGGTGGAATTCTCTCGGCAAGGGTGAGTTCCGCTGTCACGACCGACACCGACATACCGAGCGAGGTGCCCAGCGTTTGCTGGAGCGGCGGGATCACCGAGTCGGTTCCGTCGCCCGGTGTGCCGGGTGCATAGGTGTTGCCGCGACTCGACACGATCACCGCGGGCTTGCCCTTCAGCGGTGCCTCCGGGGTGTCGAACGGCACGGTGCTACCGAGCACGTGGATGTAGTCGATCCACGCCTTGAGCGTCGACGGCATCGACCAGTTGTACATGGGTGCGCCGATCACGACGACGTCGGCGTTCGTGACCTCCTCGATCAGCGCGGCCTGCAACGCTTCGGCCTCGGGATCCGGCCGCTCCGCTCCGGTACGCAACCGCGCTGCGTAGTGCAGCCCGGCGTCGGGCAGGTGGGGCAGCGGCGATCGGTGCAGATCCCGCACGATCACCGTGTGCTCGTCGCCGAGTGAACGCCAGGTGTCGGCGAACAGCGCGGTCAGGCCACGGGAGACCGAGTTATGCAGGTCGGCGGACGAATCGAGGTGCAGCAGCGCAGGCATGGCGTCTCCTGGGTTCCGGCGGTGATGTCGTCGGAGCTTACTGCGCCGTCTGCGGCTGCGTAGCGCCGCCGACGGAGGGGGAGTGTCCGCTCTCCATCTGGACATCCAGCGGATTGGCGATTTCGTCGCGTGGCATCCTCGCCACGACGATCACGACGAGCGCGACGACGATGGGCACCGTACCGGCGAGCACGAATGCAGGGACCAGACCGACTGCGAGTGCAACCGGACCCGCTACCGCCATCGACAGCGGCATGAACACGAGCGAGACGAAGAAGTCCAGACTCGATACCCTGCCCAGCAAATGCGGCGGCACACGCCGCTGCAGCAGCGTCCCCCAGAGCACGGTGGGTGCTTCGAACAGCACTCCGACGGCGAACACGGCTACGACGATCAGCACGATCGAATCGGCGAATCCGACGACGACGAGCGGAATCGACCCGACTCCCCACATCAGCATCATCACCGTCAGATAGCGGCGAGGTAGCCGCGTGGAGGCCATCGTCAGCGCGCCCACGGCGCCTCCCGCGCCGAACGCGGCCAGGACGATCGCGTGGGCGCCCGGCCCGCCGCCGGGGATGTCCTTGACGACGAACGGGATCAGCACCTCGATCGGGCCTGTCAGGACGAGCACGAGCATCGATCCGAACAGGAGCGTGCCGAGTAGCCACGGGGTCCGCGTCATATAGCGAAATCCCTCGACGAGATCCATGGTGGCCGAACGTAGCGGATGGCCGTTCGTGGCCGGTAGATCGCGGCGTACCGGTGTGGGCCGCACCGCGAGCAGGCACAGCGCTCCGGCGACCTCCAACACGACGACCG
>JAAZAD010000350.1 GCA_012514505.1 Rhodococcus sp. (in: high G+C Gram-positive bacteria) | reverse complement strand
TCGACTGCGGCGGGGTATCCGGGGTTCGAGAATGCGACCCGGGAGCTCACCTACGGGAGTCGTCGGAGGGATATCAACGACAGGACCAATCACGTTGATATTCCGTCGGTCGGGACGTTCTATTCGCTCATGGATGCCACGCCTGACGGCACCTTCCACAATGCGGGTGCTGCTGTCCCCTCCCTTGCCGTCATCGATCTGAAGCGGGATCCGGAGGCTGGTTCCGGGGAATCTCACAGTGAGGTGGGGGCGGCGCGGGCGCCGCACACCGACATGTTCGATGGGTGGTTGGTTACGCACCATGCGTTCTCCACGGGAACCTTCGACGACAAACTTGCGTGTGTCGACAAGTTCCCGGATCCGCCGGAGTTGCGGCCGGTGGATTGATCGTGCATCGGGCAGGTGTCGGTGTCGGTAGTGCCGAACCCGGAACCTAGTCGCCGTCGGCCAATGCCATCAGTTCGACGAGGAGTTTCGCGACGGCGTCGGCTTCGGTGAGGAAACCGTCGTGTCCGTCGCGTGATTCGAGGACCCGCAGGCCGTCGCAGCCGGGCAGTCCGTCGGCGATCTCCTGCTGCAGTCGCAGTGGGTAGAGCCGGTCGGAGCTGACGCCCGCAACGATCGTCGGAACCGGGGAGGTGGCCAGGGCCGCCTGTACTCCGCCGCGTCCTCGTCCCACGTCGTGTCGGTTCATCGATTCGGTGAGTACGACGTAGGTGCCGGGGTCGAATCGGGACACGAGTTTGCCGGCCTGGTGTTCGAGGTAGCTCTGCACCGCGTATCGGCCGCCGCGCCACGGGTCTTCCTCTGCCTGAGCGGCATTCGTGTAGCGGGAGTCGAGTTCCTCTTCGGTCCGGTAGGTCAGGTGTGCGATGCGCCGGGCGATTCCCAGGCCCGCGTCGGGGCGGCGTCCGGTGCCGTGGTAGTCGCCGCCCTGCCAGTCGGGGTCGCCGGTGATGACGGCCATCTGGGTGGTTTGGGTGCCGATCTGGTCGGCGGTGGCACGCGCGCCGACCGCGAGGATCAGTGATGCCCGGACTCGATCGGGGTGTGTGACGATCCATTCGAGTGTGCGCATGCCGCCCATCGATCCGCCGGTGACGGCGGCGAGGGTGTCGATTCCGCATGCGTCGAGCAGTGCTGCTTCGGCGGCGACCTGGTCGCGGATGGTGATCTGAGGAAAGCGTGAACCCCACGGTTTTCCGTCGGGTGCGATGCTGCCCGGTCCGGTGCTGCCGCGGCAGCCGCCGAGGACGTTGGTGGCGACGACGCACCAGCGGTCGGTGTCGATGGGGGCGCCGGGGCCGATCATGCCGGTCCACCAGCCCGGTGACGGATGGTCGGGGCCGGCGGGTCCGGTGATGTGGGAGTCGCCGGTCAGTGCGTGTTCGACGAGTACGACGTTGTCGCGGGTGGGGGAGAGGGCTCCCCACCGTTGCACGGCGAGGGTGACGGCGGGCAGGGTCTCGCCGTTTTCGAGCGCGAGTGCTCCGATGTCGACGAGGCCGAGGGAGCCGTCTTCGGGCGGGAGTTCGACGTATCGCCGTTCGGTGCCCGCCGTCAAGACGCTGCCGCCTCGACGACGACGGTGGGGCTGGCGGTGGTGGTCATCTCGTCCTTACGGGCAGGGGTCGGTGGGTCTGGGTCGGATCTAGGAGCGACAGCTCATGATCGCGACTCTCACGGTGACTTCCTTCATACCGACTACCTCCCTGTGCAGGCTTGCTGGGCGACAACTTCGTCGAACAGCCGGGTCCTCACCCGGAGCACCCCACCCGTGCCGGAGGGTTGCCGGCCAGCAAGCCGGGGCTCGATGCTGGCACTCATGACCTGAACGGCAGTTTAGCCGTTCGTTCCGGTGTGCCGGTACCCGGGCCGACCGCCATGTTGACCAGCACAAAGTTACCGAGGAGTAGTGAACTCGCGCTTTGCTCTCCGGAGCAATAGCAGTACGCTCGTCATGTTTGGCACGTGTTCCCCCCGGGGTGAACACGTGCCATGCTCAGACCAGCTGAGCAGCGTGAGGCCGTACTCACAAAGTACGGTCGAATCGGGCCGAGGAAACGTCCTAGGAGGACACGAAGCGCACATGTCCAAGATCAAGGTTGAAGGCAAGGTCGTCGAACTCGACGGCGACGAGATGACCCGCGTCATCTGGAAAGACATCAAGGACCGACTGATCCTGCCGTATCTGGACGTGAATCTTGACTATTACGATCTGGGC
>JAAZAD010000349.1 GCA_012514505.1 Rhodococcus sp. (in: high G+C Gram-positive bacteria) | reverse complement strand
GAGTTCCGCGGCCGCTACCACGTGCTCGGTGGTGCAATCAGCCCGATCGAGGGCGTGGGCCCTGACGATCTGCGTGTGAAAGAGCTGATGGCGCGCCTCTCCGAAGGCCGGGTCACCGAGGTGATTCTCGCCACGGACCCGAACCTGGAGGGTGAGGCGACCGCCACCTATCTGGCACGCCTTCTGAAACCCATGGGGCTGAAGGTCACCCGGCTCGCCAGTGGCCTGCCCGTGGGAGGCGACCTCGAGTATGCGGACGAGGTCACCCTGGGCCGGGCCTTCGAAGGCCGCCGAGCCCTCGACTTCTGAGAGCCGAACTTCAGCCCCCTCGCCCCAGCGGCCGCGGCAGGTCACCCGGCCGGGCGAGAGCCGTATCCGGGTGATTGGTCGACGGCCCCACTGATATCCCTGTCCTGTTCACGGGTATCTCCCTGCCTCGGCTCCTGTCCGACGCGCAGGGAGCCGTGAATCTCCGATCACTAGACTGGCTGGTCGATTACCGTGAACCCGATTCCTCAGGAGCGCCGACCGTGGCTTTGATCGTGCAAAAGTACGGCGGGTCGTCCGTCGCTGATGCGGATGCCATTAAGCGGGTAGCCGAACGGATCGTCGCTCAGAAGAAAGCCGGATACGACGTGGTCGTCGTGGTCTCCGCCATGGGCGACACCACTGACGAGCTTCTCGACCTTGCGAAGCAGGTGAGTCCGCTCCCGCCGGGCCGGGAGTTGGACATGCTGCTGACTGCCGGGGAGCGGATCTCGATGGCCCTGGTTGCGATGGCTATCGGGAACTTGGGCTATGAGGCCCGGTCGTTCACCGGTTCGCAGGCCGGGGTGATCACCACGTCGCTGCACGGCAACGCGAAGATCATCGATGTCACCCCGGGGCGGATCAGGGATGCGCTCGCCGAAGGGGCGATCTGCATCGTCGCTGGCTTCCAAGGGGTGTCGCAGGACAGCAAGGACATCACCACGTTGGGCCGCGGTGGTTCGGACACTACGGCTGTGGCGCTTGCTGCGGCGCTCAACGCCGACTTGTGCGAGATCTACACCGACGTCGACGGGGTGTTCACTGCTGATCCGCGTATCGTGCCCTCCGCTCGACGCATCCCCCAGATCTCCTACGAGGAGATGCTGGAGATGGCGGCCTCCGGCGCCAAGATCCTGCATCTGCGCTGCGTGGAGTATGCGCGGCGGTACAACATTCCGCTGCACGTGCGCTCGTCTTTCAGTCAGAAGCCCGGTACCTGGGTCGTCTCGGAAGTTGAGGAAACCGAAGGCATGGAACAACCGATCATCTCCGGCGTGGCGCATGACCGGAGCGAAGCCAAGATCACGGTTGTGGGGGTGCCCGACCGTGTCGGCGAGGCAGCAGCGATCTTCAAGGCGCTGGCCGACGCTGAGATCAACGTGGACATGATCGTGCAGAACGTGTCCGCGGCTTCCACGTCGCGTACGGACATTTCTTTCACTCTGCCTGCCGACTCGGGGCAGAACGCGCTGGCCGCGTTGAAGAAGATCCAGGACAAGGTCGGTTTCGAGTCGCTGCTGTACAACGACCGGATCGGCAAGGTGTCGCTGATCGGCGCGGGGATGCGCTCCTATCCGGGGGTGACTGCTCGGTTCTTTGACGCTGTGGCCCGCGAGGGCATCAACATCGAGATGATTTCCACTTCCGAGATCCGCATCTCGATCGTGGTGGCGCAGGACGACGTGGACGCCGCAGTGGCCGCCGCGCACCGTGAGTTCCAGTTGGACGCCGACCAGGTCGAGGCCGTTGTGTATGGAGGTACCGGCCGATGAGTAACCGTCTTCCCACTCTCGCCGTTGTGGGGGCCACCGGTGCGGTGGGCACTGTCATGTTGGACATTCTTTCCACGCGTAAGAACGTGTGGGGGGAGATCCGCCTGGTGGCGTCGGCCCGGTCTGCGGGCAAGCGGCTCACGGTCCGCGGCGAGGAGGTCGAG
>JAAZAD010000348.1 GCA_012514505.1 Rhodococcus sp. (in: high G+C Gram-positive bacteria) | reverse complement strand
TGATCACCCGGCTGCGGCCGTCGGGACGTGGCGCGGATGTGTGGGACGACCTGCACCCCACGCAGGAACAGCAGCGCGAGCTGTACAACTGGCTCGTGGCGCGAGGTGACGGCGTCCTCACCGGAGACTCGTTCTTCCACCTGTCCGCCTACGGAGACGCCCTGCCCGGCCTGAACCTGTGTGGTGCGGGCCGCGTGGTGTGCCTCATCGACCCGGTCGGCGACGTCTATGCCTGTCCGTTCGCCATTCACGATCAATTCCTTGCCGGAAACATCGTGTCGGACGGCGGATTCCAGGAGGTGTGGCAGCACTCCGACCTGTTCCAGGAACTGCGCTCACCGCAGACCGGCGGAGCGTGCGCGAAGTGCGATCACTACGACTCCTGCCGCGGCGGATGCATGGCGGCCAAGTTCTTCACCGGGCTACCCATGGACGGCCCCGACCCCGAATGCGTGCAGGGCTACGGCGAAAGCTTGCTCGCGGACTCGCGGGGCGAGATCCCCAAGTCGAGTGTCGACCACTCGCGAACCGGCAAGCGCAAGACTCCGCGCGCGCCGGTTCCGCTGACGCTCATGACACGTCCCCCAGCCAAGATCTGTGACGAGAACCCGCTCGCGGGAATGAAGTAGAGGATTTACGCAATGGGCAACAACGCCTGGTTCGAAACGGTCGCCGAAGCGCAGCGTCGCGCGAAGAAGCGGCTCCCCAAGTCTGTGTACTCGGCATTGGTGGCAGGGTCGGAGGCCGGTCTCACCACCGACGACAACGTGAAGGCGTTCTCTGAACTCGGGTTCGCGCCACACGTGGCGGGCCTGTCCGACAAGCGAGATCTGTCGACCACGGTCATGGGGCAGCCACTGTCGTTCCCCGTGATGATCTCGCCGACCGGCGTGCAGGCAGTCCACCCGGACGGCGAGGTTGCGGTTGCCCGCGCGGCAGCGGCACGCGGAATCGCGATGGGGCTGAGTTCCTTCGCCAGCAAGCCCATCGAGGAAGTGGCGCAGGCGAATCCGCAGACCTTCTTCCAGATGTACTGGGTGGGGGATCGCGAGACCCTCGTGCAGCGGATGGAGCGGGCACGTGCTGCCGGCGCGACCGGGCTCATCATGACGCTCGACTGGTCGTTCTCCAACGGACGCGACTGGGGCAGCCCGTCCATTCCGGAGAAGATGGATCTCAAGGCGATGATGAAATTCGCGCCGGAGGGCATCACCCGACCCAAGTGGTTGATGGACTTCGCCAAAGCAGGCCGGGTACCCGACCTCACCACCCCGAACCTCATCCGTCCCGGAGGCGAGGCCCCCACCTTCTTCGGCGCATACGGCGAGTGGATGGGGACGCCGCTGCCCACGTGGGAAGACGTGCAGTGGCTGCGCGAACAGTGGGGCGGACCGTTCATGCTCAAGGGCGTGATGCGCGTCGACGACGCCAAGCGCGCCGTGGACGCCGGTGTCACCGCCATCTCGGTGTCGAACCACGGCGGCAACAACCTCGACGGCACGCCCGCACCCATCCGGGCGCTCCCCGCGATCGCCGACGCGGTCGGCGACCAGATCGAGGTGACACTCGACGGTGGCGTGCGCAGGGGCAGTGATGTGGTCAAGGCGCTCGCGCTGGGCGCGGACGCCGTGATGATCGGTCGTGCGTACCTGTGGGGCCTCTCCGCGAACGGCCAGGCGGGTGTCGAGAACGTCCTCGACATCCTGCGTGGCGGTGTCGATTCGGCACTTCTCGGTTTGGGCCGCTCGTCGATTCACGATCTGACCCCGTCGGACATCGTGATCCCACCCGGGTTTCGGCGGGACCTCGGTACCGAGTCCTGACCAACGCTGGACATGAGCCCTCGACTCACCGAACAGTTCACCCTGGCCGGGTGTACCGCCCAGTCCCGGGTGCTGTTCGGTCCACACGAAACGAACCTCGGTTCGGGTAGGGCGCTGTCGGATCGCCACGTCGCGTATTACCGGCGGCGAGCGCAGGGCGGCGCCGGAATCATCGTGGTGGAGAACGCCTCGGTGCATGCTTCGGATCACCCCTATGAACGTGCACCGCTTGCGGACGAGTGTGTGCCCGGATGGCGTCGCATCGCGAAAGCATGCCGACCGCACGGCACCGTCGTCCTGGCAGGGCTCACTCATCACGGTCTCCAAGGTTCGAGCGCGCACACCCGAACCGCACTCTGGGCGCCGTCTCGCGTGGCGGACGTGGAGACCCGTGAGATGCCGATGGTGATGGAGCAGCGTGAGATCGACGAGGTCGTCGCCGGCTTCGCTTCGAGTGCCGCAGCGGCTGTGCGAGCCGGGCTGGACGGGGTGGAGATCGATGCGGGTCCACGGTCGTTGTTGCGGCAGTTCCACTCCGGGCTGACCAACCTGCGCTCAGACGATTACGGTGCGGATCGGCTTCGCCTCACCAACGACGTGCTGTCGGCGGTACGCGGTGTGCTGGGCCGTGATCAGGTGTTGGCGTTGCGTCTGAGTTGCGATGAACTCGCTCCGTGGGCGGGGGTCACGCCCGAGATTGCGGCGCGGCAGGCACGCGAACTCGCCGCCGCGCTCGACCTTCTCGTCGTGGTGCGCGGCGGCACCTTGTCGGCGAGCGCATACCGACCGGACTTCCACGAACCGAGCGGATTCAACACGCAGCTGTGCGCTGGCGTGCGGGAGGCCGTGAGTGGCAACACCACTGTGGCGTTGCAAGGGAGCATGACCGATCCGGCGGCCGCGCAACAGGCACTGGACCGCGGCGTGGCGGACATCGTGGAGATGACACGTGCGCAGATCGCCGATCCTGATCTTGTGGAGTCCGTACGTCGTGGCCGTGCGCACCGCCCGTGCGTGCTGTGCAACCAGACCTGCCTCGTGCGTGATTCGCGAAACCCGATCGTCACGTGTGCTGTTCATCCGGACGCCGGTCACGAGTGCGAGACAGACGAGGACTGCGGTGCGGACATCGAGCGTGCCGGCGCGGACACTCGTCGTGTGGTCGTCGTCGGCGGCGGACCGGCCGGACTCGAAGCGGCCCGCGTGCTGGCGCGCGGCGGTTACGACGTGACCATCGCAGAACGCACGGCACACGTCGGCGGGATGATCGGAGTAGCCGCGACCGCAACACCCTCTTTGCGAGCGATCACCGATCACTTGGAATCCGAGTGCCGCCGACTCGGCGTGCGGCTGTGTACGGGCACCGACATGACGTCCGATGAGATCGACGGCCTCGTGGGTGACGGAGTAGCGGTGATCGTTGCGACGGGAAGTCGCCCGCGGCCGCCGGACTTTCCGGTGGGTGGGCCGTACGTCGACGCGGCGGAACTGTTGACCAACTGGGTATCGCTATCGGCCGGTTCGGGCCCGATCGTGGTGTTCGATCCGGTCGGTGGTCCCGTCGGCATCGCGGTAGCCGAGTGGCTCCATGCACGAGACCGGGAGGTGTCCATCGTGACACCGGATTCCGTCGTCGGCCGCGACCTGAGCCGGACCGGTGACCTGGTCGGTGCGAACGTCCGAGCGCAGCGCAAGGGAATCGTTCGGCATCTGGGTATGCGCATCACAGCACTGCGTGGGCGGGAACTACATGTCGCCGACAGGTTCACGGGGGAGCAGCGAATCGTGCCGTGCGAACTCCTCGTCGACTGCTCACACCGGCTACCCGATCGCGCAACAGACCGACCGAGTCTCGCCCACGTAGGCGATTGCGTCGCACCGCGCACTGTTCTCGAAGCGATTCGAGAAGGCCGCCGGTCAGCCCGAGCCCTAACCGCATTGCCTCACCACATTCACGCCAGCAGAACAACCCTTACGAGTCAGGAGAACTGATGGGACAGCTCGACGGCAAGGTCGCCTTCGTCACCGGAGCGGCACGAGGCCAGGGACGCAACCACGCGATTCGGTTTGCACGTGAGGGAGCGTCGATCATCGCGCTCGACGTGTGCGGGCCGGTATCGGACTACAACACGTACGACTCGGCGACCCCCGCCGATCTCGACGAGACGGTTCGCCTTGTCGAGACCGAGGGCGGAAAGATCATTGCCCGCCAGGCCGACGTACGAGACGGTGCACAGGTGAAGGCTGTGGTCGACGAGGGCGTGGCGCAGTTCGGCCGACTCGACATCGTGGTGGCCAATGCCGGCATCTGCAATTGGAACCGCTTCTGGGAGATGCCGGACGAGCAGTGGGAGACCCTCATCGACGTCAACCTCACAGGAACGTGGAAGACGTTGAAGGCGGTGACCCCCGCAATGATCGACGCTGGGAACGGCGGTTCCATCATCGTCGTGAGTTCGGTTGCCGGTATCAAGGCACTCCCCGGTCAAGCGAACTATGCGGCATCGAAGTTCGGGCTCGTCGGCCTCACTCAGGTCGCGGCCAAGGAATTGGGTGAGTACAAGATTCGGGTCAACTCGATTCATCCGTACGGGGTGAAAACTCCGATGGGCACCGATCCGGGGAGTCTGAAGATGCTCGAGAAGCATCCGCACTACATGGCGAGCCTCGCCACGATTCTCACCGAAAAGCCACTCGCCGAAACAGACGACATCACCGAAGCAGTGATGTGGCTGGCAGGCGACGGGTCGCGCACCGTTACCGGCAGCCAGGTGGCACTCGACATGGGCAACACCAAGGTGTGACCGAGTACCCGCACCTGTTCACGCGGTTGCGCGTGGGGCCTCTCACCCTGCGTAACCGCGTGATCTTCTGTGCGCACCTGACCAACTACGCGCAATCCGGACGGCCCACAGACAGGCACATCGACTATTACCGTGCGAGAGCGGCTGGGGGAGCCGGGATGATCGTCACCGAAGAGCACACGGTTCATCGCTCGGACCACCCCTACGAGAAGATGATTCACGGTTACGAACCCTCGGTGATACCGGCGTACCGGGCACTCACCGATGCCGTGCACGCAGAGGGTGCGAAGATTCTTGCGCAGTTGAATCACAACGGCAACCAGAGTTCCGGCATGTACAGCCGGTCGCCGGTGTGGGCGCCCAGTGCCGTCCCCGACCCGATGTTCCGCGAGGTCCCCAAGGCGATCGACGAGATGGAGATCCGTGAACTGATCGACGGATACGCGCGTACGGCCACGCATTGCCGGGCAGGAGGCTTCGACGGCGTCGAGATCCAGGCATCGCAGGCCTCGATCATGCGGGCTTTCCTGGCGCGGGCCACCAACCGGCGCGCGGACGAATACGGCGGAGCTCTGCACAATCGGGCACGGTTCTTGATCGAGACCATTGCCGCGGTAAGACAAGTGCTGGGTCCGGAACTTGCGTTGGGAGTGCGGCTCTCGGGTGGAGACTTCGTACCCGAGGGGATCGATCGCGACGAAGCGGTGGCGGTCGCCCGACTCGTAGCGGCAACCGGCAACGTCGACTACATCAATACCTCGCTGGGTGTGGCCACCGAAACCTTGCACATGGTGGAACCATCGATGGCGACCGCACCGGGTTACGCCCTGCCCGTTTCCCGGGCGATCTGCGATGCGGTCGACATTCCTGTTGTCGGCGTCGGCAGGTTCGACCATCCGGCCGCTGCCGACCGCGCGCTCGCGGAAGGTCTATGCGACCTCGTAGGCGTGGTGCGGGGACAGATCGCCGACCCCGACTTCGTGCGTAAGGCGCGAAGTGGGGGTTCTCGTCGAATACGAACGTGTCTGGCCTGCAACCAAGAATGTTCCGGCCGAGTGGGGTTCGGTCTCCCGCTCGGGTGTGTGGTCGATCCACGAGTGGGCGCCGCCGGTCCGGTCGACCTGCCTGCCCCCGGTTTGCCTGGTCGGTCGGTGGTGGTGGTCGGCGGCGGAGCCGCAGGTTTGCACGCGGCGATTGCCGCAGCGGAATTGGGGAACCAGGTCACTCTGTACGAGCGCAGCGACGTACTCGGCGGGCAGTTGGTTGCAGCGGCGAGGCAGCCCACCAGAGCACAGTTGATGGCACCGGTCACGGAGGCGGTCTCGGAGTGTCGACGTCTCGGCGTCGAAATCCACACGGGTACAGCAGTGTCCGCCGACATGGTTACCGGCTGGTCCCCCGATGTAGTCGTGATTGCGACGGGGGCGAAGCCGAATCCTCCCGCGTGGGCCGTGGGTCTGCAGGCGGTCGTCGACGTGCGCGATGTGCTCGAGCATCGGGTGACGCCGAGCGGACGGGTTCTCGTCGTCGACGAATTGGGATTCCACCAGGGGCCGGGAACGGCGGAATACTTGGCCGACGCCGGGTGCTCGGTGACGATCTGCACGAGCGCCATGGTTGTCGCGCAGGACCTCGGCATCACCCTCGACATGGAGGGCTGGCGTGCACGTGCAGATCGCAAGAACATCTCTGCCAGAACCGACACCGTCGTGGCGGGTGCTGCGCAGCGCGGGAACAGAACCGAGGTGACGTTGATGCACCATCCGACCGGCACCGAGGAGGCGGTGGTGTACGACCATGTCGTGACTGCACTCCATCCGGAGCCCGAGGATGGTCTGTGGAAGGCGTTGTCCAGCAGTGAGTTCAACGCTATTCGCATCGGTGACGCGGTGGCGCCACGACGACTCGACGCCGCGATCCGTGAGGGCCTCGCGACGTTTCGGACGGCGACGTTTCGGAAGGTGGGGACGGATGTCTGACGACGTGAATCTGGCGGACGCCACATGGCCCGACGTCGACACCCCGACGGTTGTCGTGCCCGTCGGATCATTGGAGCAACACGGGCCGCATCTGCCACTCGACACGGATACGTGTATCGCGGCCGCCGTGTCTCGAGGCTTGGTGGAGGGCGGCGGCAGAGCTCTGATGGTGGCGCCGCCGATCGCGTACGGCGCCAGTGGTGAGCACGAGGGGTTTGCCGGAACGATCTCGATCGGGCACGACGTCCTCGAGCGAGTGCTCGTCGAATACGGTCGCTCGGCGTGTCGGTGGGCGCGTCGCATCGTCTTCGTCAATGGGCACGGTGGCAACGGCCCCGCGCTGGTCAAGTCGGTGTCCTTGCTTCGCTACGAAGGCAGGGATGCTGCGTGGTTGCCCTGCGTCTTCCCCGGGGCGGATGCACACGCAGGAAGAACGGAAACGTCGCTGCTACTCCACCTTTCACCAGGGAGGATGCGGCCGGAGCGGGCTGAGCGGGGCAACGTCGCACCGATCGCCGAGCTGATGCCCAGTCTGAGAGAAGGCGGCACCCTCGCCGTGTCGGCCAACGGGGTCCTCGGTGATCCGGCCGGCTCCTCGGCCGAGGAGGGGCTAGCGCTCCTCGAGGGTGCGGTCAGGCGGGCTGGAGACGCACTCGCCCGGTGGAAACCGGACCCAGATGGGAGGCTCAGATGACCAGTACGGGCGTACTGCCTTCGGTTTGTCCTGGGAAACAGGTCGAATGTGGCCCGATTTTCGGGCATGTGCTGTTATCTCCCGCCGATCCGCTTACCATCGACTGATGCGCCAAGCTCGACTTCCCGATGGATTCGGGATACGTATCGATCCCAAGGTGCGCGCATACTCCGGGGGCCGCGTTCTCATCGGTGGATCGCCGACTCGCATGCTGAAGCTGGCGCCCAAAGCCGCGGCAATGATCGGCGACGGCTACCTCGAAGTGGTAGATCCACAGTCGGCTGTGGTCGCCAGACGGCTCCTCGATTCGGGCGTCGCGAACCCACGTCCGATGAGCACTCCCTCGCCGAGCGATGTCACGGTCGTCATTCCTGTTCGAGACAGCACGGCCGGACTCTCGCGCCTACTTGCTGCCCTGCGTGGGCTCGACGTGATCGTTGTCGACGACGGATCGGACGTGCCGGTGACGGCGTCCGCGTTGTCGAACGGTCAGTGCGATCTCACCGTGCTCCGGCACGAGACCTCACGGGGTCCGGCCGCGGCGCGCAACACCGGACTCCGTGCTGCGACAAAGCCTTTCATTGCTTTTTTGGATTCGGACGTGGTGCCGCGCACCGGGTGGATCGAGGTCATGCTCGGCCACTTCAGTGATCCTGCCGTCGCGCTCGTGGCACCGCGCATCGTTGCTCTCGAGCCGGAATCGTCCACGTTGGCGCGATACGAGCACGCCCGATCCTCTCTCGATCTCGGGGGCAAGGAAGCGGCTGTTCAGTCGGGTGGCCCCGTGTCCTACGTGCCGAGTGCCGCGATCATCGCCCGCCGTGAGGTGTTGCAGGAGTTCGGTGGTTTCGACGAGTCCATGCACGTGGCCGAGGACGTCGACCTGTGCTGGCGACTACAGGAAAGTGGCTGGCGGCTGCGCTACGAACCGGTGGCGCACGTGGCCCACGATCACCGCGTGACATTCGCCGACTGGTTCGGTCGGAAGAAATTCTACGGAACCGGCGCCGCGCCGTTGGCGTCGCGGCACAACGGCATGGTTCCGCCGGTCTCGATGTCCCCGTGGACGCTGTTCGCCTGTCTGGCCGCGGCCTCCGGCACCCGTTTCGGGCTGCTGGGTGCGCTGGCCACCCTGGTGACAATGGTGCTGCGCCTGCGCCGCCTGTTCACCGGTCTCGATCAGCCGACGCGCATCGCGGCGGTCCTCACCGCACAAGGCTTCGTTGCCGGACTCTGGCAGTTGGCGTCGGCGCTGTGCCGCCACTACTGGCCGATCACACTCCTTGCCGTCCTGTTCTCCAGTCGCATCCGGCGGGCGGCGCTCACGCTGGCCGTTGCCGAGGGGGTCGCAGACTGGGTCACTCATCGGCAGCCGGACGGTCTCGGCCCGGTGCGGCACACCGTGTTCAAGCGGATCGACGACGTTGCATACGGAACCGGCCTGTGGCAGGGCGCGATCGAGGCACGCGACCTCGAGGCACTGAAGCCGCGATTGAAATCAGACACGCTGAAGCCACGATTGAGGTCATAGGTGGGTACACCCGATCTGGTGGCCGACGTCGTCGTCATCGGTGGTGGATCGGGCGGATGTGTAGTCGCGTCACGGCTCGGTGAAGATGCGGGGCGATCAGTCCTGCTGGTCGAGTCCGGACCTGGGTATTCGTCGGTGGAGGACTGTCCCGTGCGGGACTACCGGGTCATGCAAGTCGGTCCGTCGAGCCCATGGGCGGCCAGGTACTCCGCAGACTTGATGCCAGGTTTACCGACGCACACGCTACGTGGGCGGGTGCTGGGTGGTTCCGGTGCTGTGAACGGCGCCTACTTCGTGCGGGCACGAGAGGAGGACTTCGCTCGGTGGCCGGCGTCGTGGTCGTATGCCGATGTACTGCCGTACTTCGTACGAACCGAGCACGACCACGATTTCACCGGACCCGACCACGGCACCACCGGACCCGTGCCGGTACGTCGTCGATCGGCCTCCACACTCGCCGATATCAGTTCTGCGTTCGTTGCGGCAGCGGCGGAGGTGGGGCACCCGACGGAGGAAGACAAGAACGGTGGCGAACCCTCCGGCGTGGGTCCGGTACCTCTCAACGTTTCGGATGAAACACGAATGAGCTCGGCTATCGCGTATCTCCTTCCAGCACTGCACCGTTCGAATGTGAAGGTTTTGTGCGAGACCTCGGCGACGCGGGTGATCTTCTCCGGCGGAAAGGTTTCGGGCGTCGAACTCGTTCGGGACGGTTCGCGCATCACGGTCCGAACCACATGCGTCGTGGCTGCGGCGGGCGCGATCGAAACTCCCATGCTGCTGATGCGGTCGGGTATCGGAGATTCGAGAGAGCTTGCACAACACGGTATTACGGTAGTCAGCGACCTCTCGGGTGTCGGTCGCTCCGCCGCCGACCATCCTGAGGTGCTGATTCCCGTCCGTGCCGTCGAACAACTTCGGCGCAGTGACGATTGCCCTGCTCTCGAAGTCTGTCTGAACATGGAAGACATCGAAATACGTCCGTACACAGCAGGTTTCGATCAGCTTGTGCCCGGATCGGGCGAGGCGAACAGGTATGTCGGTGTGGGACTCATGAAGTCTCGATCCCGCGGAAGCATACGTATGGTGTCAGCGGATCCGGATGTCGCTCCGCAGATCGAGTACCGCTACCTCGAGTCGGAGGCGGACCGACGCCACCTACGGCAGGGGATCTCCGAGGCGAGGCACATCCTCGAGTCTGCAAGTATGCGACGGATTGCAGAGACGCCGGAAGTGGAAGACACCGACGGGTGGATGCTCCGCCACCTCGCGACCTCCCAGCACCTGTCGAGCACCTGCCGTATGGGTGACGACGCCGACCGTGATGCCGTTGTCGACGAACGGTGCCGTGTCAAAGGAGTCGAGGGCCTGTACATTGCGGATTCCTCGGCAATGCCGCGGGTGCCCAGCCGTGGCCCCCATGCGACCACCCTGATGATCGGCGAGCGCGTCGCCGACTTCATTCGTATGTGACGCCGGTTACAGTGGGGTGTAGTCGTGGAGGTCTATCCGATGAACAATGCGCACGGTTCTGCGGCGCGTGGCGGTGGGGGAAACCCGTGGGTTGCCGTTCGCCCGGGCGAGGACATCGACGTTCTGCGCCGCCGGCTGTCCTCGGCACACCGCTCCTTCGTCGATCAGGCGCCAGTGGACGATGCGGGTGTGCCGTCGGATGGTCCAGGGCAGGTGCGGTCGGTCGTCTTCGATTCATGGCTGCGTAGCAGGCGGCGTGGTGTGAGCCCGGACAGCTCGGCCCGCTCGGGGGATCTCGGCGAATCGGGGCTGGCCGAATATCGGGCCGCGCATCCCATGTCGATCATCGAACCTGTCGTGCGCACGCTGCTCGTCGAAGATGCTGCCGACTCGGGTTTGCTGATCGCGACGTCCGACGAGCACGGTCGTCTACTGCGCGTGGACGGTGACAACTCGGCGAAGGACAGCGCGGCCTCGATGAACTTCGTCGAGGGTGCCGACTGGAGCGAAGTCGCAGTCGGTACGAACGCGCCGGGTACTGCGCTCGAACTCGACCACTGTGTGCAGTTTTTCGGCGCCGAACACTTCAGCCGCTCGGTTCACGACTGGAGTTGCACCGCCGCACCGGTCCACGATCCCGACACCGGCCTGATCGTCGGGACGATCGACATCACGGGTGGACCCCGCGTCGCGGCACCGGAAGTGCTGTCGCTGGTGCGCGCCACAGTTGCGGCGGCCGAGTCGGAACTACGCCTGCATTTCCTCTCGTTCCCGGCCCGGCAACGAACTGGGGTGGCGAGGCTCGAGGTGTTGGGTAGGTCGCGCCCTGTGCTGGTGGTGGACGGAGTCCGTCAGATGGTGTCGCGCCGCCACGCCGAGATATTGCTCCTGCTGTCCGAGTATCCGGAGGGTCTGACGGCCGAGCACCTGGCAGTCCTTCTCGACGAGG
The DNA here is from genome assembly GCA_012514505.1 of Rhodococcus sp. (in: high G+C Gram-positive bacteria). Lineage (GTDB taxonomy): Bacteria > Actinomycetota > Actinomycetes > Mycobacteriales > Mycobacteriaceae > Rhodococcus_F. The sequence continues at coordinate 62,372 of JAAZAD010000348.1, read as the reverse complement.
GTGAGCTGGATTCGGTGACGATTCGCGCCGAGGTATCGCGTCTGCGCAAGGTGATCGGTGCCCGCAACGTCGCCTCTCGTCCGTACCGGATCGTCACGGAGCTGGATACGGATGTTCGCGACGTGCGTTCGGCTCTCGAGCGTGGGGACATCGCGCGTGCGATGCGGATCTTCGAGGGCCCGGTGCTCCCCGAATCGATTGCGCCCGGGGTCGAAGGGGTGCGCGAGGAATTGCGCGCCCGTGTGCAGGCGGGATTGCTTCGTCAGGGTAATCAGCAGCTTCTCGCCAAGTGGACCACGTCGGTGCACGGCCGATCGGATCCGGCGGCGTGGGAAGCGTATCTCGCCGGACTCGATCCCCATTCTCCCTTGTACTCGCAGGTGAAAGCTCGAATCGAGCTGTTCGACCGCCAGTGGCACTGATCCCACCCCGACCAATGTCACACCCGTTCAGCTCACGCGAACGGGTGTGACATTCGTCGGGGAAGAGGGGAGGGGAAGCGTCGGGAAGGGGAGAGATTGTCGATGCAACGTACATGCAACGTTGCGCCTTCTAGTGTTGTGGATCACACCCCCTGGTGCGGAGAACCTGAGGGGAGAACCAGATACGAGGGAGCTATCGATGACTGTGTTTGCACGTCCCGGTTCGGCGGACGCGAAGATGTCGTTCCAGTCCCGTTACGACAACTGGATCGGCGGGGAGTGGGTTGCGCCGGTCAAGGGGCAGTACTTCGAGAATCCGACGCCGGTCACCGGCCAGAACTTCTGCGAGGTCGCTCGGTCCACATCGGAGGACATCGAGTTGGCGTTGGACGCCGCGCACGCAGCGGCGCCGGCATGGGGCAAGACCTCCGTCGCCGAGCGGGCCGTCATCCTCAACAAGATCGCCGACCGGATGGAGCAGAACCTCGAGTCCATCGCGCTCGCCGAGTCCTGGGACAACGGCAAGCCGATCCGCGAGACACTGAACGCCGACATCCCGCTCGCCATCGACCACTTCCGCTACTTTGCAGGTGCCATTCGCGCGCAAGAGGGTTCGCTCTCGGAAATCAATTCCGACACCGTGGCCTACCACTTCCACGAGCCGCTCGGCGTCGTCGGTCAGATCATTCCCTGGAACTTTCCGATCCTGATGGCCGTGTGGAAGCTGGCACCCGCACTGGCCGCCGGAAACGCGATCGTGCTCAAGCCCGCGGAGCAGACGCCTGCGTCGATTCTGCACCTGATCGGCATCATCGGCGACCTGCTGCCTGCAGGCGTGCTCAACATCGTGAACGGCTTCGGCACCGAGGCGGGCAAGCCGCTCGCCTCGAGCCCTCGGATCAAGAAGATCGCGTTCACCGGCGAGACGACCACCGGCCGACTGATCATGCAGTACGCCTCGCAGAACCTCATCCCGGTGACCCTGGAGCTCGGCGGCAAGAGCCCCAACGTCTTCTTCTCGGACGTGCTTTCGTCGAACGACGACTTCCAGGACAAGGCTCTCGAAGGCTTCACGATGTTCGCTCTCAACCAGGGTGAGGTGTGCACCTGCCCGTCGAGGTCTCTCATCCAGGAGGACATCTTCGACGAGTTCCTCGCACTGGCTGCGATCCGCACCAAAGCCGTCCGCCAGGGCGACCCCCTCGACACGGACACCATGATCGGTGCCCAGGCCAGCAACGACCAACTCGAAAAGATCCTCTCCTACATCGAGATCGGCAAGGGCGAGGGCGCCAAGGTGATCACCGGCGGTGAGCGTGCCGATCTCGGAGGCGACCTCTCCGGCGGCTACTACGTGCAACCGACGATCTTCACAGGAAAGAACAACATGAGGATCTTCCAGGAGGAGATCTTCGGCCCCGTCGTCTCGGTCACCTCGTTCAAGGACTACGAGCAGGCCATCGAGATCGCCAACGACACGCTGTACGGCCTCGGTGCTGGCGTGTGGTCGCGCGACGGTGGCGTCGCCTACCGCGCCGGGCGTGACATTCAGGCCGGCCGCGTCTGGACCAACACGTACCACCAGTACCCCGCACACTCTGCATTCGGTGGCTACAAGCAGTCCGGTATCGGACGCGAGAATCACCTGATGATGCTGGACCACTACCAGCAGACGAAGAACCTGCTCGTGAGCTACGCACCGAAGGCCCAGGGCTTCTTCTGATGGGTATGGGCAGCTGATGAATGGGGACACTGCAATTCCACTGCGCCTCATCGCAACCGTGGAGGCGGCAGACCTTCTCCGCCGCCTCCGCGGTGCCCATGGCGCACTGATGATGCACCAGTCCGGTGGTTGCTGTGATGGCTCGGCACCCATGTGTTACCCCGACGGGGAGTTCATCGTCGGGGATCGTGACGTCCTTCTCGGAGTACTCGACCTCAGACTCGAGCCAGGCGAGACTGCGTCCGATCTGCCCACGGGCGACGACGCGGTGACGGTATGGATTTCGGGTTCCCAGTTCGAGGCGTGGAAACACACCTGTCTCGTGCTCGACGTCGTGCCCGGCCGAGGCTCGGGATTCAGTCTCGAGAGCCCTGAGGGCATGCGCTTCCTCAGCCGCGCCCGCGCTTTCACCGCCGAGGAAAACGATGCTCTGGCCGCTGGGCATCCATTGACGGGAGAGGACTGGGAGCGCGGTGAACGACCGGATCCACCCGACACTCCGCAGATCGTGACGGAAGCAGTCGAGGCCTGCCCGATTCCAGGCACCCCCAGCTGATCGCGCGAAGCGACTCGTAACTGGGCCGAAACCTGCGGCCCAAAGAACGCAACACCACCCCAATACCGTGCGTCTCGCGGACGGCAATGGCGCCGTGGCCCGACCCCGAGCACCGACCGACGAAAAGGTTGCCCATGACTCTCGAAGAATCTGCGCCCTCACAGGCCGGCAAGTCTGCCGATCACGGCGCAGAAAGCCGCAGCGTGGAGTTCCACGCGGAAGGCGCCGACTACCTGGAGAAACGGACGCTGAGAAAGGGCTCCGCCGGTTGGGTGCTCCTGGCGGGACTCGGTGTCAGCTACGTCATCTCGGGTGACTACGCCGGATGGAACAACGGCTTGGCCGAGGGCGGCTTCGGTGGTCTGCTGATCGCCGCTGTCGTCATCGCCGCCATGTATCTGGCGATGGTGCTCGGTATGGCAGAGATGTCGTCGGCCCTGCCCGCAGCGGGCGGCGGATACACGTTCGCGCGCCGCGCGCTGGGGCCGTGGGGTGGGTTCGCCACCGGCACGGCCATTCTCATCGAGTACGCCATCGCACCCGCCGCCATCGCGACGTTCATCGGAAGCTACGTCGAATCCCTGAATCTGCTCGGCATCACGGATGGATGGTGGGTGTATCTGGCGGTGTACGCCATCTTCATCGGGATTCACCTCACCGGCGCCGGTGAGGCTCTCAAGGCGATGTTCGTGATCACTGCGATCGCGCTCGTCGGTCTCGTGATCTTCGCGGTGTCCGCCATCGGACTGTTCGACGTGGGCAACCTGACCGACATCGCGCCCACCGATGCCGTCGGTGCGTCGTCGTTCCTGCCGTATGGATTGCTCGGTATCTGGGCAGCTGTCCCCTTCGCCATCTGGTTCTTCCTCGCTGTCGAAGGTGTGCCACTCGCTGCGGAAGAGGCGCGTGAACCCGAGAGGAACGTCCCGAAGGGCATCATCATCAGCATGCTCGTCCTCGTCGTGACGGGCGCGGCCGTGCTGTTTCTCGCAACGGGTGCGCTGGGGGCGGACGCGCTGTCCGTCTCGGGTAACCCGCTCGTCGAGGCCCTCGGTGACACCACCACCGCCAAGGTCGTCAACTACATCGGACTCGCGGGACTGGTCGCCAGCTTCTTCTCCATCATGTACGCCTACTCGCGTCAGACCTTCGCCTTGTCGCGCGCCGGCTACTTGCCGACGAGCCTGTCGGTCACCAACTCCAGGAAGGCGCCGACGCTGGCATTGATCGTTCCCGGCGTCATCGGCTTTGCCCTGTCACTGACCGGCGAGGGGGCGATGTTGCTCAACATGGCCGTGTTCGGTGCGGCGGTCAGCTACGTGTTGATGATGGTGAGCCACATCGTGCTGCGCAAGCGTGAACCTGACATGCCGCGGCCTTACCGGACACCGGGCGGTATCGCGACGACGTCGTTCGCACTGGTTGTCGCCGCAGTTGCAGTCGTCGCCACGTTCCTCGTCGACCCGATGGCAGCGCTGTGGACTGCGATCGCATTCGGTGCATTCATGGCCTACTTCGGGCTGTACAGCCGCCATCATCTCGTTGCCAACTCGCCGGACGAGGAGTTTGCTGTACTGGCAAAGGCGGAGGAAGAGCTCGAATGACGACGTTCAACCAGCAAGTCGGCGGATCGACGTACAGCTTCGACGGTCTGGTCGACCTGCTTGCGAAGGCGACACCCGCTCGCAGCGGGGACGAACTCGCCGGGTGCGCGGCGCATTCGGATGCCGAACGCGCAGCCGCACAGTGGGCGCTCGCCGACGTATCCCTCACCACTTTCCTCACCGACCTCGTCGTGCCCTACGAGGACGACGAAGTCACCCGTCTCATCATCGACTCGCACGATCGCGGTGCCTTCGCGGCGGTCTCGCATCTGACGGTTGGTGGGCTTCGCGATTGGCTTCTGGAGGTGGCTGCGGGGCCTGATCCGGGCACGCGACTGCGGGCTGTCTCGCCGGGGCTGACACCCGAAATGGTTGCGGCAGTCAGCAAGATCATGCGAAACCAGGATCTGATCGCGGTGTCCCGGGCGATCACTGTGACGTCTGCGTTCCGGACCACGATCGGACTGCCCGGGCACCTCGCAACTCGTCTCCAACCGAATCACCCGACCGACGATCCACGGGGGATTGCGGCTGCGACACTGGACGGGCTGCTGCTCGGATGCGGTGACGCGGTGATCGGGATCAATCCCGCGACCGATTCGCCGCAGGCCACAGCAGACCTGTTGCATCTTCTCGACGAGGTGCGTCGGCGCTACGACATTCCCGCGCAGTCCTGCGTCCTGTCGCACGTCACCACCACGCTCGAACTGATCGAAGCGGGCGCACCGGTGGATCTGGTGTTCCAATCCATCGCGGGCACCGAAGGGGCCAATTCCGGTTTCGGCGTGAACGTCTCGCTGTTGCGCGAAGCCAACGAGGCCGGGCGCTCACTGAAGCGCGGGACCGTCGGCGACAACGTCATGTACCTCGAGACGGGGCAGGGTTCGGCGCTCAGCGCCAATGCCCACCTGGGGACGGGAGGTCGCCCCGTAGATCAGCAGACCCTCGAGGTCAGGGCCTACGGACTCGCGCGCACGCTCGAGCCGCTCCTCGTCAACACGGTCGTGGGTTTCATCGGGCCGGAGTATCTGTTCGACGGTAAGCAGATCATCCGCGCCGGCCTCGAAGACCACTTCTGCGGGAAACTTCTGGGGCTGCCGATGGGTGTGGACGTGTGCTACACCAATCATGCCGAAGCCGACCAGGACGACATGGACACGCTGCTCACTCTTCTCGGTGTGGCCGGCGCGGCCTTCGTCATCACGGTTCCGGGCGCGGACGATGTGATGCTCGGCTACCAGAGCCTGTCCTTTCACGATGCGCTCTACGCGAGGCAGGTACTGGGTCTGCGGCCCGCCCCTGAATTCGAGGACTGGCTGCGCAGGCTCGGCATGGTGAGTTCGAACGGCCGGATAGTCCCGGTGGATGCGGCAGCATCACCACTACGAGAGTTGACGGTGACCTGAGTGACGGACCACCTACCGGAAGAAGCGTTCTGGAACGAACTCCGCCGAAGTACGCAGTCGCGCATCGGATTGGGCCGGGCGGGCGACTCCCTCCCGACCTCGCGGGTACTCGAGTTCACTGCTGCTCATGCTGCCGCACGGGACGCGGTGCATCAGCCGCTGGACGCGAGTGCGTTGAGTGAGCGGGTCGAGGCAGTGGGTCTCGGTGCCCCGCTCACTGTCTTGAGTCGGGCCGCAGACCGCAGCGAGTACTTGCGTCGACCCGACCTGGGGCGATTGCCCGAGAATCTCACCTCCGTATCGGCGAGCGGTGCGGATGTGGGATTCGTTCTGGCAGACGGGCTGTCACCGCGAGCGTTGGCCGAGCACGGTGCGCCGTTGCTGACTGCGCTCGTGGACGAGTTGGCCGACCACTACTCGCTCGCCCCGCCGGTGATTGCCACTCAGGCCCGCGTGGCGTTGGGTGACCACGTCGCGGAGGCAATGGGGGTCCGGACGGTCGTCGTGTTGATAGGGGAGCGGCCGGGGCTGTCGGTTGCAGACAGCCTCGGGATCTACCTGACGCATCTGCCGCGTCCCGGTCGCGCGGATTCCGATCGCAACTGCATCTCCAACATTCATCCGCCGGACGGATTGGGCTATCGCCGAGCTGCCCGGGTGGCGGCGGGTCTCGTCGGTGGCGCGCGGCGCCTGGGCCGGTCAGGTGTCGACCTCAAGGACACGTTCCGTGACGATGAACTCACGGACCGGGCCGACATTCTCGAGCTGTGATGGTGTTCGATGGCAGTAACAGATCCGTCGGGTATTGCTAGGAGAATTCAATGGCCTTTGCAGGCAATGTGGACGAGCTCGCGTTGTTGCAAGCGGTGCGACTGAAAGAGCAGGTCGGTGCGACTGTGCTCGCAGAACACCTCGGCGTGAGTGCGTCGTCCGGTCAGGCCGCGTACGACGCTCTCGTCACGCAGGGCAAGGCCGAAGAGGTTGCCGACGGAAAGATCGGGCTCACTGCGGCCGGGCTGAAGGAGCTCGAGGATCAGCTCGACGCCGAGCGTGTCTCCATCGACGAGGACTCGATCGCTGAGGTGTACGAGCAGTTCGAACCGTTGCACGAGCAGTTCCTGGAAGTGATCGAGGAAGCGGACGTCGACGGGCTGAAGGCGTTGGACGGTAAGGCCGCCGATGTCTTCGACGATCTTTCTGCCTTCGTGCCGCGGCTGTCGCGCTATCAGGATCTGTTCGCCGACGCACTTGCCAAGGTGGATGCCGGTGACACCAAGTGGATCGCCGAGCCCGTGATCGACTCGTACGCGACGGTATGGACGGAACTTCGCCTGGAACTCATGGGCGCAGCAGGCCGCACCGAGTCCTGACTCTCACTCCCATTCCACCCCCACCGACCAATGTCACACCCGTTCTGCTCACGCGAACCGGTGTGACATTGGTCGGGCAGGTGGGGGGAGTGGTACCCCTTTTTCGGGGGTGGCGGGATAGTGACGGTCGTCACTATTGTTCTCTTCGACCCAGCGAGGAGAGGACTTCATCATGAGCGCACCCCTTCCCAGCTATGCATTCGGCGTCTGGGATGCGCCGATGTTGGGCGACACCATCGGCGACAACCTGGACCGCACGGTAGCGGCGCATGGCAGTCGCGACGCACTCGTCGACCATCCGAGCGGACGCCGCTGGACGTACGCCGAGTTCGCGCACGAAGTACATGCGTTGGCGGCCGGTCTGATCGGAATGGGCGTCGCGAAGGGCGACCGAGTCGGAATCTGGGCGCCGAACTGCCCTGAGTGGACCTTTGTTCAATACGCGACCGCGAAGATCGGCGCGATTCTCGTCAACATCAACCCCGCGTATCGCGAACACGAATTGAAGTACGTTCTCGGACAGGCCGGTATCGGCTACCTGGTGTCGGCGCCGACGTTCAAGACCTCCGATTACTCGCAGATGATCCGATCGGTGAAACCCGATTGCCCTGAGCTGCGATCGGTCGTCCTCCTCGAATCCGCTGAATGGGCGGCGTTGTTCGCGAACGGGTCGGCCGCCTTGTCCACCGATCCGGACCTGGTGCGGCGCGTCCAGCAGTCGTTGTCGATGGACGATCCGATCAACATTCAGTACACCTCGGGCACCACGGGATTTCCCAAAGGCGCCACCCTGAGTCACCACAACATCCTCAACAACGGCTATTTCGTGGGGGAACTCTGCAATTACTCCGAGCGCGACCGAGTGTGTATCCCGGTGCCGTTCTACCACTGCTTCGGAATGGTGATGGGTAATCTCGCTGCCACCAGTCATGGTGCAGCCATGGTGATTCCGGGTGCGTCCTTCGATCCGCACGCCACTCTCGAAACGGTGCGGGACGAGAAGTGCACCTCGTTGTACGGCGTACCGACGATGTTCATTGCCGAACTCGCGCACCCCGATTTCGACAGTTTCGACCTGTCCAGTCTGCGGACCGGGATCATGGCCGGTTCACCGTGTCCGGTCGAGGTGATGAAGCAGGTGATCGACCGGATGGGCATGACCGAGGTGTCGATCTGTTACGGCATGACCGAGACCTCTCCGGTCTCGTTCCAGACCCGGTCCGGCGACACGATCGAGCAGCGCGTGTCGACGGTCGGGAGGGTCGGGCCTCATCTCGAGGTCAAGATCGTCGACGCGGTGACCGGATTGACGGTGCCGCGAGGTGAACCCGGTGAGTTGTGTACTCGTGGATACTCGGTGATGTTGGGGTACTGGGAGAACCAGGAGAAGACGGCCGAGGCGATCGACGCGGCCCGGTGGATGCACACCGGCGACATCGGGGTGATGGACGATGCCGGCTACGTTGCGATCACCGGGCGGATCAAGGACATGGTGATCCGCGGTGGGGAGAACGTCTATCCCCGAGAGATCGAGGAATTCCTCTATACCCACCCGGACATACTCGACGCACAGGTTATCGGCGTTCCCGATGCCACGTACGGCGAGGAGTTGATGGCCTGGGTGCGAATGCAAGAGGGTGCGACACCATTGGACGCGGAAACGCTCCGTGCTTTCTGCACAGGCAAGCTCGCGCACTACAAGATTCCGCGGTACGTGCACGTCGTGGACGAGTTTCCGATGACTGTGACGGGGAAAGTGCGCAAAGTGGAAATGCGGGAGAAGTCGCCGGACCTGATCGGTAGAACGACCGAAACCCACACATGATGTAGGCGGCTGGTGTGTTCGCGGTGAATCGTTCGGCAACAATTCGTACAACCGTCCACCAAATCGGGTCCGGTGGGGTTATGTTCAAACTGAGAGCGGGCTGTCCGTTCGTACGGCCGAAGGATAAGCGTGGAGAGGAGTAGCCATGATCGGCGAAATCATCGGACTCATCATTTTCGGTGCGGTCATCGGTGTTCTGGCGCGGCTCGTAATTCCCGGTAAGCAGGCGATGGGATGGATCGTCACCATCCTGCTGGGTATCGCGGGCGCACTGATCGGTTACTGGCTGTGGGACGTGCTCGGTGGTACGGATACCTCCGGCATCGACTGGTGGCGCTGGATCATCAGTATTGCTGCGGCAGTCGTGCTGACCCTGGGTTACGTGGCTATCACAGGCAAGAAGAAGGTCTGACTTTCGCCGCTTCGCGCGGCTGAGTTCGAACTCGAGAAAGAACCCCGCCCGAGTGGCGGGGTTCTTTCGTGTCTACCCGGGTAGCAGTGCGCTGCGGCTCATTTGGCGAAGGATGCGGCGCGATCGCGTATGGGCGGACGGGGGTGCGCTGTGGGGAGTCGAGTTGATGAGACCGAATGTTGCATGTGCCTTGGTGCGTGCGTCGGCTTCGTTCAGGCCCGGGTCCACGTCCATCAGGATGTGCACCCAGATCTCGACGTAGCGACGCTGGGTGTGACGCACCTGCCGCTCTGCGTCGCCGGGAAGAGACTGCAGATCGCGGTCCTGGATACGAATCAGGTCGGGCTCGCCGAGCGCGAAGTCGAGGTGGAACTCGATGAGCCCTTCGAGGGCGTCTCCGGCACCGGACGCCTCGGAAACCACGGCGGCGCCGCCCTCGAGGAGTCGCCGGCTGACCCCCACGAGAAGTTCGACAAGTACCGCGTCCTTGTTGGGGAAGTGGCGATAGACGGCCGGCCCGCTGATCCCGACGGCAGAGCCGAGGTCTTCGAGTCGCACTCCGGCGAAACCGCGTTCGGCGATCAACGCTGCGGCTGCGCTCAGCAGTTGCCGGCGCCGGTCGGCCTTCATCTGGTCGCGCCGGGTCGGCGGATGGGCGGCGTTCGTCAGCTCGTCTGTCACGCGGAGCACCTTTCGTGAGTGCTGTGATCTGGACAACTCAGTTAATCACGGTTATCTTGAATTCAGTTAGTCCATATTAACCAAGTGGCAAGGGTGGCGGTATGACTGTCCGCGAGACGAACCGGGCCGAACACACACGGCTGGTGACCGAACTGCGCGCCAAGCTGAGTGTTGCGGCGCTCGGTGGCAGCGAGAAGTCTCGGGAGCGTCATGTGAGCCGAGGGAAGCTGCTTCCGCGTGAGCGTGTCGACACGCTCCTCGACCCGGGCAGTGCATTCCTGGAAATCGCACCACTGGCAGCCAACGGTATGTACGACGACGAATGCCCTGGCGCGGGTGTCATTGCGGGAATCGGACGGGTATCGGGACGCGAATGCGTCATCGTCGCCAACGACGCCACCGTCAAGGGCGGCACCTACTACCCGATGACGGTCAAGAAGCACCTTCGCGCGCAGGAGATTGCACTCCAGAATCACCTGCCGTGCCTGTACCTGGTTGACTCGGGTGGCGCGTTTCTCCCGCGGCAGGACGAGGTGTTTCCCGACCGCGAGCACTTCGGGCGCATCTTCTACAACCAGGCAACCATGAGTGCCAAGGGGATCCCGCAGATCGCGGCGGTCCTCGGTTCGTGTACCGCCGGTGGCGCCTACGTTCCGGCCATGAGCGACGAGGCCGTCATCGTCCGCAACCAGGGCACGATCTTTCTCGGTGGTCCGCCTCTGGTGAAGGCAGCGACGGGCGAAGTCGTCACGGCAGAAGATCTCGGCGGTGGAGATCTGCACTCCAAGGTTTCGGGTGTCACCGACCACCTGGCCGAGGACGATCAGGACGCGCTGCGAATTGTCCGGAACATCGTCGCCACCTTCGGTCCTCGTATGCCGCGGCCGTGGGAGGTGAAGCCGATCGAGGCACCCGCAGCCGCGCAGGACGAGCTGTACGACGTCGTGCCGACGGACCCACGCACCCCGTACGACGTGCACGAGGTGATCACCAGGACCGTTGACGCCGGCAGGTTCCAGGAGTTCAAGGCCGAGTACGGCAAGACTCTCGTCACCGGGTTCGCGCACATTCACGGTCATCCGGTCGGAATCGTCGCAAACAACGGCGTGCTCTTCGCGGAATCCGCCATGAAGGGCGCGCATTTCATCGAACTGTGCGACAAGCGCAGCATCCCTCTGGTGTTCTTGCAGAACATCGTCGGCTTCATGGTCGGGCGCGATTACGAGGCGGGTGGCATCGCCAAGCACGGCGCGAAGATGGTCACCGCCGTGGCGTGTGCGCGCGTACCGAAACTCACCGTCGTGATCGGCGGCTCCTACGGGGCAGGCAATTATTCGATGTGCGGGCGAGCGTATTCGCCCCGGTTCCTGTGGATGTGGCCCAACGCCCGCATCTCGGTGATGGGCGGGGAGCAGGCTGCTTCGGTGCTGGCGACGGTGCGCGGCGATCAGGCCGGTGACGGCGAATGGTCGGCCGAGGAAGAGGAGAAGTTCAAGGCCCCGATCCGGCAGCAATACGAGGACCAGGGCAACCCCTACTACTCGACCGCTCGGCTGTGGGACGACGGCATCATCGATCCAGCCGACACCAGAACAGTTCTCGGACTGGCACTCTCGGCGTGCGCGAACGCACCGATCGAGCCGGTCTCCTACGGCGTCTTCCGGATGTGAGGGACATGACCGACATCGATACCGTCCTCGTCGCCAATCGTGGCGAGATCGCCGTGCGAGTGATCCGCACACTTCGGGAGATGGGCATTCGCTCCGTTGCGGTGTTCAGCGAGGCCGACCGTGGCGCGCGCCACGTGCTCGAGGCGGATACCGCTGTACTGCTCGGTCCGGCCGCCGCCCGGGAAAGCTACCTGGTGATCGACAAGGTGATCTCCGCTGCGCAGGCAACCGGTGCCCAGGCCATCCATCCCGGATACGGCTTTCTTTCGGAGAACGCCAAGTTCGCGGCCGCTTGTGCGGATGCCGGCATTGCGTTCCTGGGGCCGTCGGCGCGGGCCATCGAGGTGATGGGCGACAAGATCACCGCAAAGAACGCGGTCGCGAAATTCGACGTTCCCGTCGTCCCAGGAATCGCACGCCCAGGACTGTCGGATGCCGACCTGATCGAGGCCGCCGACGACATCGGATACCCCGTTCTGGTGAAGCCGTCCGCGGGCGGCGGCGGCAAGGGAATGCGTCTCGTGGAAGACCCTGCCGCGCTGGCCGACGCGCTGAAGAGTGCGCGCCGCGAAGCCGCCTCTTCATTCGGCGACGACACTCTCTTCCTCGAGCGTTTCGTTCTCCGGCCGCGCCACATCGAGGTTCAGATCCTCGCCGACAACCACGGCAACGTGGTGCACCTCGGTGAGCGTGAGTGCAGTCTGCAGCGGCGCCACCAAAAGGTGATCGAGGAGGCGCCGTCGCCACTGCTGGACGAGCCGACGCGCGCCAGAATCGGTGAGGCCGCCTGCAACACCGCGCGCAGCGTCGACTATTCGGGTGCCGGGACGGTGGAATTCATCGTGTCCGCGGACAAGCCCGACGAGTTCTTCTTCATGGAGATGAACACGCGGCTGCAGGTGGAACATCCCGTCACCGAACTCGTCACCGGTCTGGACCTCGTCGAGTGGCAGGTGCGGGTCGCAGCCGGTGAAGCGCTCGGATTCGTCCAGGGCGAGATCACCCTCACCGGTCATGCGATCGAAGCTCGTGTCTACGCAGAAGACCCGAGCCGTGGATTCCTGCCCACCGGTGGCACCGTCGTCGACGTCGTGGAACCCACCGGACCGGGAGTGCGTGTCGATTCGGGCCTGAGTGCCGGCACGACCGTCGGCAGCGACTACGACCCCATGCTCGCCAAGGTCATCGCGCACGACTCGGATCGCGCGGGTGCACTGCGCAAGCTCGATCGGGCGCTGGCCGGGACCGGGGTTCTGGGCGTCGTCACCAACATCGAGTTCGCCCGGTTCCTGCTCGCCGACCCCGATGTGGTCGCAGGGCGGCTGGATACCGGGCTGCTCGATCGGTGCCTCGACGACTTCACTGCAGCGGATGCGCCCCACGAGGTCGTGATTGCCGCCGCGGCCTACCGGTGGCTCGGCCGGTGGCCGACCGACGCCGGAACTGCCGACCCCTGGGATGTGCCGAGCGGGTGGCGCACCGGTGACCCCGCACCGACCAGCATTCGGTTGTCTTCGTCTGGCACCACGGAACATGTCCACATCACCGGCAACCCCACCATTGCCCAGGCATGGATCGAGGACGGTGAGCCGCGTCGGCTCAGTGCCTCGCTCGAGGGCGACGATCTGACCGTCGTGATCGACGATCGCCGCGCAAAGTACCGGGTCGCGGCCTCGGACGGTCACCTGTGGCTGTCGGGTGCCGACGGAACCTGGATGCTCCGTGAGCTCGAGGAGGTCAGTGTTCGTGGCGGCGATGCCCACGCAGGCGAGTCCGAGATCACCAGTCCCATGCCCGGTTCCGTCATTGCCGTGGGTGCTGAGTCCGGAGACGAGGTCACCGCTGGTCAGGTGATCGTCGTGGTCGAGGCGATGAAGATGGAGCATTCGCTGACCGCACCGATCGACGGCACCGTCGACCTCCTCGTCGCCGCGGGCGAACAGGTGAGCGTCGACCAATTGCTCGCCCGCATCACACCCGCTGACACGAAAGAAGACGCCTCATGACCGACTACCTCGCCACCGGCCAACTTCCCGACGAGTATCAGCAGCTGGCGAAGACCGTCGCCGACTTCGCAACCAACGTAGTCGCCCCTGTTTCGGCGAAACACGATGCCGACCACACCTTCCCGTACGAGGTTGTGGCCGGAATGGCCGAGATGGGTCTGTTCGGTCTCCCGTTTCCGGAGGAGTACGGCGGCATGGGCGGCAACTACTTCGCACTGTGCCTCGCACTCGAGGAGCTGGGCAAGGTCGACCAGTCGGTCGCCATCACCTTGGAGGCAGGGGTCTCGCTCGGCGCCATGCCGATCTACCGCTTCGGCACCGAGGCTCAGAAGCAGGAATGGCTGCCCAAGCTGGCCTCGGGCAAAGCGCTCGGTGCATTCGGGCTCACCGAACCCGGCGCGGGTAGCGATGCGGGTGGCACCAAGACCACCGCGAAGCTCGACGGCGGCGAATGGGTGATCAACGGCAACAAACAGTTCATCACCAACTCGGGAACCGACATCACGGAGCTCGTGACCGCAACCGCGGTCACCGGAGTGTCCGAGAGCGGCAAGAAGGAGATCTCCTCGATCATCGTTCCCACCGACACCCCAGGCTTCACCGCGGAGCCCGCGTACAACAAGGTCGGCTGGAATGCGTCCGACACGCATCCGCTGAGCTTCGTCGACGTTCGTGTGCCGGAAGAGAATCTGCTCGGGGAACGCGGGCGCGGCTACGCGAACTTCTTGCGCATCCTGGACGAGGGACGCATCGCCATCGCTGCGTTGAGCGTGGGCGCGGCGCAGGGATGTGTGGACGAATCGGTCAAATATGCGAAGGAACGCGAGGCATTTGGGCGTCCGATCGGTCAGAATCAGGCCGTGGCTTTCAAGATCGCGCGGATGGAGGCGAGGGCACACGGTGCCCGCGCCGCGTACTACGACGCTGCAGCTGCCATGCTCGCCGGCAAGCCGTTCAAGAAGCAGGCGGCGATCGCCAAGCTCATCGCTGCGGAAGCGGCGATGGACAACGCTCGCGATGCGACTCAGATTCACGGCGGCTACGGCTTCATGAACGAGTACGCGGTGGCGCGTCACTACCGCGACAGCAAGATCCTCGAGATCGGGGAGGGCACCACAGAGGTGCAGTTGATGCTCGTCGCACGGGGCCTGGGCCTGTGACTGAAACCAATCCTGTGAGTGAGACCTATCCGGTGAGCGGCAAGCGCATCACGCAGCGTGGTCTGTGGTTCGAGGAGTACGAACTGGGCGCGGTGTACGAGCACCGGCCAGGGCGAACCCTGACCGAGGCCGACAACGTCCTGTTCACCACCCAGACCATGAACACCCAGGCGCTCCACCTCGATGCCGCGTACGGCGCCGGCACCGAATTCGGTGAACGCCTGATCAACTCGATGCTGACACTGTCCACACTGGTCGGATTGTCGGTCGCGCAGCTGACACAGGGGACCATCGTGGCCAATCTCGGATTCTCGGACATTTCGTTTCCGCTTCCGATGCGTCACGGCGACACCCTCTACGCCGAAACCGCAAT
The DNA here is from genome assembly GCA_012514505.1 of Rhodococcus sp. (in: high G+C Gram-positive bacteria). Lineage (GTDB taxonomy): Bacteria > Actinomycetota > Actinomycetes > Mycobacteriales > Mycobacteriaceae > Rhodococcus_F. The sequence goes on along the minus strand of JAAZAD010000348.1, from coordinate 47,164 downwards.
CAAGGACAAGCGTGAGTCGAAGTCGCGGCCGGGCCAGGGCATCGTCACCCTCGAACACACCGGCCGGAACCAGCACGGCGATGTCGTCGTGGTGGCTGTGCGCAAGACGCTCGTACTCAAGAATCCAGCACCGAAGAATCCAGCACTGAAGGAGTCGTAGTGAGTTGGGTCAACCCTGGTCCTGCGTGGTTGTTCTGTCCGGCCGACCGACCGGAGCGATTCGAGAAGGCCGCAGCCGTGGCCGATGTCGTGATCCTCGACCTCGAGGATGGGGTGGCGTCGGCCGACAAAGAAGCCGCGCGGACCGCATTGATCGACACACAGTTGGATCCCGAACGGACGATCGTGCGGATCAATCCGGTGGGGACCGACGACTACGAGAAGGACCTGCTCGCTCTCGACGGCACCCGATACACCCGTCTCATGCTGCCCAAATGCGAGTCCGCGGAGCAGGTGCTGTCGTTGGCGCCGCTCGAGGTGATCGCCCTCGTGGAATCACCACTCGGTGCGCTGGCGGTGGAAGACATTGCCCTGGCAGCCAGCACCATCGGAGTCATGTGGGGTGCCGAGGACCTGGTGGCGTCGTTGGGTGGCAACGCCAGCCGGCACTCGGACGGAACCTATCGAGACGTGGCGCGCCACGTCCGGTCCCGGTCGTTGCTGGCATCGAAGGGGTACCACCGGCTGGCACTCGACTCCGTATATCTGGATATCGCGGATCTGGATGGACTGAAACATGAAGCGCTGGACAGCGTCGCCGTCGGCTTCGACGTGAAGGTGGCGATCCACCCGAGCCAGATCGCCGTGATCCGTGCGGCATACGCCCCCACCGAGGACGAGGTCGACTGGGCCAAGCGTGTACTCGCAGCGGTCGAGACCGAACGTGGGGTGTTCGCGTTCGAAGGGAAGATGGTGGACGCGCCGGTGCTACGCCACGCGGAACGGGTATTGGAACGCGCAGCGAAGGTGGAGCGCAGTGCAAGTAGTGCGGAAAAGAAGGAAGCGTCGGAATGAGCCACGAGACCGAACCCCGCAACCCTGAACCCCACAACCCTGAACCCCACAACCCTGAACCACAGTGGGTGCCCGGTGACGCCGAGGTACGGGACGCCGCGATCACCGACTTCGCCCGGTTCGTGACGGAGCGCAACGGCGTGGCGTTCGATGACTATCGGGCGCTGTGGGAATGGTCTGTCGCCGATGTCGGTGATTTCTGGCAGTGCGTGTGGGACTACTTCGAGGTGCGATCGAGCGCCGATGCCGGCCCGGCGCTGGCTGACGCAGAGATGCCGGGAGCGCGTTGGTTTCCCGAGGCTCGGATCAACTACGTGGACCACGTGTTTCGCCATGTGCGCGGTGATGTCGCGGCGATCGTCTCCATCGGGGAGGACCGCGCAGACCAGGCGGTGAGCTGGCAGGAACTGCGTGACCGAGTCGCAGCTTTGGCGCAGACTCTTCGCGAGAAGGGGGTCGGTGTCGGCGACCGCGTTGTCGGGTACCTACCGAATACGCCCGAAGCAGTGGTGGGATTTCTCGCGACAGCCAGCCTCGGCGGCGTGTGGGCGGCATGCGGTCAGGACTACTCGGCGCCCGCCGCTCTCGACCGACTCGGACAGCTCGAACCCAAGGCTTTGATCACCTCCGGCGGGTACCGGTTCGGTGGCAGATACCACGACCGGTCGGACGAGATCGCCGCGATCCGCAAGGGCTTGCCGTCCCTCGTCCTCACCGTGCTCGCTTCCGGGGACGGCTCTGCCAACGATGCAGACACTGGTGTGCTGCCGTGGGACGAGGCCACCGCGGGGAGTGCGGAGCTGACGACCACCGCCGTTCCGTTCGATCACCCACTGTGGGTGGTGTTCTCGTCCGGAACCACCGGACTACCCAAGGGCATCGTGCACGGTCACGGCGGCGTGCTGCTCGAGCATCTGAAGGCGCTGTCGTTGCAGACCGATGTGGGACGTGACGACACCCTTTTCTGGTACACCAGCCCCAGTTGGATGATGTGGAACTTCCAGACGTCCGGTCTGCTCGTCGGTGCCACCATCGTCTGTTACGACGGCAGCCCGTCGTATCCGGAGAAGGACTCGTTGTGGGAGATGGCGTCCCGGTCGGGGGCGACGGTGCTCGGTACGAGCCCCGGGTACGTGCTCGCCTGTGACAAGGCCGGCGCAGTCCCGTCCCGTGACCACGACCTGGGTGCGCTGCGCGCAGTCGGCGTGACCGGGGCGACGCTGCCGGCAGCGTCGTCGCTGTGGTTGCGCGACAACGTGGGCCAGGACGTGCCCGTCACGTCGATCAGTGGCGGCACCGATGTGGTGTCCGCCTTCGTCGGTGGCGTTCGCACGGTTCCGGTGTGGCCCGGGGAGTTGTCCGCACCGTATCTCGGGGTGGCTCTCGACGCCTACGACGAGGACGGACGGCCCGTTCGTGGTGAGGTGGGGGAACTCGTGATCACGGCTCCGATGCCATCGATGCCCGTGCGGTTCTGGAACGACCCGGACGGGTCGCGGTACGAATCGGCGTACTTCGACACGTACCCCGGTGTGTGGCGGCACGGCGACTGGATCACGATCACCGACCGCGGTTCGGTGCTGATGCACGGCCGGTCCGATTCCACGCTCAACCGGAACGGGATCAGGATGGGGAGCGCAGACATCTATCAGGCGGTCGAGAAGCTGCCCGAGATCGCCGAATCCCTCGTGCTCGGAGTCGAGCGTCCGGACGGCGGCTACTGGATGCCGCTCTTCGTCGTCCTCACCGAGGGCAACGAACTGGACGACGCCCTGCGTTCGCGGATTCGCGACATCATTCGTGAGCAGGCGTCGCCGCGGCACGTGCCCGACGACGTCGTTCTTGCGCCCGGAATCCCGCACACGCGGACCGGGAAGAAGTTGGAGGTGCCTCTCAAGCGCATCCTCCAGGGCGCCGACCCTGCGCGTGCCGTGGATCCGAGTGCCGTCGATTCGCCGGAGCTGATCGACTGGTACGCGGCCCAACTTCCCGGTCGGTAGAGATGAGCGGCTGGCGGGCGGCCGGTCGTGCAATGTGATTCCCCACACAGCTCCTACCTGGACAAACGTTCAATTGTTCGTGCGTTTGCCCTGTTGCGGACCCTCACCTCACGGTGCTCACGGTTTCTGTTTGAGGCCCAACCGGCACTTTGGTAGACAATAGGTGCACGCGCAATCGGTAGGCTCGGTGCGCTGGCGAGAACAAGGGGGGAAAGTGTCTATTTTGCTGGAGATCGGCCGTTCCGTGACCGGCCTCGATCGGGGTGGTTCGCTTGCAGCGGATTCGAGGGTGGGGGTCCGCGGGTCACGTAACGCCTCTGGGTACGCCTTCGATAAGAGAAAAGTACTCATGACCGACGTTTCGCGGCACCGTTTCGGTGGAGATTCGCGTTTGCGCTGGTCGAGTGCGTGCACACATGCGCAACGAACAGGAGGTCCGCGACAGATGGCTACCAATGCGCTCCGGACCCCGTCGTGGGCCATAGAATCGACCAGTGATCCCGTACGGATGGGATCTGCGGGCGAGGCAGCCCGCGATGAAAGAATCCGAATGGATGGGCGCTTGTTGCATCGATGAGAGAACGGAGCCACATATGAACCTTGTGAACGACACAGTTTCGGGTGTGGTGGGACTCGTCGACCAGCGCGAGAAGATGACGCAATTGGTATCGAAACGACCGATGTCGAAAATGTCGAGCCCACGAAGCCCTCGAGCGTATGACGCTTCCCGTCGAACACACACCATGTACACAGGCCATCAGACGGTGACGCGGTCGGCCGCACGTTCGAGAATGGAGTAACCCTTGAGGTCGGGACTTGTAGCAGATGACGCGGGGGTTCCGAATGGAACCTTCCCCTTGTCGGCTGCACAGCGCGGTATCTGGTTTGCGCAGCACGCCATGGGTGATGTTCCGCTGACGATCGCTCAGTACATCGAATTTCGTGGCGACGTGGACCTCGACCTCCTCACCGAGGCGAGCAAGCGGACCGGCCGCGAGTTCGGTTCCGGCTTCCTCCGTCTGGTCGAGGTCGACGGAGTGCCTTTCCAGTACGTGGACAAGGCTCTCGACGACGCCATCACCTACGTCGACCTCCGCGACGAATCCGATCCCGTCGCCACCGCGCAGGAGTGGATGCGCAAGACCTACAGCGCACCCATCGACCTGATCGACGACCGTCTGGTCGTCGTGTACCTGCTCCACCTCGGCGAAGACCACTACTACTGGTTCTGCCGCATCCACCACATCGCGATCGACGGCTTCGGGTCCATGGCACTCGTGGCCAGGGTCGCCGAGATCTACACGGCACTGGTGGAAGGAAACGAGCCTCCCGCCGGGCGCTCCGAGGACCTCGTCAAGATCGTCGAAGACGAGCAGCGCTACCGGGCTTCCGAACGGTTCGCCAAGGATCGTGAGTACTGGGCGGAGCGCACGGCACATCTGCCGGATGCGCCCAGCCTCGCCGGACGTGCCGCACGAGTCGCCTCGTACGCACGTGTGTCGTCGCAGGCGTTGCCCGAGCAGACTGCGGATCTGCTGGACGCAGCTGTTGCGGCCCGTAACTCGAGTTCGGCTCCGGTCACCGTCGCCGCTTTCGCGGCATACCTGTCGCGAATGACCGACACCACGGATGTGGTCCTGAGTCTTCCCGTGTCGGCCCGCACCACGGCGACACTCCGTCGCTCCGGCGGCATGGTCTCCAACATCGTGCCGCTGCGCCTGCACATCACCCCTGAAATGACAGTGTCCGACCTGGTCACCAGTGCCCAGATGGAACTGACAGGCGCATTGCGCCGGCAGCGGTACCGCCACGAGGACATCCGGCGTGACGCTGGTGCGTCCCAGGGCCAGCGCGGACTTTTCGGGCCGTCGGTGAACATCATGATGTTCCACAACGAGATCAAACTGGGCTCGGTCGTGGGACACCAGAACGTCCTCACCACGGGTCCGGTCGAAGATCTCTCGCTCAACATCTACCAAGGTGTTGCCGGCAGCAAGATTCACATCGACATCGAGGCCAACCCGAACCTGTATTCCAGGGACGAGCTGGATCGTCACCACACCCGCTTCTTCGAGTTCTTCTCCCGTTTCCTCTCGGCAGGCGACGACACCCCGGTGGCAGCGCTGCGCGGTATGGGTGAGCAGGAGCGCGAGCAGGTCGTTCGCGGCTGGAACGGTGCTGCCGTCGACGTGACCGTCGAGAGCGTCCCGAGGTCCGAAGCGACAGTCGTGGACGCGTTCGAGGCTCAGGTCGCGCGGACACCGGACGCCACCGCACTGGTGTGCGGAGACGAACGAATCGACTACGCCACGTTCGACGCGAGGGTCAACGCGCTCGCCCGCACGCTCATCGGCATGGGTGTCGGTCCGGAGACCAAGGTCGCACTGTCGATCCGACGGTCCGTCGACCTGATGGTGGCCATGTACGCCACGCTCAAGGCAGGTGGCGCGTACGTGCCACTCGACCCGGATCACCCCGCCTCACGCACCGAGTACGTACTCGAGAGTGCGAGCCCGCTGTGCGTGCTCACCGTTGCTCGTGACGGTTCGTCCTTCCCCGACGGTGTTCGGGTGGTCGAGCTCGATTCACTGGACCTCACCGGGGTGGAATCCGGCCCGGTCCGCGACTCCGAACGCGTGGCCCCGCTGCGCGCCGAGAACCCTGCCTACGTCATCTACACCTCGGGTTCGACGGGGCGCCCGAAGGGTGTTGCCGTCAGCCATGAGTCCGTTCTGAACCAGGTTGCTTGGGTCGCAAGCGAGTACCGCTTGGGCAGCGACGACGTCGTGCTGCAGAAGACGCCGGTGACATTCGACGTGTCGGTGTGGGAACTGTTCTCCGCCCTGGCATCCGGCTCGACTCTGGTGATCGCCGCGCCGGACGGTCACCGCGACCCCGACTATCTCGCGAAGGTCATCGAGGACGAGCGCGTCACGGCGACATCGTTCGTGCCGTCGATGCTCAGCGTGTTCGTCGCCAGTGCCACGAGAGCGCAGCTTGCGAGTCTGCGTCTCGTTCTCGTTGCGGGAGAGGCGTTCCCCGCATCGTTGGCGTCGTCGTTCCGTGATGTGAGCGATGCTGCGCTGCACAATCTGTACGGCCCCACCGAGTTCACCGTTCACGCCACCGCCGGCGAGGTGGACCGTGACGACGAAGGCGTTCCTTCCATCGGCTGGCCGGTGTGGAACGCACAGGCCTACGTTTTGGACGGCCATCTGCAGCCGTCTCCGATCGGTGCCGCAGGTGAGCTCTATCTCGCGGGCACCCAGACTGCGCGTGGTTACGAAGGTCGTGCCGACCTCACCGCCGATCGTTTCGTCGCGAATCCGTTCTCCGACACCGGAGCGCGGATGTACCGCACGGGTGACCTCGTCAAATGGCGGTCCGACGGAAGTATCGAGTACATCGGCCGCACCGACTTCCAGGTGAAGGTGCGCGGTCTGCGTATCGAACTCGGCGAGATCGAGGCCGCTCTGGTGGCCGACTCCGCTGTTCACCAGGCTGTGGCAGTGGTGCACGACAGTGCTTTGGGTCAGCGCCTCGTCGCCTACGTCGTGCCCGAGCACGGGCACGAGGTCAACGTCTCGGAACTCTCGATCGCGGTGGGCCGGTCGGTTCCCGAATACATGATCCCCGACGTCATCATGGTCATCGCGGAGATGCCGGTCGGAGCGAGCGGCAAGCTGGACCGGAAGGCATTGCCGGCACCGGTGTTCGGAGAGAGCGACGAGGAATTCATCGCGCCCCGAACACCGATGGAAGAGACTCTTGCCCGCCTGTTCTGCGAGGTGCTCGGCCTCGACAAGGTCAGTGTGGGAGCCTCGTTCTTCGCGCTGGGCGGCGACAGCATCGTCTCGATCCAGTTGGTGTCGCGCGCCAAGGAAGCGGGCGTGCTGCTGACCGCCCGTGAGGTCTTCGAACGAAAGACCGTGGCATCGCTCGCGGAGATTGCCGTGTTCAGTGTCGATGCCGATCCGGTGCACGTCCTCGAGGAACTGCCCGGCGCCGGTATCGGCACCATGCCGCTCACCCCGGTCGCACACTGGATGACGCAGCAGGGTGAAGACTTCCATCGGTTCTCGCAGTCGATTCTGCTGTCCCTGCCCCAGGGAGTCGATCACGACGGTCTGCTGCGCACGCTGACCGCTGTCGTCGATCGTCACGACGCGCTGCGCCTGTCTCTCCGCCGTGACGATGCGGGGGAGTGGACTCTCGAGACCGGTGCGGCCGGTTCCGTGGACATCGCGGGTCTCGTCGAGCATGTCGAATTCGAAGCCGCGTCTTTCGACACCGAACTGAAGGCAGCGTACGAGCGCGCGGTGGACAGTCTGGACCCCGCCGCAGGGACGGTCATCCGGTTCGTGTGGTTCACGAACACCGATGCCGCCTCCGACAACCCGGCGCGTCTTCTGGTCGTCATCCACCACCTGGCCGTGGACGGTGTGTCGTGGCGCATTCTCGTGCCCGACTTCAGTGCTGCGTGGATGCAGGTTGCCGCAGGGCGCAATCCCGCTCTGGAGCAGACCGGTACCTCGTTGCGCCGCTGGGCTCACGGTCTCCTCGACGGTGCGAAGCAGAATGCGCGCCGCAACGAACTGGATTTCTGGCGTGACACCTTGGCCGGCTCCGATCCGGTGATCGGTCGCCGCAGCCTCGACGAACGCGACGTGGTCGGCGCCAACGCGCAGGCGCGAGTGGAGCTGTCCGCAGACGTCACGGAAGCGCTTCTCACCGCGGTTCCCGGCGCGTTCCACGGTGGTGTGAACGACGGCCTTCTCGCCGCATTGGCGCTGGCGCTCGCCGAGTGGCGGTCGAACGCAGGCACACCGCACGGTTCCGCTCTCGTGCACCTCGAGGGCCACGGCCGTGAAGAGTCCGTGCTGCCCGGTGCCGACCTGTCTCGTACGGTCGGCTGGTTCACCAGCATGTACCCGGTCCGCATTCACACCGACGGCGTCGATCTCTCGGATGCGTTGGCGGGAGGTGCCGCTGCGGGGAGCCTGATCAAGTCCGTCAAGGAACAGATCGCGGCGATACCGAACCGCGGCATCGGATTCGGTTCACTTCGGTACCTGAATCGGGAGACTGCGGATTCTCTTGCAGCTCTGCCCACTCCTCAGGTCAGCTTCAACTACCTCGGTCGCGTGTCCACCGGCGACATTCCCGAGGCGTTCCGTGACGTCGCATGGTTGCCCGACACGGACACGATGGAACTCAGTGGCACGCGCAACGATTCGATGCCGATGCGATTCGCGCTCGACATCAATGCGATGGTCGGTGACGTCGACGGAGCGCAGCGACTGACCGCCACCGTCGACTATCCGGCGGGTGCTCTCGAGGCTTCTGACGTCGACGAGTTCGTCGCCCTGTGGACGCGGGCTCTCGAAGCCATCGCCGCACACGCGAGCCGGCCGGATGCCGGTGGCCGTACCCCTTCGGATTTCGATCTCGTTTCGCCCAGCCAACGGCAGATCGACGAACTCGAGTCGGCGTACCCCGGATTGGTCGATGCGTACTCGCTGGCACCGCTCCAGTTCGGCTTGCTGTTCCACGCTTCGCTGGCCGGCGCCACCACCGACGTCTACACCACCCAGTTGGTCATGGACCTCGGTGGCTCGATCGACCCCGAGCGGTTGCACCGTGCGGCAGAGGGACTCGTGGCCCGGCACCCGAACCTGCGCACCGCCTTCCTGCTCGACGAGTCGGGTTCCGGTATGCAGATCGTCGTCGACGAGGCGTCCGTGCCCTGGTCCGAAGTGGATCTGCGATCCCTTTCGGACACCGAGCGCGACGCCGAGGTCGATCGCCTCGTCGTGAACAACCGCACCGACCGTTTCGACATGACGGCACCGCCGTTGGTGCGATTCCTGTTGGTGCGACTGGGTGAAGACCGGTATCGACTGGCGATCACCAACCACCACATCCTGCTCGACGGGTGGTCTCTTCCGATCCTCATCCAGGATCTGCTGACGCTGTATGCGACGAGTGGAGACATTCGCGCGCTGCCGCAGCCACGTCCGTACCGCAGCTACCTCGAATGGCTCACCACGCTGGACGTGCAGACCTCGGTGGACGCATGGACCGCGGCGCTCGACGGGGTGGACGGCCCGACGCTGCTCGCGGACAGCGTGGCTACCGAGGTCGGTCGCGTCGGGGACGATGACGCCGACTCGCATGACGACGAGCCGGGCGACATCACCGTCGACCTTTCCGACCAACTGCTCGATGCGATGAACCAGTGCTCCCGTGACCTCGGTGTCACGGTCAACACGATCGTGCAGGCTGCGTGGGGCATCGTGCTCGGCCGCCTCACCGGTCGCGACGACGTCGTGTTCGGCACCACCGTGTCGGGTCGTCCGCCACAGGTTTCCGGTATCGAAGCGATGCTGGGCCTGTTCATCAACACCCTTCCGGTGCGGGTCCGTGTCGACGCCACCGACACCATTGCGGCTCTGCTCGAACGCATTCAGACCGAGCAGACCGGACTCCTCGATCATCACTATGTCGGACTCACCGATATTCAGCAGGGAATCGGACAGGGCACACTGTTCGACACCCTGATGGTGTACGAGTCCTACCCACTCGATCGTGAAGCCCTCACCAAGGGCGGCGACATCGAGGGCCTCCGGGTTCTCGACGTCACCTCCAACGACGCCACCCATTACCCGTTGGCTATCGTCGCGATGACCGACCCGCGCCTGCACCTCACGGCGAAGTTCCGCAAGGATCTGTTCACGGACGCCGAGGTCGAGCACATCATGGGCCGCATCGTGCGCGTGCTCGAGGCGTTCGTCGCGAACCCGCAGGCACCGGTTGCCGGTATCGACATTCTCGAACCCGCGGAGCTGGAAGCGATGACGTCCGTCGTCGGTGTGGAGGATGCGCCCACCGCACTGTTGCCGGAGATCTTCGCCCAGTCCGTGGCGGTCGATCCAGAGCACACGGCGCTCGTCGCGAACGGTGTGGAACTGACGTATCGCGAACTCGACGAGCGTTCGAACCAGCTCGCACGCGTCCTGATCGAACGTGGTGTGGGCCCCGAAGTGTTCGTGGCACTGGGTATGAAGCGCTCCCTGCATTCGATCGTCGCCATGTGGGCCATCGCGAAGACGGGTGGAGCATTCGTACCGGTCGATCCGCGCTACCCCGCAGATCGCATCGCACACATGGTCAGCGACTCTCACGCGGTGCTCGGACTGACCGTCGCCGGCACGGCGAACGACCTTCCCGGCGATATCGAGTGGCTCGCCGTCGACAACGACGAGACCGCCGCGGAGATTGCGACCAGGCCGACTGCGCCGATCGCCGCAGGAGAACGCATCGGGGAGCCCGCCGTCGACAACACGGCATACGTCATCTACACGTCCGGCACCACCGGTCTGCCCAAGGGCGTCGTGGTGACCCATACGGGTCTTGCCAACTTCTCCGAAGAACAGCGCACCCACTACGACGTGGAACCCGCGGCTCGTGTGCTGCACTTCGCGTCCCCGAGTTTCGACGCGTCGATTCTGGAATACCTCCTCGCCTTCGGTTGTGGCGCAACCATGGTGGTCGCACCGGCCGACCTGTACGGCGGCGACGAGCTGAGGACGTTCCTGCGGGAGCAGTCCGTCTCACACGCGTTCGTCACCCCGGCCGCATTGGCATCGGTGGACCCGGAAGGTCTCGACGCACTCGAATGCGTCGTCGTCGGTGGAGAGGCTTGCCCGCCGGAACTGGTGGAGCGCTGGGCACCGGGCCGTCGCATGTTCAACGGCTATGGCCCCACCGAAGCCACCATCATGAGCAACGTGAGCAACCCGATGGAGCCGGGCGCTCGTATCGAAATCGGTGGCCCTGTTCGGGGCGTGACCGTCTACGTGCTCGACGACATGCTCCGTCCCGTTCCCGAGGGTGTGTCCGGCGAGCTGTACATCGCCGGACCCGGACTCTCCCGCGGATACCACGAACGCCTGGGACTGACCTCCGACCGGTTCGTCGCGAACCCGTTCGCCGGCGACGGCAGCCGCATGTACCGCACGGGCGACGTCGTCCGTTTCGTGGTTGATCATCACCACACCGCCGGATTCGGCGTCGAATACGTGGGGCGCAGTGACTTCCAGGTGAAGGTGCGCGGATTCCGTATCGAACTGGGCGAGATCGACGCGGCGCTGGTTCGCCACCCGAACATCGAGTTCGCGGTGACCGTCGGTGCCACGATGCCGTCGGGCGCCACCGCGTTGGTGTCCTACGTGCTCCCGAGCGCCGAGACGGCGGCGGACGTACCTGCGTTGGATGTTTCGGAGCTGCCCGAATTCCTCGGCATGACGCTGCCGTCGCACATGATTCCGAGTGCGATTCTCGTCCTGGACGAGATTCCGCTCACCAGTGTCGGCAAGCTGGATCGCGCGGCGTTGCCGGAACCTGATTTTGCCGCGATGCAGGGCCCGATCACGGCGCCGCGTACTCCGGACGAGGAGCTCGTTGCCGGGGTGTTCGCGGAGGTCCTCGGCCTCGAGTCGGTGAGCGTCACGGAATCGTTCTTCGAACTCGGCGGCGACTCGCTGCTTGCGACCAAGGTGATCGCTCGCCTCAATGCGGCGGGCGGCATGCGTCTGGGTGTGCGCGAACTCTTCGAATCGCCCACCGTCGAGGGGTTGGCGCTCGAGGTTTCCGCACGCTCCGGTACCGGATCTGATCGGCCGGCTCTCGTCGCAGGTCCACGTCCGGCGCGGGTTCCACTGTCGATGGCGCAGCAGAGCATGTGGCTGATGAACCGCTTCGACACCGCTTCGTCGGCCTACAACATTCCGCTCGCGGTTCGCCTTTCCGGAAACCTGGACATCGACGCCATGTCGGCGGCGGTGGCGGACGTTCTGCAGCGGCACGAGTCGTTGCGCACCGCGTTCCCGGATTCGGCGGACGGCCCATACCAGGATGTCGTCGATGCCGATCAGGTGTCGTTCGACCTCACTCCGGTGCGCGTGTCGGAGGACGAACTGCGCACGCGGCTCATCGAGTTCGCCACCGAGGGCTTCGATGTCACGGTGGCTCCGCCGCTGAGAATTCGACTCTTCGCAACCAGCGAGACCGAGTACCTGCTCGTGCTCGTGGTCCACCACATCATCGCCGACGGTGCTTCCCTCGCGCCGCTTGCGCGTGACGTCATGGTCGCGTACGGCGCCCGCAGCGCGGGCACGGCGCCGGCATGGTCGCCGTTGCCGGTGCAGTACCCGGACTTCGCGCTGTGGCAGCGTGAGGTGCTCGGTGATCCCACCGATGCGGAATCACTGTCTGCCAAGCAGGTTTCGTACTGGATGGACAAGCTCTCCGGTATTCCCGAGCTCCTGGAACTGCCGACCGACCGGCCTCGCCCTGCTCGTCAATCGATGCGGGGAGACTTCGTCGATTTCGCAATCGATCCAGGTGTTTACGGCCGTCTCGACGAGGTGGCCAAGAAGCACGGTGCGTCGATGTTCATGGTCGCGCACACTGCCCTCGCAGTGCTGCTTTCACGCCTGAGCAATTCGGGCGATATCGCTATCGGCACCCCGCTCGCAGCACGCAGCGATCAGGCGCTCGACGACCTGGTCGGAATGTTCGTGAACACTTTGGTGCTGCGCACCGAGGTGGACCCCGGCGCGGCATTCGTCGACCTGCTCGGCCGCGTTCGAGAGAGCGATCTTTCGGCATTCGAGAACTCGGACATTCCGTTCGAGCGCTTGGTCGAGGCGCGCAATACCCGCAGGTCGTCTGCGTACTCGCCGCTGTTCCAGGTCATGTTGTCGTTCCAGAACAACCGCATCGGCACCCTCGAGCTTCCAGGGTTGACGGTTCAGGTCCTCGAGGACATGGACGAGGGCGCCAAGTACGACCTGACCCTCACACTGACCGAACAGTTCGACGAGTCCGGCCGCCCGAACGTGGTGTCGGGACGAATCACCTATGCGACCGATCTGTTCGACTCGTCATCCGTTGCCCGGATTGCGGAACGCTTCACCCGAATCCTCGAGGCCGTCGCAGCCGATCCACAGGTTGCGGCCGGGGATATCGACATTCTCACCGATAGTGAAAGAACGAAGTTGCGCAAACCTGAAGTCCGTCGTCCGATGACCGTCCGCGAGCTGCCTGCGCTGCTCGCTGCCGCCGTCCAGGTTGCACCGGAGGCGGTCGCGGTTGCACACGACGGAATGCAGGTGACCTACCGCGAGTTCGACGAGCGGTTGCGTCTGATGTCGGGACCGATGTCGGAACGCGGGATGAGCCAGGACGCCATCGTTTCCGTCGTGCTTTCCGGCCTGGTGCCCACGATCATGATGGCACCGCCGACCGCTGACGGTCAGGACGGTTTCGGGGTCATCCTCGACAAGGTCATCGAAGACGCTCACGGGCTCGTGGGCGACATCGACCTGGCTGCCTTCGAACCGGAGGCTGCGGCTGAGCCCTCGAACGAGCCGAGCGAATCTGTGCGGCCCCTCGCACGCGCTGTTTCCTTGTGGCAGAAGACGGTCGAGAAGAATCCGAATGCCGCGGTCGTGGTCAGTGACGGTGTCACGACCACTCGCCGTGAGCTGAATCGGCGCGCCAACCAGTTGGCCCGCGCGCTGCAGGCTCGCGGAGTCCGGCCGGACGACGTCGTGGCGCTTGTCGTGCCGCGTTCCCTCGACTGGATCGTGGGCATGCTCGCCACGTGGAAGATCGGCGCGGCGTACAGCCCGTTCGATCAGGCCTGGGCGCTCGATCGGATCACCGGTCTGGTGGAAGCCAGTGGAGCTCGCGCCGTGGTGACCACCAGTGCCTGGAGCGACGCGGCCGATGCACCGTTCGACGTCCTCGTTCTCGACGAGCCGGACACGATCGAGCACCTGGAATCCTTGGAGGCGAACGACTTCGCGGACGATCCGTGGGCGGCCCCGGGTGCCGGCGAGCGCTTGGCCTACGTCATCTCCACGTCGGGATCGACCGGCCGGCCGAAGCCGACGATGGTGCCGATGCGCGGCGTGTCCAACACGTTCCAGTGGTACCGCAGCGAACTCGACTTCACCGAGGGGACAGGTGTCCTCGTTGCCAGTTCGCCGCTGTTCGACCTGACTCAGAAGAACATCTGGGGATCGATCGCCTACGGCGGAGTGCTGCACCTGGCAACGCCCGGATTCGATCCGATGCCAATTCTCGAGAAGATCGGCACCGGCGACGTTGCCGTGGCGAACATGGCGCCGAGTGCCTTCGAGGTCTTGGCCGATCTCGACGACAACGGTGTGCTGACCAACCTCGACGTCGTGATTCTCGGTGGCGAACAGATTCGCCCCGCCGCATGCGCTCCGTTGATCGGCTCGAAGACCCGCATGCTCAATACGTATGGTCCGACCGAGACCTCGGATACGACGTCCTTCTACGAGGTCGATCTTTCGTCCGCGGACGCAGAGCAGGGCCTGATCCCGATCGGTGCAGCCTTCGGCGGCGTCGAATACGAGGTACTGGACGCACGTCTGCGTCGGGTGCCGCAGGGCGTCACGGGTGAGCTGTACATCGGCGGAATCGTCGTCGGCCGTGGATACGGCGGTATGACCGGTACGACGGCTTCGCGCTTCGTCGCCAGCCCCTTCTCCGACGGTGCACGCATCTACCGGACCGGCGACCTGGTCCGGGAGCGCGCCGACGGCGAACTGATCTTCCTGGGCCGCAGTGACTTCCAGGTCAAGATTCGTGGTCTGCGCGTGGAGCTCGGTGAAATCGAATCCGCGCTCACCTCGGATGCACGCGTGCTGCAATCCATCGTCGTCGTGCACGGAGAGAACGAGCAGGCACGCCTGGCGGCGTACGTGACGGCCGCATCCGACGCCGATCTCGACACGGACGCTCTGCTGTCGAATCTGCGCTCGACGCTCCCGTCGCACATGGTCCCCGACGTGGTGACCGTGTTGGACGAGATGCCGCTGAACGCCAGCGGAAAGATCGACCGCAAGTCGCTGCCCGCACCCGTCTTCCCCGAGTCCACCGTGGAGTTCGTCGGACCGCGCACGCCGCTCGAGGAGATCGTCGCCGGGATCTTCGCTGACGTGATCGGTTCCGATCGGGTCAGTGTGCATTCGTCGTTCTTCGATCTGGGCGGAAACTCGCTCAGTGCTACGCGCGTAGCGGCACGGGTGTCCGCAGCCACCGGCGCAGTTGTCGGTATGCGTGATCTGTTCGAGGCTCCGACGGTCTCCGAACTCGCGACGTTCGTCGAGAGCCTCGGAGGAGAGGGCACACCCCGCCCGCCGTTGGTGCCGCGCACCAGGCCTGCCGAACCTCCGCTGTCGCTTGCGCAGCAGCGCATGTGGTTCCTGAACAGGTTCGATCCCACGTCGCCGGCATACAACATTCCGTTGACAGTGCGGCTGTCCGGCGATCTGGACGTCGACGCTCTTGGCGGTGCCCTGTCGGACGTGATCGAGCGCCACGAGGCTCTGCGCACCGTGTACCCGGAGGGCAAGGACGGCGCGTACCAGCTGATCCTGCCCGCGTCCGACGCTGTGATCGACGTCGAGGCAGTCGACGTTTCCGAAGCCACCCTGCAGCAGGAACTGTTCGCGTTCGCGTCGAACGGTTTCGACGTCACCGACACGATCCCTGTGCGGACCAAGCTCTTCCGGATCGACGCGACCGAGCACGTCCTCGTGATGGTCATGCACCACATCGCGTCCGACGGCGGCTCCACTCTGCCGTTGGCGCGCGACGTGATGATGGCGTACACGGCGCGGGTCGAGAAGACGACGCCGCAGTGGCCGCAGCTGCCGGTCCAGTACGCGGATTACTCCCTCTGGCAGCGTGAGGTCCTCGGCACCCCTGAGGATGCGGATTCGCTGGCAGCCCGGCAGGTCGGATACTGGAAGGAAACGCTGGCGGGTCTGCCGGACGTCCTCTCGCTTCCCGTCGACCGCCCGCGCCCCACGGTGCGCTCCATGGCCGGTGGGTCGGTGACCTTCACAATCGGCGAGTCGCTGCACAGGCAGCTCGGTGCGCTGGCACGGGACCGTGGTGTATCCGTGTTCATGGTGCTGCACGGCGCCCTGGCAGTGCTTTTGGCGCGTGTCAGTTCCACCGACGACATCGCGATCGGCACTGCGGTGGCGGGACGCGGGGACGAGGCCGTCGAGGATCTCGTCGGCATGTTCGTCAACACTCTCGTGTTGCGGACCTTCGTGGAGTCGTCCACGTCGTTCGGTGATCTGCTCGAGCAGGTTCGGGAGACCGATCTGCAGGCGTTCAGCAACCTCGACGTCCCGTTCGAGCAGCTGGTCGAGGAAATCGATCCGGCGCGCTCCACCTCGCACTCACCGCTGTTCCAGGTGGTTCTGTCGCACCAGGTGAACGCTGTTCCGACCCTGGAGTTCTCGGGCCTCGAAGCCACGCCCGGTGCAGTGGACGTGGAGTTCAGCAAGTTCGACCTCACCGTGGATCTCAGTGAGACCTGGTCCGACTCGGGCGAACCGACGGGTGTCTACGGCGTTCTCGGTTTCGCCACGGACATCTTCGACGAGCAGACGGTGCAGGGCCTTGCCGACAGGTTCGTCCGCATTCTCGAAAGCATTGCGGAGTCCACGAACATTGCTGTGGGCGACATCCCGATTCTCGATCCAGAGGAGACGGCCGCTCTCAGCCCGGTTCGCGGAATCGCCGGGGTCGACCCGGTTACGCTGCCGACGATTCTGGCGTCCGCAGTGGCCGCGAACCCCGACGGCATCGCAGTCGTCGACGGCGACGCGACCATTACGTACCGGGAGCTCGACGAGCGCTCGAACCGTATTGCGCGCGTCCTGATCGACAGGGGAGTGAGCGCCGAGACGTTCGTTGCCCTCGGTATCACGCGGTCGATCTCGTCGATCCTCGGTATCTGGGCGGTCACCAAGAGTGGCGGCGCCTACGTGCCGATCGACCCGCAGTACCCGAGCGACCGTATCGAGCACATGGTCACCGATTCGGGCGTGGCACTCGGACTTTCCGTGAGCGCCGAGATCGACCGCCTTCCCGGCGACGTCGAATGGCTCGTCCTCGACTCCGACGAGTTCGAGAAGACGTGCGCCCAGTACCCGGCGACACCCGTCCGGGACGACGAGCGCCGTGCCGCCGTCGAACCGTCCAACAGCGCCTACGTCATCTACACCTCCGGTACGACCGGCAAGCCGAAGGGCGTTGTGGTCACGCACCGCGGTCTCGCGAACTTCGCGGCCGAACAGCGTGACCGCTACGACGTGAGCACCGCATCCCGCACACTGCACTTCGCGTCACCGAGCTTCGATGCTTCGGTGCTCGAACTGCTGCTCGCGTTCGGCGCAGGTGCAACCATGGTGATCGCACCGACCGACGTGTACGGCGGACCCGAGTTCGCGCAGTTCTTGCGGGAGCAGCGCGTCACGCACGGCTTCGTCACCCCGTCGGCGCTGGCCTCCGTGGATCCCACCGGTCTCGACGACTTCCAGTACGTCGTCGCCGGTGGCGAGGCCGTACCGGGCGAGCTCGCGGCCCGCTGGGCGCCGAACCGCAAGCTGTTCAACGGCTACGGTCCCACCGAGACCACCATCATGACCAACATCAGCGATCCGATGGACGCTGCCGGACCCGTCACGATCGGTGGACCGATTCGCGGCACCAGCGCGTTGGTTCTCGACGACCGTCTGCGCCCGGTTCCGGTCGGTATCGCAGGTGAGCTGTATCTGTCGGGCCTCGGTCTGTCCCGCGGATACCACCGCCGTACCGGGTTGACCGCAGACCGCTTCGTGGCGAACCCGCACGGCGACGACGGCTCGCGCATGTACCGCACCGGTGACGTGGTGCGCTGGCGCAAGGACGAGAACGGTGAGCTGACCGTCGAATACGTCGGCCGTTCCGATCAGCAGGTGAAGGTCCGCGGCTTCCGTATCGAACTCGGCGAGATCGACGCCGTGCTCGCACGGCACTCCGACGTCGACTTCGCCACGACCTCCGTTGTGAACGGGCCGGCAGGTGACTCGGTGCTGGTGTCCTACGTTCTTCCCCCCGAGGGTGCTGCTTTCGATGTGAACGCCCTCCTCGATCACGTCGGCGAGTTCGTTCCGAACTACATGGTCCCGGCGACGGTCGTACCGCTCGACTCGATCCCGCTCACCCCGGTGGGCAAGCTCGATCGCCGCAGGCTGCCCGAGCCCGAGTTCGTTTCTCAGGAGCGCGAGTACCGCGCGCCGGAAACCGGCACCGAGCGCACAGTGGCCTCGATCTTCGGTGAGGTTCTCGGCGTGGACCGGGTCGGCCGGGATGACGCCTTCTTCGATCTCGGTGGCAACTCGCTCGTCGCCACCCGAGTGATTTCACGACTCAACGCGGCGCTGGGAAGCCAGGTCGGCGTTCGGGAACTGTTCGAGGCGCCGACGGTGGCAGGTCTTGCGCGCCGCGTCGACGAACTCGGCACCGGCAACGAGGCCCGCCCGGCACTCGTGCCACGTCCGCGGCCGGACCGAATTCCGCTGTCGCTGGCACAGCAGCGCATGTGGTTCGCCAACCGCTTCGACCCGGCATCTGCTTCGTACAACATCCCGTTGGCCCTACGTCTCGAGGGTGAACTGGACGTTTCCGCGTTGCAGGCTGCTCTGGCCGACGTGCTGGAGCGACATGAGGTGTTGCGCACCACCTTCCCGGGTTCGCCGGACGGCGCGTACCAGGTCGTCCACGGTGTCGAAGAGGCCGGCGTCGACCTGGCGGTCGTACCGGTCGACGGCGAAGAGGAACTGAAGCGTCGAATCTTCGAGTTCGCCACGACCGGTTTCGACGTGACCAAGACCGTGCCGGTGCGGGCTGCACTGTTCGGTGCGGACCGAGACGACCACGTGCTCGTCATCGTCATTCACCACATCAGTGCCGACGGTGGCTCCATGGCGCCGCTCGCGCGCGATCTGATCGTGGCGTACAGCGCCAGAACTGCAGGCACGGCACCGAACTGGGAGCCGTTGCCGGTTCAGTTCGCCGACTTCGCGGTGTGGGAGCGCGAGGTCATCGGTTCCGACGAGGATCCCGATTCACTGGCGTCTCGTCAGATGGAGTACTGGAAGCAGACGCTCGACGGGCTGCCCGACGTATTGGATCTTCCACTCGACCGGCAGCGGACGCCCGGTCGTGTACCGGACGGTGCGCGAGTCGAGTTCGAGTTGTCGCCGGAGCTCAAGAACTCCCTGAACGCGATCGCGCAGGACACCAACTCGACCCTGTACATGGTCGTTCACGCGGCCTTCGCGGTACTCCTTTCGCGGCTCAGCGGAACCGAGGACATTGCGGTGGGGACACCGGTCGGCGGTCGCGGTGACGCGGCGCTCGACAACCTCGTCGGCATGTTCGTGAACACTTTGGTGCTGCGCACCGGTGTTCCGCAGTCGTCGAGCTTCCGTGAGGTGCTGGCCGGGGCACGTGACACCGATCTCGGCGCATTCGGCAATGCCGACGTCCCCTTCGAGCGCGTCGTCGAGGTTGTGGCGGGTTCACGCTCGACCACGGCGGCCCCGCTGGTCCAGGTGATGTTCACGTTCCAGAACAACGAGGAAGCGCGTGTCGAGCTGCCGGGTCTGGTGGTCACAGCGCTCGACGAGGAGTTCACCCTCGCCAAGTTCGATCTGACACTGGCGATCGACGAGCAGGGTTCGGCGGAAGCCGGGCCCACGCGGGCAGTGTTCACCTACGCCACGGACATCTTCGACGAGGCGACGGTCCGTAGCTTCGCGGACCGCTTCCTGCTGATCCTCGAAGCAGTGACAGCAGACAGCTCGGCACCCGTGGGAGACATCGACATCCTCTCCGACACCGAGCGAGAAGAACTCGGCGGAGTTGTTGCGTCCGCGCCGGCATCGCTGACGTCGCATGCACGGACCGAAGAGCTGGCGGCCCAGCCGTTGCCGGATCTTCTCGATACCGCCGCGTCGCTGAACCCGGACGGAATCGCGTTGTCGCACAACGGCAACGACGTCACGTACCGGCAGCTGCACGAGAAGTCGACCGAACTCGCGAAGACCCTCGCCGGCGTGGGCGTCGGACCCGAGGCCGCGATCACCGTCGCGCTGTCGACCCTGTTGCCGGGGCTGCTGGACGGCGCCTCCGGTGACGGCTTCGCGGACCAGTTCGCGGAGATGCTGGCCGGTGTCATTGCCGGTGCCAGCTCCATGCCCGCACTCGGCTCGGGTGCGCTGCTGGTCGATCTGCTCGCAGACTGGAACGAACAGGTCGACAGCGACCCCGAGGCACTTGCACTCGAAGGCGATGGACTCACTCTGTCGCGAGGCGAGCTGGACAAGCGGGCCAATCAACTGGCCAACGAGCTGATCGCACGAGGCGTGCGTCCCGACGACGTGGTCGCCCTCGTCGTTCCGCGATCCGTCTCCTGGATCGTCGGCATGCTGGCGACGTGGAAGGTCGGGGCCGGATACGCGCCGATCGACCCGGAGCACCCCACCGAGCGCATTGCGGGCATGCTCGACGATTCGGCGGCGCGGGCCGTCGTGGCGACGAGCAGCTGGAAGGGCGCAGCCGAGATCGGCGTGGACGTCCTCGTCGTCGACGAGCCGGACACCGCGGCCCGACTGGCCGAGCAGGACGATTCACGACCGGACAACCGCTGGACCGAGCCCGGCGCAGGTGCGCGACTGGCCTATGTCATCACCACGTCCGGGTCCACTGGACGTCCGAAGCCCGCGTTCGTTCCGATGGCCGGCTTCTCCAACATGATGGCGTGGTACCGGGACGAGATGGATCTCGGTAGTGACGACAGCACACTCGTCTCTTCGGCACCGGGATTCGACCTCACCCAGAAGAACGTGTGGGGACCGCTCTCGCGCGGCACCGCGATCCACCTTGCGGTGCCCGGATTCGAACCTCAGTCGATGCTGCGGCAGATCGCCGAGCACCAGCTCACCATCGTCAACATGGCGCCGGGTGCTTTCGAGATGCTTGTCGAACTCGAGACGGCGGACGAGTTGTCCTCGATCCGCAAGATCGCCGTCGGTGGCGAGGCCGTCAAGGCTGCCCCGCTGAAGAAGTTCCTCGACCGAGGTGTGCTCTGCCTCAACAACTACGGCCCCACGGAAGCCTCCGACATCGTCACGTCTTACGTGATTGCGCCAGAGGACGCCGTATCCGATCAGCTGCGACTGCCGATCGGTCCGGCCGTGGCGGACGTGCAGCTGTATGTGCTCGACGCCCGCATGCGCCGAGTTCCGGACGGAATGACAGGTGAGCTCTACGTCGGCGGTATCGCGGTCGGACGTGGCTACGGCAACATGTTCGGTCTCACGTCCACCCGCTTCGTTGCCGATCCGTTCGGTGACTCGGGAACGCGGATGTACCGCACCGGTGACCTGGTGCGGCGCCGCTCCGACAAGAACTACGACTTCCTCGGTCGTACCGACTTCCAGGTGAAGCTGCGCGGCCTGCGTATCGAACTCGGCGAGATCGAGTTCGCGGTCCTCGCGCACCAGGACGTCGCGCAGACCGTCGTGGTGGTGCACGAGGGTGAACGAGGGCAGCACCTCGTTGCCTATGCCGTGCCCACTGCGGAGGCCGGCGCAGCAGCTGCATTCGACACCGCACCGGTGTTCGAGACCCTGCACCGGAAGCTGCCGGACTACATGGTGCCGGACCAGATCGTCGTGCTCGACGAGATGCCGTTGACGGGCAACGGCAAGATCGACCGTAAGCGTCTGCCCGAGCCCAACTTCGACGAGGCGGCTCACGAGTACGTCGCACCCCGCACGCCGGTCGAAGAGATCGTCGCGGGCGTGTTCGCCGAGGTGTTGGGCGTCGACCGCGTTGGTGTCGACGACTCGTTCTTCGATCTCGGCGGAAACTCGCTGAACGCCACCCGTGTCGTGGCGCGGCTCGACTTGGCGCTGGGTACCGAACTGACGGTGCGGAGTGTCTTCGAGAATCCGACCGTCGAGGGTGTTGCCACTCTCGTAGAGCAGTCGGACACCAGCGGGCGCGAGCGCATTCCGCTGGTGGCCGGACAGCGTCCGGACCGTATCCCGCTGTCGTTGGCGCAGTCTCGGATGTGGTTCATCAACCAGTTCGACACCGAGTCGGCAGCCTACAACCTGCCGATGGCGGTGCGCTTGCGCGGCGAGTTGGACGTTGCCGCAATGCACTCGGCGCTCGCCGACGTGATGGAACGTCACGAATCCCTGCGAACGGTGTTCCCCGAATCGGTGGACGGTCCGTACCAGGACGTGCGGGAGACTTCGGACGTCCTCCCGGATCTGGTTGCGGAACCGGTTTCCGAGGACGAGATGTACAGCAGGGCGTACGGGCTGGCCAACAGCGGCTTCGACGTCAGTGTGAACGTCCCGATCCGGGTCGCGCTCCTGCGTGCAGGCGAGAACGATCATGTGCTGGTGCTCGTGGTGCACCACATCAGCGCTGACGGTGGATCGATGGCCCCGCTGTTCCGGGACATGATGTCGGCCTACCTTGCGCGCACTGCCGGCACCGCTCCGCACTGGGAGCCGATGTCGGTGCAGTATGCGGACTTCGCGATCTGGCAGCGGCAGGTACTCGGTGACGAGTCCGATCCGGAATCGCTGGCCGCAGAGCAGATCGAGCACTGGAAGAAGGCCCTGGACGGGGTACCCGAACTGCTCGAACTGCCGACGGACTTCACGAGGCCCGCGGTGCAGTCCATGCGCGGCGCGACCATCGACTTCGACATCGACGCCGAAACGCACCGTGACCTTGCTGCTGTTGCACGTAGCAACAACGCCAGCATGTTCATGGTCGTGCACGCTGCATTCGCCGTTCTGCTCGAGCGTTTGAGCTCGAGCGCCGACGTGACGATCGGTACGCCGATCGCAGGTCGCGGTGTCCGCGAGGTCGACGAGATGGTCGGCATGTTCGTCAACACGCTCGTGCTGCGTAGCAACGTCACACCGGACGAGTCGTTCACCGATCTTCTCGCGGCCGTCCGCGAGAGTGACCTGAGTGCGTTCGCACACGGTGAGGTGCCGTTCGAGCGTCTCGTCGAGGTTCTCGACGTTCCGCGGTCGACGGCGCATCAGCCGTTGTTCCAGGTAGCACTCGCGTTCAACGACACGGGCAGCACCAGTCTCGAGCTTCCGGGCCTGGACGTGTCCGTCCTCGAAACGCCTTTGGATGTTGCGAAGTTCGATCTTCAGCTCAGTGTGGGCGAGCGCAGAGAGGACGGCGTTCCGGCCGGAATCTCCGCGTCGTTCAACTACGCCACGGATCTGTTCGCCGAGGATTCGGTCCGTCTCTTCGCCGAGCGGTTCGTACGTATCCTCCGCGCCATCGTCGCCGATCCGACGCGCGTCGTCGGAGACATCGAGATTCTCGATGCGGGGGAGAAGGCCGCACTTGCGCCGGTCCGCGGTCGCGAGTCGGTGGACCCGCAGACGTTGCCGGTGTTGCTGCGTTCGGGCGTCGACATCGCTCCCGAGGCTGTTGCTGTTTCCTTCGAAGGACGTGAGCTCAGCTACCGGGAACTCGACGAGCAGTCGAACCGCTTGGCGCGCACCCTGATCGATCGTGGTGTGGGCCCGGAGAACTATGTCGCACTGGCGATAACCCGGTCCATCGAGTCGATCGTCGGGATCTGGGCTATCGCCAAGTCCGGCGCCGCCTACATGCCGATTGACCCGAAGTTGCCGTTCGAGCGCGTCACCGAGATGCTCGAAGACTCCGGAACGGTTCTCGGCCTGACGGTGCCGTCCATCGAATCCAAGCTGCCCACCACGGTTCCGTGGTTGGTGCTCGGTAGCGAGGCCCTCGACACCGAGGTTGCGAAGCAGGCCGCCACCGCGATCACCGACGAAGACCGAGTGGCGACACTGGCCGTCGATCATCCGGCCTACCTCATCTACACGTCCGGTTCGACGGGAAAGCCCAAGGGTGTCGTCGTGACCCATCGTGGTCTCGCGAACCTGACGGGTGAGGTCCGCGAACAGTACGTCGCGACGGCGCAGTCTCGGTTCCTGCACGTGGCTTCCCCGAGCTTCGACACCTCCGTCGGTGAGTTGCTTGCGGCGTTCAGCGCTGGTGCCACTTTGGTCATCGCGCCGGCCGACGTGTTCGGCGGCGACGAACTGGCAGATCTCATCCGCCGTGAGCGCGTCGAAAACATCGTCATCACGCCGACCGCGCTCATGACCGTCGACCCCGAGGGGCTCGACTCCGTGAAGTCCGTGGTGGTCGGTGGCGACGTCTGCAAGCCCGAACTGGTCGCCAAGTGGGCGCCGGGCAGGCAGATGCGCAATGCATACGGCCCGACCGAGACCACTGTGATCGTCACGATCACCGATCCACTCGTCGTGGGCGAGCGCATCACCATCGGTTCTCCGCTGCGTGGTGTCGAGACCCTCGTGCTCGACGCACGCCTGCGTCCGGTGCCGAAGGGCGTTCCGGGAGAGCTCTACATCGGCGGTCCCGCAGTCACCCGTGGCTACCACGACCGCCCCGTCGTCACTGCGGAGCGCTTTGTCGCCAACCCGTACGGCGAGCCGGGCGCACGCATGTACCGCACGGGTGACGTGGTCCGCTGGACCGACGGGCACCAGGTCGAGTACGTGGGTCGCTCCGACTTCCAGGTGAAGGTGCGCGGTTTCCGTGTCGAGCTCGGCGAGATCGACGCAGCGCTCACCTCGCAGCCGGAGGTCGAGTTCGCCGTGACCGTGGGTCTGCCGAATCCGGCAGGACAGACCGCGCTCGTCGCCTACGTGGTGCCGACCAACGGTTCGGTCGTCGACGCGGATGCGCTCAAGGATGTGGTGGCTCAGTCCCTGCCGCCGTACATGGTTCCGTCGGTGATCGTCGAAATGGACGAGATTCCGCTGACCGCGATCGGCAAGCTCGATCGAAAGCGTCTCCCGGAACCCGAGTTCGTCACGGCCACCACCGAGTTCCGTGCGGCGTCCTCGAACACCGAACACGCGATTGCCGACATCTTCGCCGAGGTTCTCGGCACGGAGTCGGTCAGCGTCGACGACAGCTTCTTCGACCTGGGTGGAAACTCGCTCAGTGCGACACGTGTGGTGTCGCGCATCGGGCAGGTCGTCGGTACCCGCATCGGTGTGCGTGAGCTGTTCGAGGCACCCACCGTCGCCGAAATGGCGGTGCGGGTGGCAGACCTGACCGGCAGCGCGGATGCGCGTCCGGTGCTGAAGGCCGGTCCGCGGCCGGAGCACATCCCGCTGTCGTTGGCGCAGTCCCGGATGTGGTTCATCAACCGCTTCGATCCCGACTCGGCGGCGTACAACATCCCGCTGGCGGTGCGCCTGACCGGGAAGCTGGACCCCGAGGCCTTGCAGGCTGCGGTGTTCGACGTCGTCGAACGCCACGAGACCCTGCGCACCGTGTACCCGGATTCTCCGGAGGGCGCACACCAGGTGATCCTGCCGATGGACCAGGTGTCGCTCGATGTCGCACCGGTCCGGGTGGACGAGAACGAGCTTCGTGAGCAACTCGTTGCCATGGCCACTACCGGCTTCGATGTCACGGCGGATGTTCCGCCGGTGCGCCTGCGTCTGTTCGAGGTCGGATCGAACGACTTCGTCCTCGCACTGGTCATTCACCACGTGTCGACGGACGGCGAGTCGCTGGCTCCGTTCGTACGTGACGTCATGACGGCGTACATGGCCCGGGTTTCCGGGAATGCGCCGGAATTCGAGCCGTTGGCGGTGCAGTACGCCGATTACGCGATCTGGCAGCGTGAGCTGCTCGGCAGCGAGGACGACGAGAACAGCCTGCTCACGCAGCAGGTGAACTTCTGGCGCAAGTCTCTTGCGGGAGCGCCGGATCTTCTCGAACTGCCGTTGGATCACCCGCGTCCGCCGCAGCAGACGTTGCGTGGCTCGCGGGTCGAATTCACCGTGGCGGGTGAACTTCACGATCGTCTGGCGTCGATTGCGAAGCAGCACAACGCCAGCGTGTTCATGGTCGTGCATGCGGCGTTCGCGACGCTGCTCAGCCGGTTGTCCGGCTCGGACGACATCGCGGTCGGTACTCCGATCGCCGGTCGCGGCGAACGCGAACTCGACGGCGTGGTCGGCATGTTCGTCAACACCCTTGCGCTGCGCGTGCAGGTGGACGGCGAGCGCACCTTCTCGGACATCGTGGAAGGTGCCCGCGAGAGCGACCTTGCTGCGTTCTCGCACGCGGACGTCCCGTTCGAGCGGCTAGTCGAGGTTCTGAACCCCGCTCGCTCGATGGCGCATCACCCGATATTCCAGGTGGGGTACTCGTTCCAGAACACCACCAAGGCCACTCTCGAGCTGCCGGATCTGACGGTTGCACCACTCGAGGTGGGCAACGACACCGCTCAGTTCGACCTGCATCTGATCCTCAGCGACAGCGCCGATGGCGAGGACATGGCCGGCGTGTTCACCTACGCGACGGACCTGTTCGAGGAACAGACCGTGCAGCGATTCGCGGACTCGTTCGTGCGGGTGCTGTCGGCGGCGACGGCCAACCCGGATCTGCCGGTGGGCGATCTGCCCATCCTGGACCGGTCCGAGCGCCGGCTCGTCGTGAGCTCCCTGAATGCCACCGACCACGAACTTCCGGCAGCCACGCTCCCGGATCTGTTCGACGCTGCGGTGTCGGCTTCGCCGGATGCGCCCGCCATCGTTTTCGACGGTGAGCGCCTGACCTACCGCGAGTTCGATCAGCGTGCCAACCGTCTGGCGCGGCATCTGATGTCACTGGGTGTGGGACCCGAGACCATCGTCGGTCTCGCGTTGTACCGGTCGGTGGATCTCTTGGTCGCGATGTACGCGGTCGCGAAGTCGGGCGGCGCCTACCTGCCGATCGACCCGGATCACCCGGCGGAGCGAACGGCCTACGTGCTGCAGAGCGCGCAGCCGGTGTGCGTGCTCACCACCTCGGCAATCGCACCCGATCTGCCGGGCGACGCGCAGCACATCGCGCTCGACGAACTCGACCTGGGCGGCGTCGACGACGCGCCTGTCTCGGACAGTGAGCGCACGGCTCCGCTGCATCCGGACAACACGGCATACGTCATCTACACCTCCGGATCGACCGGGCGACCCAAGGGTGTCGCGGTGCCCCATGCCGCGATCGCGAATCAGCTGCGTTGGAAGCAGGCGCAGTACCCGCTCGGCGGCGACGACGCGGTGCTCCTCAAGACCCCTGCGACGTTCGACCTTTCGGTGTGGGAGTTCTGGTGGGCGCTCACCGCTGGTGCGCGTCTCGTGGTGGCGACGCCGGACGGACACAAGGATCCGGCCTATCTCGCCGACCTGATCGAGTCGGAGTCGGTCACCACACTGCACTTCGTGCCCTCGCTGCTCTCGGCGTTCCTGGCCGTGGCGCGGCCGCAGCAGATCGCGTGCGTGCGCCGTGTCCTGTGCATCGGTGAGGCATTGCCGGCCGATGTGGTGACTCGATTCCGCGCGGTCAGCGATGCCGAGATCCACAACCTCTACGGACCGACCGAGGCTGCAGTCAGTGTCACGTACTACGAGTGCGGTGACGAGACGTCCGGTTCGGTGCCCATCGGGCGACCGGAATGGAACACGCAGACATACGTTCTCGACACCCGGCTGAATCCCGTTCCGGTGGGCGTGACAGGTGAGCTGTATCTTGCGGGCGATCAGCTCGCCCGGGGCTACTTCGGTCGATTCGACCTCACCTCGGATCGGTTCGTCGCCAACCCGTTCGGCGGCGGCACCCGTATGTACCGCACCGGCGACCTGGTGCGGTGGAGCCGGGACGGCAACCTCGACTACATCGGACGAAGCGACTTCCAGGTGAAGGTGCGTGGCTTCCGTATCGAACTGGGCGAGGTCGAACGCGCACTGGTAGCGCATCCGTCCGTCGCACAGGCAGTAGCGGTCGTGCACAGTGACCGCCACACCGGCGACCAGTTGGTCGCGTACTTGGTGGCCGAGACGGGCATGACACTCGATCTGCTCGACATCTCGAGCTACGCCGGCAAGTCGGTCCCGGGCTACATGGTTCCGGCGGCTCTGATTCCGCTCGACGAACTGCCGCTGTCCATCAACGGCAAGCTCGACCGCAAGGCACTGCCGGAACCCGAGTTCGGTTCGACCGGCGAGCACTACCGGGCACCGCGCACACCCGTCGAGGAGATCGTCGCGTCGATCTTCGAAGACGTCCTCGGCCGCGATCGCATCAGCGTCGACGACTCGTTCTTCGACCTCGGCGGCAACTCGCTCATCGCCACCCGTGTCGTTGCCCGCGTCAATGCGGCGCTCGAGGCCACCATCGGCGTACGTGAGCTGTTCGAAGCGCCGTCGGTGGCTGCGCTGGCCACCCGTGCAGAGCATTCCGCCACCGAGGCGAGCACACGGCCGCCGCTGGTGGCGCAGCAACGACCGGGGCGGATCCCGTTGTCCCCGGCTCAGTCTCGGATGTGGTTCATCAACCAGTTCGACACCGCGTCGGCCGCATACAACATCCCGTTGGCCATCCGGCTCAGCGGTGAGCTCGATGTGGATGCGGTGCGCAGCGCGCTCGCAGACGTCGTGGAACGCCACGAAACTCTGCGCACCCGGTACCCGGACGACGGTCACGGACCCGTGCAGGTCGTCGTGCCCCGTGACGAGGCCGGGGTGGATCTCGTCACCGAGACCGTTGCGGACGAGCACGAAATGCGTCTGCGCGTCATCGACCTCGTGACACGTGGTTTCGATGTCTCCGCCGGCGTGCCGGTGCGAGCGAACCTGCTGCGCTTGAACGAGACCGAGCACGTGCTGGCCATCGTGATCCACCACATCTCCGCTGACGGTGCCTCGACGGCACCGCTGGCACGCGACGTGGTGATCGCCTACAGCGCTCACGTGGCCGGGACCGAACCAGGCTGGGCGCCACTGGACGTCCAATACGCGGACTTCTCGTTGTGGCAGCACGAACTTCTCGGTGACGAGAAGGACCCGGAATCGCTGTCGGCGAAGCAGATCGGTTACTGGCAGGAGGCACTTGCGGGACTGCCCGACGTGCTGCCGTTGCCGACCGATCGCCCGCGGCCGCAGTCGCAGTCGCTGCGTGGTGCGAACTTCGATTTCGAGATCGACTCCGATCTGCGTGCACGGCTCACCGAGCTGGCGCGCGAGAACAACGCGTCGTTGTTCATGGTTGCGCACGCAGCACTCGCGGTGCTGCTCGCTCGGCTGAGTGGTACCGACGACATCGCCGTCGGTACCGCGATCGAGGGCCGCGGTGAATCCGCGCTCGACGACATCGTGGGAATGTTCGTCAACACCCTGGTGCTGCGTACTCAGGTCGACTCGGAGGCTCGGTTCGCCGATCTGCTGGCAGCCGTGCGGCACGACGACCTCGGTGCGTTCACCCACAAGGACGTTCCCTTCGAGCGTCTCGTGGAGATCCTGCAGCCGGAGCGTTCGACGGCGTTCACGCCGCTCTTCCAGGTGGCGTTGGCGTTCCAGAACGTCGAGCAGGCGCACGTCGAACTTCCTGGCCTCACGATTCAGGGGCTCGACGGCGGTATGAGCTCGTCGAAGTTCGACCTGCAGCTCACTCTCGCCGACGAGGACGACGCGATGCGAGGTGTGTTCACCTACGCCACGGATCTGTTCGACGAGAGCACCATTCGCGGCTTCGCGGACCGATTCCGGTGGATCCTCGACGCTGTCACCACCGATTCCGCGGTGCGTGTCGGCGACATCGACATCCTCGGTGAGACGGAACGCCGTGCGCTGACGCCGGTTCGTGGCAAGGAATCCGCGGACCCGCTCACCATGGTGGAGATTCTCGAAGCGGCTGCGTCACAGGACCCGGCTGCCGTCGCCATCGTGTGCGGTGACGAGACGGTCACCTACCAAGAGCTCGACGAACGGTCGAACCGCTTGGCTCGGGTGCTGATCGACCGAGGTGTGGGCGCAGAGGACTTCGTTGCTCTTGCTCTGACTCGGTCCGTCGAATCCGTGCTGTCCGTGTGGGCGGTCGCGAAGACGGGCGCTGCGTTCGTTCCCGTGGACCCGAGCTACCCGTACGAGCGCATCCTGCACATGGTCACCGATTCGGCGGCATCGGTCGGACTCGTCACCACGACGCACGTCGCGGAGCTTCCCGGCACCGTCGATTGGCTCGTACTCGACGATCCGGAATTCGCCGACGTGTGCGGCGCGGCATCTGCCGCCCCGGTCACCGACGGTGAGCGCCTGCGGCCGATCAGGATCGCGGACGCGGCGTACGTCATCTACACGTCCGGATCGACAGGTTTGCCCAAGGGCGTCGTCGTGACGCACGCGGGACTGGCGAACGTCACGTCCGACCACCGCGATCACCTCGGTGTGACAGCGCAGTCGCGGGTATTGCACTTCGCCTCGCCCAGCTTCGACGCGTCGGTGTTCGAACTGCTGTACCCGGTCGCGGCCGGAGCCACCATGGTGATCGCCCCCGGCGTCATCTACGGCGGCGAGGAGTTGGCGCGTCTGCTCAAGGACCAGCGGGTCACCCATGCGTTCGTCACCCCGGCGGCACTGACCACCGTGGATCCGGCTGGTCTCGACAACGTCGAGGTCATCTGTGTCGCCGGTGAAGCCTGCCCGCCGGAATTGATGGCGCGATGGGCACCGGGCCGCAAGATGTTCAACCTCTACGGTCCCTCGGAGGCCACTATCTGGAGCACGTCCAGTGAGGCGATGCAGCCAGGGGAGCCGGTCACCATCGGTGGACCGACCCGTGGTGTGGATCTGGTCGTGCTGGATTCGCGGCTGGCTCCGGTGCCGGTCGGTGTGCCCGGCGAGCTGTACGTGTCCGGACCGAGCGTGGCCCGCGGATACAACAACAGGTTCGGTCTCACTGCGGAGCGCTTCGTTGCGAACCCGTTCGGTGGGGCCGGGGAGCGGCTGTACCGCACCGGTGACGTCGTGCGCTGGGTGCCCACGGACGACGGTCATGTGCTCGACTACGTCGGCCGCAGCGACTTCCAGGTCAAGGTGCGTGGCTTCCGAATCGAACTGGGCGAGATCGACGCAGAGCTCGGTCGGCACCCGTCGGTCGACTTCGCGATCACGATGGGACACCACCGCGAGCAGACCGGGCAGACGGTCCTCGTCTCGTACGTGATGCCCGCACCAGGACAGACGATCGACGTGGCAGAGCTGTCGTCGTTCGTGTCGGAAACGCTACCGGGCTACATGGTGCCGTCGTCGATCATGGCGATCTCGGAGGTGCCACTCACCCCCGCCGGCAAGCTCGACCGCAAGGCGCTTCCCGAACCACAGTTCGTGTCGATGTCCTCCGACTTCCGCGCGCCGTCGGGTGCCATGGAAGAGACGATTGCCGGAGTGTTCGCCGAGGTTCTCGGCGTGGAGCGGGTGAGCGTCGACGATTCGTTCTTCGAACTCGGCGGCGACAGCATCGTGTCCATTCAGTTGACTACCCGGGCCAAGGCCGCAGGTGTGCTCTTCGCCGCTCGTGACGTGTTCGAGCGCAAGACCGTTGCCGGTATCGCCGAGGTCGCGGTGTGGAGTTCCGAGTCGGAGGTCGTCACGCTCGAGGAGCTGCCCGGCGGAGGTGTGGGCGAGGTCGCCCTGACCCCGATCGCGCACTGGCTGCTCGACACGGCGGGAAGCTTCGACCGTTTCTCGCAGGCGGTATTGCTGAAGTTGCCAGTCGGCGTGACCCGCGAAGATGTGGTCACGACGGTCGACGCGGTGTTGGCTCAGCACGACGTGCTGCGCTCGCGACTGACCGGAACCGGTACCGACCGCACTTTCGAATCTCTGTCCGTCGGTGACGCCTTCGGCGCCGGCGAACTGATCGAACGCCTCGAGATCACTGCGGCTCCGGGCACCTCCGAATTTGCGGAATTCGGGCAGAACGCGATGAACCGAGCAGCGGACCGCCTCGATCCGGCGGCCGGCCGGATGGTTCAGTTCGTCTGGTTCGATCCGGCTCCCGAGCTGGGTGACACCGGCGGGCGCCTCCTGGTGCTCGCGCACCACCTGGTGGTCGACGGCGTGTCGTGGCGCATCCTGGTGCCCGACTTCGTAGCCGCCGGTTCGCAGGTTTCCCAGGGTCAGCAGCCGCAGTTGCCGGCGACAGGGTCGTCGATGCGGGCCTGGGCCAACGGCCTCGTCGAAGAGGCGCGCTCGCCGCATCGCAGCGCGGAACTCGACTTCTGGCAGCGCACGCTGGCCGGAGAAGACCCGCTGCTCGGGTCGAGGGCTCTCGATCCGAAGCGGGACGTGATCTCGTCGACGTCGCGCACGAGCATCACGTTCTCGACGGAGCTGACCGAGGCACTGCTGACGAAGGTTCCCGAGGTCGTGCAGGGCGGTGTGAACGACGGGCTGCTCACCGCACTCGCTCTCGCCGTGTCGTGGTGGCGTGCCGGACGTGGCATCGCCGACAGTTCGGTCCTCATCAACCTCGAGGGCCACGGCCGCGAGGAGGAGACCGTTCCCGGTGCCGACCTCGCACGGACCGTCGGCTGGTTCACCACCTTGTTCCCGGTGCGTCTGGATATCGGCCGCGCCGATCTCGACGACGCGTTCAGCGGTGGGCCGGGCGCCGGCATCGCGCTGAAGGCCGTCAAGGAACAGCTGTTGGCGGTTCCGGACCACGGCATCGGCTACGGACTCCTCCGCTACCTCAACGAGGAGACCGGGGCAGCGCTGGCAGGATTGCCGACCCCGCAGATCGGCTTCAACTACCTGGGTAAGGCCGGCGCCGTCGAACTCCCCGAGGAACTGCGCGAACTCGGCTGGATTCCAGATTCGGACAGCGGTGAATTCGGCGGTGCCATGGACGACGACATGGTCGCTCCGGCAGTGCTGAGCATCAATGCCGTGACCTCCGAAACCGCGTCGGGGCCGGAGTTGTCGGCGAGCTTCGCCTTCGCCACCGGGATCCTCGAGGCAGAGGAAGTCGGCGAGCTGGCGCAACTGTGGCACACCGCCGCAGCAGCCCTTGCCGAGTACGCGACGAAGCCGGGCAGCGGCGGACTCACCCCGTCCGACGTCCACCTCGTCTCGATCGGTCAGGGCGAGCTCGAGGTTCTGGAGCAGAAGTACCAGGGTGTGCGCGATGTGTGGCCGTTGGCCCCGTTGCAGTCGGGCCTGTACTTCCACTCCGTGTTCGCGGAGCAGACGATCGACGTCTACACCGCGCAGGTCGTACTCGACCTTGCCGGAACGGTCGACGCCGATCGGCTGCGAGCAGCGGCGAACGCACTGATCGCTCGTCACGCCAACCTGCGGACCGCGTTCGTGCAGAACGAATCCGGTGCGCCGGTACAGGTCGTCCTCGACGACGTCGAGATGCCGTGGCGCGAGGTCGATCTCCGCTCGCTGTCGGGTGCCGAACAGGACGAGGAGATTGCACGTCTCGTCACCGAACATCGGTCCGGTCGCTTCGACATGACGCGTCCGCCGTTGATGCGGTGCCTGTTGATCCGCACCGGGGCGGACACGTATCGCTTCTCGATCAGCAACCACCACATCCTGCTCGACGGCTGGTCGATGCCGCTGCTGATGAAGGACCTGCTGGTTCTCTACGCCACACGCGGCGACGCGACACATCTGCCACGTGTTCGCGGCTACCGCGACTTCCTGAGCTGGCTGTCCGAGCGCGACGCGCAGGTGTCGCGGAACGCCTGGGCACATGCCCTTGCCGGTCTCGACGCTCCGACGGTTGTTGCGCCCGCACCTCCTCAGAGTGGTGCGGAACGGCCGGGACCGGTGAAGTACCCGGTTCGGGTCGGTGCCGCGGTCAGCGAAGAGTTGGCCCGCGTCGCCCGCGATCGTGGTGTCACGATGAACACCATCGTGCAGGCCGCGTGGGGTCTGTTGCTGGCCCGGATGACCGGGTCGGAGGACGTCGTGTTCGGCGCAACCGTGTCCGGTCGACCGCCCGAGGTGTCCGGAGTCGAGTCGATGATCGGACTGTTCATCAACACGCTGCCCATCAGGGTGCGTATCGACCCGAACGAGTCGCTCGTCGGACTGCTGGAAAGACTGCAGGCCGAACAGTCGTCATTGCTCGATCACCACCACGTCGGTCTGCCGGAGATCCAGCAGATCGCCGGAATCGGTGGTCTCTTCGACACCTTGACGATCTTCGAGTCGTACCCCGTCGACCGAGCCGGGTTGACCGAGAGCAGCGACATCGACGGGCTGCGAGTGGAAGGCGTGAACATCGCCGACGCCTCGCACTACCCGCTGACGTTGCTCGCGCAGTCGGATTCGGAGGTCTCGCTGGCCCTCGAATACCTTCCGGACGTGTTCGATCACCAGACGATCGAGCGGCTGGGATCGAGGCTCGACAAGATCCTGCACACCGTCGCTACCCGTAACTCCACCCTCGTCGGCGACATCGACCTCCTCACCGCCGAGGAACGGGCGCTCGTCGTGGACGGCTGGAACGACACCAGGCGCCCGGTGGCAGCCACCTCCGTCGTCGACATGTTCGACGAGCAGGTGGCGCTCACCCCGGATGCCACGGCTGTCGTTGCGGAGGGCGAGAGCCTGACGTACGCACAGTTCGCGGATCGAGTGAATCGTCTGGCACGGCACCTGATCTCGATCGGTGTCGGACCGGATCTGGTTGTCGGTGTCGCATTGGATCGTTCGCTCGACATGGTCGTGAGTCTCTACGCGATCTTGCAGGCGGGTGGCGCATATGTGCCGATCGATCCGCAACACCCGGCGCAGCGCATCGAGTACGTGGTCGCCAGCGCGAAGCCGGCATGCATCATCACTGCGAGCGCGGAGTTCGCGGCGGGGGACACCCCGGTCGTGCGGATGGACCAGTTCGATCCGGCCGCGTTCGACGGCGGACCCATCCGTGCCGACGAACGGCTGGCCGCTGCGGGACCGGAGAACCTGGCGTACACGCTGTACACGTCGGGGTCGACGGGCCGGCCGAAGGGCGTCCAGATCTCGCACCGTGCACTCGCGAACCAGCTCAGCTGGCTGCAGGGTGAATACGGAATCGGCAGCGACGACGTCGTGCTGCAGAAGACGCCGTTCACGTTCGACGCTTCGGTGTGGGAACTGTTCTTGCCGTTGGTCGTCGGTGGACGGCTCGTGGTCGCGGGACCGGACGGACACCGCGATCCCGGGTACATGGCCGACGCCGTGGCAGCGGAAAAGGTTACCGTCATCCAGTTCGTACCGACGGTGCTCGATATGTTCCTCGATGTTGCCGACGCAGACCGTTGCGGTTCACTGCGTTACGTCTTCGCGGGTGGTGAGGCACTGCCTCAGGCGACTGCGGTGCGTGTCGAATCGCTCGGGAAGGCACGGTTGGTCAACCTGTACGGACCGACCGAGGCGACCATCAACTCCACTGCGTACACGGTGAATTCGACCGAGGCGCACACCACGGCACCGATCGGGTCACCCGCATGGAACACCCAGGCGTACGTGCTCGACGCCCGGTTGATTCCCACGCCCATCGGTGTGGCCGGCGAGCTGTACCTCGCCGGCACACAGCTGGCACGCGGATATGTGGGCGGACCGGGTGTGAGCTCGGACCGGTTCGTGGCGAATCCCTTCGTCGACGACGGATCGCGCATGTACCGCACCGGCGACCTCGTGTCGTGGAACGAACACGGGGCAATCGAGTTCGTGGGCCGCACCGACTTCCAGGTGAAGATCCGTGGTCTGCGTATCGAGCTCGGTGAGATCGAGAACGCTCTGGCCCGTCACGAGAACGTCGCCAAGGCGGCTGTGATCGTCCTCGAGAGTGCGGTCGGTCCACGCTTGGCCGCCTACGTCGTGCCGCAATCGGGACGCTCGGTGGACACGTCGGAACTCGGCGGTTTCGCCGCGCAGTCGTTGCCGGAATACATGGTGCCGGACGCGATCGTGGTGCTGGACGAGCTTCCGATGGGTACCAGCGGCAAGCTGGACCGTCGTGCGCTCCCGGTCCCCGAATT
Source organism: Rhodococcus sp. (in: high G+C Gram-positive bacteria) (assembly GCA_012514505.1). Taxonomy (GTDB): domain Bacteria; phylum Actinomycetota; class Actinomycetes; order Mycobacteriales; family Mycobacteriaceae; genus Rhodococcus_F. Next base: position 11,278 of record JAAZAD010000348.1, on the reverse strand, counting down.
CGCGGCGACCACAGAATTCCGTGCTCCACGAACGGAGATGGAAGCGACGCTCGCGGACCTCTTCGGAGAGCTGCTCGGTCGCGATCGGATCGGTATCGACGATTCGTTCTTCGAACTCGGCGGCGACAGCATCGGTTCGATCCAGCTGGTCTCGCGCGCTCGTGCGGCGGGCATTCACTTCACCGCGCGTGACGTGTTCGAGTGCCGTACCGTCGCGCAGCTGGTTGCGACGGTGGAGGCGGGCGGTGTCGTCACGCTCGAGGAGTTCGAGGGCGGCGGGTCCGGCACGGTTCCGCTCACTCCGATCGCTGCGAAGATGGTCGACCGAGGTGGCGACTACAACCAGTTCGTGATGCCCATGACGTTGTCGCTGCCCGAGGGCATCGACCGGCGTCAGGTAGTCGAGACCGTGACGGCCGTTGTCGACGCGCACGACGTGCTTCGTTCGAGGCTTGTCGACACCGAGTCGGGACCGCAGCTCGACATCGCTCCCGCAGGTGAAACGAATGTCAACGACTGGATTCACCGCGCCGAGTTCGATCCGGCGGAGTCCGCGGGGCCGATGTCTCTCGCCGAGGTGATCAAGGCGGAGTCCGGCAACGCGCTCGACCGCCTCGATCCGAGGGCCGGAGCCATGATCGAATTGGTCTGGTTGGAGCCGACGGATCCGTCCGCACGCGGTGTGCTCGTCATCGTCCCGCATCACCTGGTGGTCGATTCCGTGTCGTGGCGCATCCTGGTGCCCGACTTCGCGATTGCGGGAGCCCAGGTCGCCGAGGGAACCACGCCGGCGCTGCAGCCGGTGGGCACTTCTCTGCGCCGCTGGACGGACGGTCTGATCGAAGCGGCTCAGCTGCCCGAGCGGGCGGCCGAGCTCGATGTGTGGCGCGGCATTCTGGACGGACCCGATCCGCTCCTGGGATCGCGTGCACTGGACCTCGACGTGGACGTGTTCCACACGGTCACACGGACCCAGGTCGACGTTCCGGTCGCAGTGACCGAGGCGCTGCTCGAATCGGCACCGGACGAACTCGGCGGCGATCTCAGCGATGTTCTCGCCACCGCACTCGCCATGGCCACGGCCGAATGGCGCCGCGCACGCGGGGTCGACCATCCGGCGACGCTCGTGACCTTGGAGGGCCACGGCCGTGAAGAGTCCGTCGTGCCAGGCGCAGACCTGTCACGCACTGTCGGCTGGTTCACCACTATGTACCCGGCACGGCTCGACCTGTCCGGCATCGACCTGTCGGACGCCCTCATGGGTGGGTCTTCGGCAGTCGATGCTGTGCACGCGGTTCGTGATCAGTTGGCTGTGATTCCGGACAAGGGCATCGGTTACGGCATGTTGCGGTACCTCAACGAGGACACCGCCGCAGTCATGCGTGAGTGGCCGGAACCGCAGATCGTCTTCAACTACATCGGTCGGGTCAGCACAGCCGAGATTCCGGAGGCGCTTCGCGGATTGGGCTGGCTCCCGGATGCCGATGCCCCCGAACTCGGTGGCGCGGACAAGAGTGCCCTGCCGGCGCAGGCAGTCCTCGACATCCAGTCGGTGGTCACCGATACCGATGACGGCCTGCAATTGACCGCGTACATGGGATTCCCGTCCGCGATTCTCACCAAGAACGAGGTGGACGAGTTCGCGGCGCTGTGGATTACGGCGTTGACGGCTCTCGTTGCGTGCGGGGAAGATCGCCCGTAGTCGGATAGTCGTTGGTCGGTGCCGCGGATCAGGTCCAGTCGCACTGGATCCGATCTGCGGCACCGACGTGGTTGCACAGCTTTCGGATTCCGGTGAAGTCCTGGACGAGGTTCCGGTGCCCGCCATCGTGCGCCGCGTCGTCGATCATTGCTCGGCCGCCGGGCACCCGTTCGAGTTCGACGATGCGGTGCCACGCGGCGAAGTCGTTGCCGGCGAATGCCGTCATGGCGTCGACGAGCCCGGCGAGGTACAAGTCTCGTTCCGGCTCGCTCAAGGTGTCGTAGACGACGCCCGCGATGTCGTCGGCGATCGTGGCGTGTGCGCGTTCGTCGCGATTGTGCAAGGCGACCGTTGCCCGGTTGACGGGCTGGATCGCTTCGTCCTCGGAGATCAGATCGAGGTAGGCGCTGATCGAGATTTCGGCGACCGTCATGTAGGCCAACGTGTCGATTGCGCGGCGTCGCGGGTCCGGCTCGGACGAGGTGACTTCGTGTTGTCGACGGACCGTGCGCACATCCGGTAAGGCCTTGTTCGGCATCGGCCAGCCCCTGCGGCGACGCATGACGGCGCTCGCGTTCAGGTGCATCAACGTGTGGTACTGCTCGTCCACCATCGCCTGGTGCACGGCCAGAGCCATGGTTTCGCCGATCCCGGAATCGAGGCCGTCGTGGGCGATCAGATCGAAACCCGGATTGACCACGTACTCCTCGACGTCCATCACGTTCTTGTTGAAGGCGATCCATGCCCACGAACGGAGCCGGTCCTGTTGGTCGGTGTCCAAGCCGCGGAAGGTGTCGTGATCCGCGAACGGGAGCAGGGCGTTCGGGTAGTCACGCTTGCCGAGGTCGAAGAGGTCGTCGAGATCGGGTTCGGCCTTCTTCACCGTCGCGCGGTGGCTCCATGAGCGGGCGAGCCCGCGGATGACTGCGCTGTCGCGGGCGAGCCCGCGGACTACCGCGCTGTCACGAGTGAGCCCGCGAAGGACCGCTGATTCGACACGATTGTGTGGCTCCGCGAGTGTCATCAGTACCTCCGTCCCAGTTGGGTGAACACCTCCGCGCAGGTTGTCCGCAACGCTTCGGACTCGCTGCCCAGTGCGGATTCGGCGCGTTCCATCAACCTCGTGAACCTTGCTTCGTCGCCGTTGGCGACCACGTCGTTCAGTGCCGTGACGGCGTTGGCCAGCCCACGGCGGGCCTGTTCTGCGTAGGGGTTACCCGCCTGGACATCCCAGTACACCTCCGGGGTGCCGCCCGAGACTCGGGCAAGGAGCGCGAGCGACAGCATGTGGGGTGGGGTGCCGACCGCGACGAGTTCGGCAGGGTCGAGCTCCTCTTCGGCCAGCGCTAGCCCGAACGACAGGATGCTCGCGTGGGTCAACGCCTGTGTGAGCGCGGTGAGCCGGTCGTGGCGATCCGCCTCGAGGGGTATCACCGCGGCTCCCGATTCGGTGAATGCGCTCAGCACGCGATCCACGCCGGCTCCGGGGCGGTAGGTGACAGCGGCGACCGGGCGTCCGTTCGGTTCGAGAGTGGGCGCGAACATGGGGTTGATGCCGACCGCCGCGCACTCGATCGGGCTCGCCTGTAAGGCTTCGGCGAAACGCGATTTCACCGACAGTGTGTCCGCGAGAACCGACTCGGCCGACAGTGATCCGGCGAGTTCGGGCAAGGCATCGAGTGCCGCCTGCTCGGGTACTGCGAGGACTATGACGCCCGCCCCTCGGAGAAGGCTTTTCAGTGCGCTGTCGGGTGCCGTGATGTCGGCGCGCATGTAGGTGCCGGGGAAGGGCTGCCGCGCAGCCTTGTCGACGACGGCGACATCGATACCGGCCGTCCGGAACACGTCGCCGACCATGACGCCGACCGCCCCCGCTCCGCCGACGACAACGGCCGAATCCAGTCGGACGCCGGGCGTCACGACTACGCCTCGCCTGGGTGGTCCACCGCTACAGATATGGCACGTGACATCGCGGACGCCTTCACGATGGCCTCGTCGAACTCTTCTTCCGGATCGGACAGGGCGGTGATGGCACCGCCGATGCCGAACGTGACCTCGTCGTCGGTTGCCACGATCGTGCGGATCACGATCGACAGGTCTGCGGTGCCGGTGAGGGAGAAGTAGCCGATCGCTCCCGAGTAGATGCCTCGTGGCCCTTCCTCGAGTCGGTCGATGATCTCCATCGTCCGAATCTTCGGAGCTCCCGTCATGGAGCCGCCGGGGAAGGCGGCGCGCACGCAGTCCATCACCGAGTGGTCGGGGCTCAGGGTGCCGCGCACGGTCGACACGAGTTGATGCACGGTCGAATACGTTTCGACGTCGAACAACGAGGGAACGTGCACGGACCCGGGTACGCACACGTGCGTCAGGTCGTTGCGGGTGAGGTCCACGATCATCAGGTTCTCGGCGCGGTCCTTCTCGCTGTCGAGCAGATCCTGACGGAGGCGGGCGTCCTGCTCGGGCGTGGCACCACGCGGCCGCGTGCCCTTGATGGGTTTCGATTCGACGACACGGTCGGCGCCGATCCGGAGAAACCGCTCGGGTGAGGCACTCAGCACCGACAGGCCGGAGAAGTCGAGGAACGCACTGTAGGGCACCGGACTGATGCTGCGTAGATGCTCGAACGTGGGCAGTGGGTCGATGGTTCGCCCCACCCGCGCCATATTGGTCAGGCACACCTCATAGGACTCGCCGACACGGATCTCGTCGAGAGCCTCGCCGATTCGCTTCAGGTACTCGTCATGATCGTGGCGCAGTTCGAGTTCCGCGTGTTCCACGTCGCGAATGACGGGGGCGGTCAGCGGTTCGTGGTCCGGTTCTGCCAGTCGGCGTAGTGCCGACTCGGTCTCGGTGAGCCAGTGCCGCATCTCCGGGTCGTCGCTGCGATCACTCAGACACAACGCGTATGTGCGGTCGTTCGAGTGATCGATGACCACGGCGCGATCGGCGAAGACGAATGCGGCGTCCGGCGTCTGCGCGGAATGTGTGCGGCGCCCCCCGGTCTCGGCCTTCAGCTCGTATCCGAGGAAGCCGACGTAGCCCAGGCCGAACGGCAACCCCGGCATGCCTGGTACCGCGCGGGCGCGCAGCTGTCGTTCGAGGTAATCGAAGATCGACGTGTGCACCTGTTCCGCCGGGAGACCCTCACGGACTATCTGCACGATCTGTTCGTCGACGTCGTACGTGATGTATTCGGCCCGTGGCCCTGACGAGTTCCCGAGAATGGTGAACCGAGATTCCGGTTCGGACGCCGACGTTCCGTCCAGCCAGAACGCGTTCGGGCCGTCTGCGAACAGCTCCTCGAACGTGGTGGTCGGGTTGGCTTCGTGCTCGACGCATACTCGGGAGACGACGTACGGCGCGTGCCGTAGCGGAACTCGGATCGGATCCGGACGAGGTGCGGTGCCCTGATGGGTGGGCGTCAGATCGCGGAAGTTCGCGAGCAGTTCCCGGCCGTAGGCGGTACTGATCGATTCCGGATGGAATTGCACGCCCCAGAACGGGCGGCTGCGGTGCCTCACCGCCATGAGGACCCCGTCGTAGGTCCAGGCGGTCGGTTGGAGGTCGGCCGGCAATTCGTCGGCGATCAGGGAGTGGTAGCGCACCACCGGCAGCGGCGACGGAATGTTTTCGAACAGCTCGGAGCCGTTGTGTTCGACCATCGATACTCGCCCGTGCATGGGTTCCGGTGCCAGGCCGACACGTGCGCCGAACAACTGGCAGAGACCTTGGTGGCCGAGGCACACACCCAGTACCGGCAGCGTCGTCTCCTCGAGAACGCGTCTGCTGATTCCGAAATCGCGAACCCGGTCCGGTCGTCCGGGACCGGGGGAGATGACGACGTTGTCGTAGCGATCCCAGTCGATCGACTCCCACGGCACGTCGTTGTGCACGACCGTGGGCGGCTCACCGTTCACCTCGACCAACAACGTGAACAAGTTGTAGGTGAACGAGTCGTAATTGTCGATCAGGAGGGTTCGGGTGCTCATTCTGGATCGCTCGCAAAGTCGGCGTTGATGATCTGTTCCTCCAAGCGGCATGTTTCCGCAATCAGAATTGTGTAGAGGGTATTGAAGAAATCGGGGGAGAGGCCATGAGCGTTAGCGAAATCGCGGGCGCGTTCGTGAACCAGTCCCATCCTGGCCGGCTGCACCACGGGGATGTCGGCTTCTTGTTTGAGGTGCCCGATTCGTAGGCACACCTCCAGACGTGCGCGCACCGTCTCCATCAGTGCAGAGTCGATCTCGTCGAGTTCGGCGCGCAGGAACTCGAGCTTCTGCAATGCCGATTCCGCCGGAGATGTGGGGGCCGTACTGCCGTTTCGGCCGCCCTCGTCGTTCGGGTCTTCTACGGAAAAGTACATTATCGGCCCCACTGTTCGACTCAGTCCGCACTGTGCTCGGAGAGCTTTCTCGCCCCTTCCTGTAACCTCGATGTCAGGTCGAGACTTTCTTCCCAACGCGGGTGCAATGCAGTAGCCTGCTCGACGGCCCCAAGGGTTTTTCCAGGAACGCGAGTTCTCCAAGAATACGAGCAGGGTCTTTCCAAGGATACGAGGGAGATGGGTATGTCGTTGGGCAAAAGGGCCCTGGCAGTTTCGTTGGGTGTTGTCGCTTCGCTCGGGTTTGCTGCACCGGTTGCGGCCGAGTCCGCACCGAATCCCCCGGCGGTCTCCACTCTCGAGGGTGTCAACGACTGGTCCTGCAAGCCCACCGCGGAGCACCCGCGACCAGTGGTGTTGGTGCACGGAACCTGGGTCGGCATGGTCGAGACGTGGAAGGAGCTCGCTCCCGAACTGGTTGCCGAGGGCTACTGCGTGTTCGCACTCGAGTACGGCAACAACGCCAACTTGGTAGACGGCAACGTACTGGAAATGCTCGGTGGTGCGGACATCCGAGAATCGGCGGTGCAGCTGGCGGGATTCGTGGACAAGGTCCGGGAAACGACAGGTTCGCCGCAGGTGGACATCGTCGGTCATTCGCAGGGCGGCACCATGTCGCGCCAGTACCTCCGCTTCGACGGTGGCGCGAACCTCCTCGATCCCTCTCAGAACAAGGTCAACAGGTTGGTCACCCTCGGTGCCACCAACCACGGAACGAGCTTCGGTGACGTACAGGCACTCGGTGCCCTCGCGGAGGCATTGGGCGTGCCGGTGCAGCCGTTGGCCGGTATGGCAGTCGGTCCCTCGTACATCCAGCAAATGGTCGGGTCGCCGTTCTTGCAGATCCTCAACGCCGGCGGCGACACCGATCGGGGCATCGACTACACCGTGATCGCGAGCCGCAACGACAAGATATCGACGCCGCCCGAGAACACCTTCCTCACCGCTGGCCCGGACGCCACCGTCGACAACATCTGGGTTCAGGACGGATGCGAGTCGAACACGACTACACACGCCGAGCTGACGAGCAACCCCCGCGCGATGTACATCGTGCAGGCTGCACTCGATCCCACCTACGCGCAGCGCGTCGAGGCTCCCTGCAAAGAGGGCTGAGACCTCCACTATCCGTAAGCAGCGGGACACCCTCACAGTTGTGTGAGGGTGTCCCGCTTTCTCGTGTGCCTTGTTTACGAGAGGTTGCCGAAGAGGTCGCAGAGTGAGCCGGAGCAGCTTCCCTCGGGTTCGACGGCCACTCCATACGGGCCGCTGAGTTCGGTGGTGATGGTGGTGGGGGTGCCGCCGGTGATGGGGACGGTGACCAGTTCGCCGCTGCTGATTTCGGTGATGTAGAGGGTGTTATCGGCGACGGCCACTCCGTACGGTTCGTCGAGTTCGGTGGTGAGGGTGGTGGGTGCCCCGCCGGTGACGGGGACGGTGACCAGTTCGCCGCTGTTGGGTTCGGTGATGTAGACGGTGCCGTCGGTTGGCGCCGCGGAGGCAGGCGCGGCACCTACCGTGAATGTGGTGATGGTGGCAGCCACAGTGAGGAGCATCGCGGCGGCACGACCGGCGCGGCGAGGTTGGAAATCGAATAACGCCTTGTGCATGAGCGGATTCCTTCCGGAATGGCCGCGGGCATCAGCGCGTGGCCGCCGTTGGGGTAAGCCCACTCGGTCCGTGCACGTCGCTGCACGATTCACGAGTCGGCACAACGGTGACCAGTGTCACACGACGCGATTTCCGATATGACCGTTTCCGCGCGATCGAGGCCCCGCTCAGGGCCTCATTGACGTCCCCTCGATCAGGGGGGAGTGCCGGCAGCGCGGCGGTATCCGCGGATCGCCGGGTAGGTGAAGATCAGCAGCGCTGCGCCACACCAGATGAACGTCTTGACGAGTGGCTCGGCGACAGGACCGCCCGCGGACAATCCCCGCATTGCTTCGATCACGCACGACATCGGCTGGTTCTCGACCACCGGCTGAAGCCACTTCGGGTACGCCATCGTGGGTACGAATCCCGAATTGAAGAACATCATCAGGGTGCACAGCAGCGACAGCAGTTCCACGAGCGGTGCTTTGGCGGCGTTGACTGCCAGTGCCGTCACCAGGGTGGCGAAGGCCATTCCGAACAGCAACGGAAGCAAGAGCATCAACAGGCCCGGCAGCAGTCCCTGATCGAACCGGAAGCCGAGCGCGAATCCCACCGCAACGATCAATACCGTCGTGACCAGGATTCGCACGCCTTCAGCGAGCAACCGACTGACCAACCCGGACGCGCGGTGTACGGGCAGCACCCAGAAGCGACTGAGTAGCCCGTCGGCCCACTCCTTCTTCAGTGACAGTCCGCTCGCGATCGAGCCGAACATCGCGCCGACGAGGGTGATCATCGCAACCTGGCCGTAGATGGCCTCGACGTTCGTACCCTCGGTGATCGTGACACCGAGAACGATCCAGAACATCACCAGCATGAGTGCCGGATAGATCACGGCCTGCAGCATCGTGAACGGATCGCGGGTCCACCGAAGAAGCAGTCGTCCGGTCTGAAGGAGGCTGTGGGCGACCAACGCCCGCGCCGATTTCTCGGAATTCGTTTCCGTGGCCGGCGGGAAGGTCAGTGCCAGGCTGGGGATTTGCTGTACTTGCTGTTCTTGGGTCATCCGCGCCTCACGTTCGCCCAGATGGACAGTGGAATGAATACGAGCGCCAGACCTGCGCACCACAGAATCGACGGCATGAGCCCGTGCAGTGTGATCGTCCCGTCTGTCATGCCACGCAGTGAATTGGCAAAGTGCGAGATCGGCTGGTTACGCACGAACCCCTGCGCCCATTCCGGAAAGTTGGACACCGGAACGAAACCGGACGAGAACATGCCGAGAATCAACTGCGGAATGGTGAGTGCCTGGCTGGTGATCGTGGGGCTCTTCGTCAGTGTTCCGAGGGCGTCGGCACCGGCTGTCAATGTGAACCCGACCAGCATGGCGAATGCGCAGAACCCGATGGTGAAGTCGACTCCCGCCTGGAATCGGAATCCGATCAGGTATCCGTACCCGATGGCCGCGATCAGTGACACCGCCGAATGAACGAAGCAGGACGTCATACGCGCAGCGAGGGGCACTCCGGTGGCGATCGGCATCGTCTGGAACCGGGAGTTCATGCCGTTCGACGCCTCGGTCGCGGCCCGGTGAGCTGCCGACACCGCAGTGAATGCCATGGCCTGCAACACGATGATCGGCATGACGAACTGGGCGTAGTCGACGCCTGCCGTCAGCTGCATCACCAGCTTGAGGGGCAGGTAGAAGCCGATGGTGAAGATCAGCGGCGCCAGCACTGCGACGAAGAACTGGCCGTACACCCACATCGTGTGCATGTTGCGGCCCGACAGTGCGAGCCACTGTCCGAAGGCTGTCGGTTTCGGGCGCGCGTGCCGGCCAGCGATCGACGCGGACCCGGCGCGTGCCGAGGTCCGCGGCTTGGTGGTCGAGGTCACAGCGACAGTCCCTCTCGTTGCGGAGCGCGGTCGGACTCCACAGCAGCACCGGGATCGGTGGCGTCGTTGCGGCCCGTGATCGAGAGGAACACATCGTCGAGGGACGGACGGCGCAGGGCGATGTCCGCGAGTTCGACCTTGGCCAGGTCGAGTCGCCGCAATGCCTCTGCAAGGGTCTGTGCGCCGTATTCCGCGGGGATCGACAGCCGGTCGGAACCGGTCTCGGTGACTTTGTCGGGTGAGGTGAGCGAAGCGAGGATGTCGCGAACCACAGGGAGGTCTTCGAGACGAGCCGGTACGACCTCGCAGTAGTTTCCGCCAGTGCGGGCCTTCAACTCGTCGGCCGTACCCTCGGCGATCACCGTGCCCTTGTCGATGACGACGATGTTGTCACTCAGCAAGTCTGCTTCTTCGAGGTACTGGGTGGTGAGCAGGATCGTGATGCCCTGTTCCTTCAGTGCGGACACCAACGACCACACACTCTGCCGACTTCGGGGATCGAGACCCGTGGTGGGCTCGTCGAGGAACACGACTTCCGGTCGCGTCACGAGGCCGCATGCGATGTCCACGCGGCGGCGCATACCGCCCGAGTACTCGATGACCTTCCGGTCGCCGGCACCGACGAGATCGAATTCCTCGAGCAATTCGGTGGCACGCGCTTTCGCGGCGCCCTTGCGTAGACCCATCAGCCGCCCGAACAGAACCAGATTCTCCCGACCCGACAACGACTCGTCGAGAGCCGCGTACTGTCCGGTCATCATCACCGAGCGACGAACACCGGCCGCATCGGACACGACGTCGTGTCCCGCAATGACAGCGCGCCCCTTGTCGGGGCGCAGCAAGGTCGACAGCACATTGACCGTGGTGGTCTTACCGGCGCCATTGGGGCCGAGAATGCCGAGTACGGTCCCGCGGGGGACTTCGAAACTGACACCCCGGAGGGCTTTCACCGATCCGAAGGACTTTTCGATTCCCTCGACCAGAACAGCAGGTTGGGGTGCAGTCATACCGTCGAGTATGTCACGAGCTACCTGACACGAAAGTCGACGGTGGCGGGGGAGCCGCGTACCTCCTGAAACAGCAGTTTGAAGTCTCGGCCGGTGTACGGCATACTGTTCGGGTTGCCTTGCGTGGGACGCGAACGTTTGCGGCCCGAACCCGGTGAGGCGAAGTGAGTCGCAACGGAGTCCGTAGACTTTGTTGCGATCATGCAAGACGGAAGCAGTACCTACCGAGTACCCGAATTCGGGTACGTCCGGTACGGGTTCACCGCCGATGCAGCTGAAAAGTTCAGCGGCGGAGAATGAGCGGGAGGGCGACACGCCCGACCGCGTGTACCGGAGGAACCATGACAGATGAACAGCGGCAGCGGATCGGGTGAGTCCCGATCGCCTAGGCGTTCTGGTTGCGGTCGGCAAGGACTGTGCAGACGAGATGGTTCGACCCGGCTCGGGTCGAGCTACGAAACGCGGCAAGAAAAGGACACCAAGCGTGGCGGGACAAAAGATCCGCATCAGGCTCAAGGCCTACGACCATGAGGCGATCGATGCGTCAGCGCGCAAGATCGTCGAGACGGTGACCCGTACCGGGGCCCGTGTCGTCGGACCCGTGCCGTTGCCGACAGAAAAGAACGTGTACTGCGTCATCCGCTCGCCGCACAAGTACAAGGACTCGCGCGAGCACTTCGAGATGCGTACTCACAAGCGGCT
>JAAZAD010000347.1 GCA_012514505.1 Rhodococcus sp. (in: high G+C Gram-positive bacteria) | reverse complement strand
TCATGCTCAACCCCACGTTTCCCGTCCCATTTCCATTGCCATCTGACGGGCTCCATGTTATGCATATTGTTGACAATCTGACAATACGTTCGGAGGTCTCACCGTGACTCGGCTGTCTCCACTCCTCGCGCAAGCAACACCCGTCACCGTCGACCACGGCGAAGGCTGTTACCTCCATGGCACGGACGGTCGCAGATACCTGGATTTCACGGCAGGGATCGGCGTGACCAGTACTGGGCATTGCCACCCGCATGTCGTGGCGGCGGCGCAGAAGCAGGTCGGGTCACTCATCCACGGCCAGTACACGACGGTGATGCACAAGCCGCTGCTCGCGCTCGTCGAGAAGCTGGGGGAGGTGCTGCCCGAAGGGCTCGATTCGGTGTTCTTCGCAAACTCCGGCAGCGAGGCGGTCGAGGCGTCGTTGCGGCTGTCGCGGCAGGCCACCGGGCGGCCCAACGTGATTGTCTTCCACGGAGGATTCCACGGCCGCACCGTCGCCACCGCCACCATGACGACTTCCGGCACCAGGTTCTCGGCGGGGTTCAGCCCGCTGATGGGTGGGGTGCACGTCGCACCGTTCCCCAACGCCTACCGGTACGGCTGGACCGAGGAGCAGGCCACCGACTTCGCTCTGCAAGAACTCGACTACATGTTCGCCACAGTCACCGCACCGAACGAGACCGCGGCGTTCGTCGTCGAACCCGTGCTCGGCGAGGGCGGCTACGTTCCCGGCAACACGAGGTTCTTCCAGGGGCTCCGCGAGCGGGCAGACCGCCACGGAATCCTGCTCGTGATGGACGAGATTCAGACCGGATTCGGCCGCACCGGAAAGTATTTCGGACACCAGCATTTCGACGTCCGCCCCGACATCATGACCATCGCGAAGGGTATCGCCAGTGGTTTTCCGCTGTCCGGAATGGTCGCCTCACAAGAGTTGATGGCCAAGGCATGGCCGGGCTCGCAGGGCGGAACCTACGGCGGCAACGCTGTCTCCTGTGCGGCAGCCGTCGCCACCCTGGAAGTGATCGAATCTGAAGGCCTGGTCGCCAACGCAGCCGCTCGAGGGTTGCAGCTGCTCGAAGGTGCACGTCGGCTCGCGGACGCCGGTATCGGCGATGTCCGTGGGCTGGGACTACTCGTCGGCAGCGAGTTCACCGCCTCCGACGGAGTCGCCGACCGACCCAGAGCAGTTGCAGCACAGCAACTCGCGGCGAAGAAGGGACTGCTCATGCTCACCTGCGGGGCGCACATGAACGTGGTGCGAATGGTTCCGCCGCTCATCGTCACCGAACAGCAGATCGACGATGCCCTCGGCATCTGGGGAGACGTTCTCAAAGAGGTATGAAGAAGATTGACGGACCGTTGCCCGCATGGAGTGGACTATGGCGCTGATCAGAACTCGTGCTGCTTAGGAACCTGCATCCACAGTAGCCGGCCTTGGACGAGGATCCCCGAGACCCGTCCACGCTGCTAACGGCCTCGGAGATTGCTCGAGATTCGGCGCGCCTCTCGATCACGATCCGTACATTCCTTGCGAGTCGCTGCTGAACTGGGTGCGCATGTCGTTGATGGGGTCGCGTGGGGAGTACAACTGAAGGGTCGCGCTCTTGTTGCCGGAATTCGGAGGGCACTCGGCGGAAACTTGGTGGGTTCCCGTGCCCAAGGCAGCAACATCCGAGTTGCTCAGCGTAGTCGTAAAAGCAGCGGCTGCGACACCGTGAGTGACGATACCGATGGAGACGTAGCACAAAGTCGGATCCGCAAAGGGAGTGGCGGTTCCGTCGACACTCACCGACCAGGTATCGGTGCCCACAGTTTGCACCGAGATTGTCGGTGGTGTCGCCGCCGAGGCGGTCCCCGCTCCCATGTTCATGCCCATCGCTACTAGTGGGGTGACGACGACCGCCGTCATTGTCGATCGAAAAGTTGTCGCTCTCATTTCTGGCTTCCTTTCGGGCAGCCGCGACCTGCCAGGGCACGGCCGAAGACCGGAGTCCCTCCCGTGCCTTCAGTCTCGTCCCCAGCGATCGCGATGTTACGAGAAGACGATCACTCGAATTCGAGGGCTGCCGGGTCCGCTATTGACCTAGGCCGAAGGTGGACGGCGACGATTTGATCGTCCGTCTATAGGTCGTGGGTGCCGAGCCACTCGCGGATGCGTTCGGCGACGCCCCGCCAACCGTGTTCCAGCATCATGTCGTGGAAGATGCCCGGAACGAACTTGGCTTCGAGTCCGTCGGCGCGTGCCGTTGCGCGAGCTTCGTCGGCGGCCGTGCTGCGTCGCCCTCTGCACCGAGTATCCGAACGGGTGTGCGGCCAAGCCTCGGTCGCGCTCCGTTGGCGAGCATTGGGTCGCGAAGTGCGTGGTCACTCTCGTTGACCAAGCGCGCGGCATAACGCTCGACTTGTGCCGCTGGCATCTGTGAAGGGAAGAACACTTCGCATGTCAGGTCGGGGGGCGACGAGATGCAGGGGTCTTCGAGTCAGGTGTGGAGGAATTCCACCCCATGGGTCATATTCGGGCGCCCGCGCTGCGCGCACACTGAATTCGCCTGACTAAGGAGTTCGCTATGAACAGCACATTCACAAAATGTCGCGCCGCAGCCATTGGCGTCGTCGGCGGGGTCACCCTTCTGACCTCCGTCGCGCTCCCGGCAGTCAGCTCCGCACGAATAACCGGTGGAACAATGGACGCCACCGCGAGCGGCAACGTCATCACCGTCGAGTACTGGGGCATGACTTCTGATGCGGGAACCCCGAAGTGCATGAGCAATATGTGGAGTTCGTTCCCGGACGGGGGCACCAAGGACGGGTTCTTCAGCCAATCGTATGCAGTCGACGGTATGGGGAATCTGACGATTCGCTCACCGGAACTCCCGGATGGCACCTACACGGTGTCCTTCGAATGCGATGACGGCGTGCATATTGCACTGCCCACCGACCCCGAGGCCGTCATGCGCGAACCTGTGACCGTCACGCTTCCCGCAGGGGGTTCAGGCGGAATATTCGAGTTCTTCGAGGGTTTGTTCGGGGGATTCCTCCCGGACGGCTTCATGAGTTGAATCGATAGATCACCAGTGCAGTGACGGCCAGGAACCACACAGCGACGGGTACGAGATGGTTACCGGCCGCGGAGACCACGTCGGCACGGACCGGACGGGAGAAGGTGCCGTGGTGCAGATTTCGCAGAGTCACGTACCAGAAGATCGGGAAGGTGACCGCCCACACGATCATGCAGTACGGGCACAGTGCGCCGATGACGTAGAGGCTCTGGACGATCAGCCAATGTACGAACACCACTGCTGCGGTGACGCCGATCTGCAACGCCAGCCAGTACCAGCGGGTGAAGCGAGCGCCCGCGAGTAGGCCTGCGCCGGTGGCTGCAACCAGCGCGAATCCGGCGATGCCGAGCAGCGGATTGGGGAAACCGAACACCGACGCTTGCTCGGTGCTCATCACCGACCCACAGTCCAGGACTTGGTTGATACTGCAGGACGGCCTGTAGGTCGCGTCGGCGGCGACGGAGAACTTCTCCACGGTGAGTACGAACGAGGCGATCAGACCGACGATGCCACCGATCAGCAGGACCCAAGGCAGCGAACGGGCGAACGGCGTGGCGCCACCCACCTCGGTCACTCCTCAACCACAAAGAATCGAGGCGCAGGCGGCGAGTAGTTCATAGCAATACGCTAACGGATAAGGAATGGGACCAAGCAGTGTGGTATTCAGGCCAGCACGGATTCCGCGAATCGCGCCACGGCGAGAACGAGGTCGTCGGCGTAACGCGGGCCGACGATCTGAAGGCCCACGGGCAGTCCCGCTTCAGTCGCTCCCACCGGAATGCTGATGGCGGGCTGCTGGGTCATGTTGAACGGGTAGGTGAACGGGGTCCACTGCGGCCAACTGGTGAAGTCGCTGCCCGGTGGTAGGTCGTAACCGGCGTCGAAGGCGGGAATCGGCATCGTCGGGGTGATCAGCACCTTGTGTTCGAGGTGGAAGGTGCCCATCTCGATGCCGATCTGGGCCGCCACAGCGCGAGCGTCGAGGAAGTCGACCGCAGAGTAGGTCTCACCGCGATCCCAGACCTTGCCGAGTTCGGGATCGACCTTGTTGCGGGTGCCCTCCGGGTAGTGGTCCAGCATCGTCGCTGCTCCTGCTGCCCACAGCAGTTCGAACGCGTCGAGCGGGTCCGTGAATCCGGGATCGGTCTCGGTGACATGCAGGCCCCCGGATTCCAGCGCACGCACGGCCCCGTCCACGATGCGGCGCACCTCCGGATCCACGTCGACGTAGCCGAGCGTGGGGGAGTAGGCGACGCGCAACCCTGTCACGCTCTTCCCGATCTCATCGCGAAACGCGGTGTGGCGTGCCGCGAGCGCAGTGGGGTCGCGGGGGTCGGGCACCGAGAGAACGTCCATCAGCAGCGCGGCGTCCTCGACCGTTCTGGTCAGCGGACCGGCATGAGCCATCGGGCCGAACGGGCTCGCGGGATACATCGGAATCCGTCCGTGCGTCGGCTTGAAACCCACGATGCCGCAGAACGACGCAGGGATACGCACACTGCCACCGCCGTCGGTACCGACCGACAACGGACCGAATCCGGCGGCCACGGCGGCAGCGCTCCCGCCCGATGAGCCGCCGGGTGTCTTGCTCGTGTCCACCGGGTTGCGCGTGACCCCGCACAGGGGGCTGTCCGTCACTGCCTTCCAGGCGATCTCCGGCGTGGTCGTCTTGCCGACGAAGACCATGCCGTCCGCTCGCAACAGTGCGGCGACGGGGCTGTCGACCTCCCACGGCTGGTTCGGATCGACGGCCGCAGACCCTCGCAGGGTCGGCCACCCGTCGGTCAGGAAGATGTCCTTGATGGAGATGGGGACGCCGTCGAGAAGGCCCTGCGCGGAGCCTGTGCGCCAGCGTTCCTCTGAATTGCGCGCTTGCTCGAGTGCCCGTTCCTCGTCCACCAGACAGAAGGCGTTGATGTCCCGATCGCCATAATCGATCGCGTCGAGAACCGAACGCGTGGCGTCAACCGGTGACAGCGCGCCCGACGCGTACGCGGCGACCAGCTCGGCAGCAGTCATATCGGTGGGATTCACGACCACGCTCCTCACTCAACTGGGTACGTATCCGAGTGTCTTGTCTACGACGTTCTCGAGCGGTTTGCGATCGATCCACCGCTCGAAGTTGTCCGTGAACACGGTGACGAGAGAGTCGCGCCAACCGACGACGTCCCCTGAATTGTGTGGCGTGATGGACACGTTGGGCATCGACCACAGTGGGTGCCCTGGCGGGAGGGGTTCGGTTTCCAGCACATCCAGGGTGGCGCCGGCGACAACCCCGTCGGCAAGGGCGGTGACCAGATCGTCGGTGTCCACCAGTTCGCCGCGGCCGACATTGACGAAACGCGCAGTCGGCTTCATCGCTGCGAATGTGTCCTTGCGGAAGAGGTGTCGAGTCTGCTCCGTGAGCGGCGCGACCGCGATCACGTAATCGGCCTCGGCCAACTGGGCAGGCAGTTCCTCGGTGGTGGTGACGGTCCCGAAGTCGGGGTCGTTCGAACGTGCTCGTCGCCCCGATCCACGCACCTCCATACCTACTGCCCGCAGCAGACGCGCAATCGCGCGACCGATGGGGCCGGTGCCCACGATCAAGGCCACCCGACCGGAGATGCGCTCGGACTCGCGGTGCTTCCACGTCTCGGCCTGCTGGAGCCGGAGTGAACCGGGGAAGTCTTTCGCGAACGAGAGGATCTGGCCGAGCACGTATTCGGCGATGGCCCCGTCGAAGACCCCACGGGAATTGGTGACGGTGACGTCGCTCGCGCGAAGTTCGGGGAACATGACCGGATCGACACCCGCAGCGGCTACGTGCAGCCACTCGAGTGAACCTGCCGCGTGCCACGCCTCCGGAACAGCGTCGCTGAGGAAGTCGTACAGAAAGAGGGCGTCTGCACCATCCAAGGCTTCGGCCAGTCCGTCACGGGTGGTGTAGCGGATGTCCGCGCGCTCGGCGACCGGTGCCATCAGTTCCTGGTTCGGCCGGGGATCGGCGCCGGGGGAGCTGTCGGCATGCAGCACTGCGAGGATCGGATTCCGCGTCACGTTGACACCGTATGAGCGGGTCGTATGATTGTCAACAATCTACACGTCTAGGGAAGGCATCAACATGGTACTGACCGATCTGGAGCCGGTCAGTCGGCAGTCGACCGCCGAACTCATCGCCGATCGGCTACGCGACGCCATCATGCGCGGATCGCTCGAACCGGGCGAACAGCTCGGTGAAGCGGACCTTGCGGCGCACTTCCAGGTCTCACGCGGACCACTGCGGGAGGCCATGCAACGGCTGGTGTCCGAGGGCCTGCTGCACAGCATTCGCAACCGCGGCATCTTCGTCACCGAACTGACTCTGGACGATGTTGTGGACGTGTACCGCAGCAGACGAGTCATCGAGGGCGGGGCGCTCGCGATGATTCTCGACGGCCGAAGGGAAGAGGCCTACGAGGCGCTCGGGCCCGCCGTGGACGCCATGCGCACCGCTGCCGAGCGCGGCGATTCCGCAGCCGTGTCCGACGCCGACCAGCTGTTCCATCAGATTCTGGTCGAAAGCTCCACCAGCCCGCGCCTGGTCCGAGCCGCCCGCACTCTCCTGATCGAGACATGCATGTGCATGGGCGCTTTGCAGACCACCTACGACGATATTCGTGACCAGGCGGCCGAACACGTGGCACTGCGTGACGCCATCAAGAACGGCGATGCGGCGGACGTCGGCGCTCTCCTCGCGGAACACCTCGACGACGCGGTCCTGAGGTTGCGGGGGAAGCAGTCACTGCGGGCGTAACCGCACGCGATTGTCGGCGCGAACCGGTGTGGTCGACCGAGTTCGTCGTCGACTGCCTCTCATTTGGGCCGATGCCGGCTGCGATCGCAGTAATCGCTCTGGATTCGATGAGCAGACCGCCCCGACAGGTTCAGCAACTCCAGGCCTCGGCACCGAAACCTGATCGCCTCGAAAAGCTCCGTGCGGTTGAGCTTGGTACTCCCGGTCACTCGTAGTAGACGACTCCACCGATCATGACATCGCCGCGGTCGCAGAAGGCCGAAGAACCATTCCCGTAAGGCCCGGTGTCACCCACGGCCAGCATCGGGCCGAAGCGGTAGTACTTGTTCTGGTCCGGCCAAAGCGTCGGTGCATCCACGCATACGATCCGCTGTTGGTAGAAGGCATGTGGAGCTGACCAGCAAGCAACCCCGTGGCCTTCTTCGTACTGGTACTGCGCGCAACGGTATTCTTGGTGATCTTGTGCGTTTGCCGTCGGCACTGCGAGGACTGCGACGCTTATCGTGGCGGCAGCCGCCCACATTCCGGCCAAGATGCGGCCATTCCTGATCTTCATTGGGATTCAATTCCTTTCCGTGCATCGAGGTGATGACACGTTCAGAATTTCATCTACGCAGGTGGCAGACACTCCCCTAAAGGGGTGACCGCAATACCACAAGGGTGGGCATCTATTGACTCGAAAGGTGAAGGTGGAGCCGAACCCTCCGATCCGAGGGGAAGGGTAACGCCCACTCGTCAGGCCGGAGTGAGGTCGACGCCGGGAGGGGGAGTGAGTTTCCGCAGGGTGCCGTCGAAACCGGTGACGTACAGGGCCCAGTCATCTCCGTCGGGTGCGACGCGCACAGACGTGGGGCCGTCCGGCGGCATCCGAATCGGGGCGGGCGGCTTGATCATTCCGGTGGCGACGGTGCAGGCCTCGCGGGTTTCGGGGTCGATGCGGTACACGGCGCCCACGAGATGATCGGCGGCGTACAGCGTGCCGTCTGCGACGGTTTCCATGTCGTCGGGCAGGGCGATCAGATCCGGGAAACCCATCACCGTGCTCGGCGTGTTCGGTGAATCGAGGGGCACCCGCAGGATCTGGGAGGTGACGTCGCCGGTGTAGAAGGCGGTCCCATCGGGTGTGAGGGCCATGCCGTTGGACCTACGAATCGTCGACCAGGACGAGGTGACGGTGTCGGTATCGGGGCTGTAGCGGGTGATGCCGGTGGGCGGACCGAGAATGTCGATTCGGGAGATGAGCAGGTCGCCGTCGGGGAGCAGCAGTAACCCGTTCGGTCCGTACAGTCCGGTGACAAGGGTTGTCACCGCCCCGGTTTCGACGTCGAACCGTTGCAGAGTGCCGTCGGCGACGGTGCGATACGGGTCGTCGCCGGTCACGAAGTAGAGGTCGTTGCCCGAGAGTCGCAGCCCGGCAGGCTTGTCCAGCCCGGACAACAGTGTCTCGACGTTGTTCGACGCGTCTACGTGGTACAGCTTCCCGTTGTCGGCGCCGCTGACGTAGAAGCCGCCGTTGCTGTCCGGCTCGAGGTTTTCCAGCCACCCCAGACCCGACGCCAATGTCTCCGATGTCCAGCCGTCCGCGCACGAGCGTGTGAAGGCCTCAGCGTCGGTGGGGGTGCCGACGGTGAATCCAGCGGTTGCGGCCGCGACGAGAAGAGCGGTCGTCAGCTTGGAACGAAGGGGCATGGTCCACCTCTGTGAGTGAGTACAGAGGTAGGAAGCTACACGACGACGACCCGCAGTCCTCTCACTGAATCAGCCGACCTTGATGTCGGAGGACGTCCCGGTGAACGGTGAGATCTTTCCGAATCGACTCTTGCTGTCCCCGAAATGTTGGATGCGATAGGTGCCCGCCGGCGTCCCCTCCGGGACGTCCCAGGTGATGCGTGCGACCGACTGGTTGGGATCGGTTCGCTGCCAATGGAACTTGGTGGACCAGTCGCCGTCGTCGGCGTGCCGTACCCACTTGTTGCCCTGACGTCTTTGCACCTCGAGGTAGGTGCCGCGGCGGTGGAGGTCGTTCTTGGGGTGCCCGGTGACGAACTCGACGGCAACCTGCGTTCCGATTCCGGCGGTGGCGGCGGGCTGGACGAGCACGTCGCCGAACTTGCGTCCCGAGCCCGGAACATCGTGGTCGACATCGGGGTTGAAAGACGGCTGGAACCGGGAGCGGTCGACAGGAGCGGGACCGCGATCGCCATTGGTTCCGGACTTCAGCGATGCCGCCAGCTTCGCGTAACCCTGCTGGTAGGCGGGCAGTGTGTAGCGGCCGAACATCGTCGAGCCGCCCTCGTACTGCTGCGAGTCGTATTCCTGCGGTGTGGTGCAGTAGCTCGAATAGGAGTTGGCGTATCCCTGGAAGATGACGTTCTCGAGCGGAACCCCCAACTCCGCGGCGACGGTTCGGCGGATGCGGAGTCCGGACACGATGGTGAATTCGGCCGGTCCGCCGACCACGTAGAACTGCCCGATGCGCAGGATCTGAATCTTCAGAATGTTGGGCACCCATGCTCCCGCCGGAGGCACGAGTCCGACGGCGATCAACACCAGTTTGGGGGCCTGGGCGTCGCGAAGCCACTGGGGGATCGGTGCGTCCATGCCGCCGAGTGCGTCGATGAGGGGATTCTTGGTGCCCTCGGGGAAGATCGGAATTGCGGGTCCGTCCTCGGTGCTTCCGGCGCTCATCGCGGCACCGATGCATGCAGGCGAGGTCTTCGCCTGCTTCCCGTCGGGGGTGTATTTTCCGTCGACGGTCTGATCGGCCATGTCGAGGTACATGACTCGCGCGTCGATTGGTCCGGTCACTTCGTCGGATGCGCCGTTCCACGCCTCCTGCGCCGCACGGACCTGTCGTTGGCCGATGATGCGGGCGTTCTCGAACTCGTCGTCGGTGGGTCCGTGGCCGGGCTCGAGGTCGAGGTTGGGGGACATGTCGCCGGTGTTGGTCTGGGGGAACGCCGCAACGAACTTCGGCTTGCCCTCGGCCAGGTAGTCGACGCCTTCCAGCCCGCGCTCCCAGAAGTAGGACGCGGCCCCCTTGTTGTCGCCGGAGATCAGGTGGTTCTCGTTGGTGAGCGAAGCGCAGTGGGTAGCGAACCAGTTGATGGCTCCGACGTCTTTGCCGCCCTGCTCGATGCGCATCACTCGCATCGAACTGTCGATACCGAGGGGGTAGTAGTCCTTGTCTTCGGCAGGATTGAGGTCGAAGGCGACGCGTGAACGGTTGACGCTGGCATCGGTTAGTTCGCTGCGACCGTAACGGACGGAGCCCGGTGCGAGGTCGTCGTGGGCGGCCGTGATGGCCTCGACGATCCCGTCGACCTCGGCGTTGTACACGAGCGGTTCGAATCCGAGGACCGCCAGGTTGTATGCGTAATTGTGCGAGGCGCCGCCGCACGCCGCGTGGGAGTGCACTGCCGTGAGCATGACGTTGCGTTCGGTGTACTGGTCGCCGTACTGCTGTGCGAGGCGTGCCATCACACCGTCGTGGACGGACTGGAAGATCATGCAGGTGTCGACCACGACGTAGACGACGCGGGAATTGCCGTCCGCGAAGACGAAGGCGCGTGCGCGCAAGCGCTGGTGAAGGCCCTCGGCACGCTGTTCGAACTTCGAGTAGCCCATCATGCCGACCTCGACGACGGGGCCGGTGGCATCGGAGATGCCCACGCCGACCTGCAATCCGGAACCCGCCGAGGCCGTGCGTTTCGGCTGCGTCGCGTACGCAGGGGCGCCGCCTACCGCGCCCGCAATGGCGGCGACGGCGGGCGCCGCAGCGACTCCGGCCAGCATGCTTCGACGATTGATCTGCGCCATGAATTTCCCTCCCGTGCGCCACGGGCGCAGGTCACTCTTGGTCAAGTGTCCAGCAGTGTAGCGGTGAACCGCCGTTTCGTGTAGCCCCGATCACATGCTGGTCGCATCGCCGAATGTCATGGCGATATTGCGGACGGAGGTCGAGAACAGTGCGCGGCGGGGTAGGCCAAGTCCGCGCAGTTCGTCGGCGATCGGGTGATCACCCAGTGTGAGCACTGCGCCGCCCAGCCTCGATCTGGTGCCGAAAGGTGTCATCTCCCAGGGCGTATGGCGAGTGATGCCGTCCAGGTGTGAATACGCAACCGACGTGACCTTCCTGCCGGAACCCGGTAGCGGGACACCCCGTTTCACGTCCAGTCGGATCGCCATCTGCCCGTCTGCGCTGAGGGTGCCGTGCTTCGTGGCGGTCGTGTGGTCGGTATCGAACGACGCGAGGGTCTTCGGGAAACCCCAGATCCCGCGACCCGCTGCCAACGTGAAGTCGCCGTTCACCGGAAGACGATGGATGAACGCGCCGGAGCCACGGGCGGTGCGGTGATCACGGACGACGAACGTGACACCGAACTCCTCGTAGCGCCCGAGATCACCGTCGACGTAGTCCACGAACACGAGCATGCAGATGGCCCGTCCCTTGCGATACTCGTGAACCCGCAGCCCCGAGTAGTCGATCACCGACTGTGCTCGGGCGGACGGCACAGTGAACGCGGCCATGAACGCCGACGCGGTGCGCACGTACACAGGTGTCTCGATCGTGCGCCCCAGTACCTCGTGTGCAGTCATGTCCGCTCCTGTGTCGGATGACGGCTTTCGAATGAAAGTTCCCGCCGGACCGTCGGATCGCCCTCGGCATCCATCTACACGTCTTACCATCTGTGGCAGAACAGCGAGGGGCACCCACGGCGGAGGAGCTGCGCATGACGACCAGGCCGGAATTCGACCTCCTGGACGGACGTTTCTATTCGGGCGACCTCGGGGACACGCGGGCAGCGTATGCCTGGATGCGGGAGAACGAGCCGGTGTACCGCGCGGAGGGCATTGTCGGAGCGGCCTCGTACGACGCCGTGGTGGCAGCGGAACGTGACCCGGTGCTCTTCTCGAACGGTGGCGGAATCCGGCCGGGGGTCGGCCCATTGCCGCATATGATCGACATGGACGACCCGCAACATCTGCAGCGCCGCCGGCTGGTCAACGCGGGATTCACGCGCAAGCAAGTGGAAGCCAAGATCCCCAGTATTCAGAAGATCTGTGACGACCTCGTCGATTCGGTGTGTGAGAAGGGCGAGGCCGACTTCGTTCGCGACCTTGCCGCGCCGCTGCCGATGGCTGTCATCGGGGACATGCTCGGGGTTCTGCCGCAGGACCGAGGCACCTTCTTGAAGTGGTCGGACGATCTGCTGAGCGCGCTCGGTAGCAATGCGTCCGAAGACGAGCTTCGTGCCCAGGCGGAGGCGTACCTGGCGTTCAGTGAGTTCACGCTCGACACGATTGCCAAGCGACGGGAAAACCCTACCGACGACCTGACCAGCGTCCTCGTCCACGCCGAGATCGACGGCGATCGGCTCAGTGACCAGGACATCGTGAGTGAAACCCTCCTCATCCTCATCGGCGGCGACGAAACCACGAGGCATGTGCTCAGCGGCGGCATGGAACAGCTGATGCGGCACCCCGATCAACAAGCACGCCTGGTGGACGACCCGGACAACATTCCGCAAGCAATGGAAGAGATGTTGCGCTGGGTGTCGCCGATCAAGAACATGTGCCGCACCGTCACCCGCGACACCGAGTTTCACGGGACAGACCTGCGCGCGGGCGAGAAGATGATGCTGCTGTTCGAGTCGGCAAACTTCGACGAGGCGCACTTCGACGAGCCGAACGCCTTCGATATCGAACGGGCCCCCAACCAGCACCTGGCTTTCGGATTGGGTGCCCATTTCTGTCTGGGTAATCAGTTGGCGCGGCTGGAGGGACGGCTGATGTTCGAGGCGCTCCTGTCGAGGCTGCCCGATATGACGTTGCCCGCCGAGGTGTTGGCAGGCGAGCGCCCACTCCGACGTCGCCCTGCGAACTTCGTGTCCGGTCTCGAAGAGATGCCGGTGACGTTCACCGCTACCGCACCCGTGGACCGAAAGGTACCCAGTTGCTGAAGCTGCACCGCGCGGAACGCTCGAGCACGCTTGCAGACGCGCTGGCAGAACTGTTGGCGACGCCCCTCTCCGACCCGTTCGTGGGTGAAATCGTGGCCGTTCCGGCGAAAGGGGTGGAACGGTGGCTGACGCAGCGGATCGCCACCGTTCTCGGCGCCGAGAAGCGGGACGGTATCGCGGCGAACATCGCATTCCCCACCCCGACCCGCCTGGTCGACGACGCGGTGGCTGCAGTGTCGGGAACGGATGCGAGAGCGGACCCGTGGTCGTCGAATCGAGTGGTGTGGACTGTCCTCGACGTGATCGACCGTAGCAGCGACCAGCCTTGGTATCCGGTGCTGGAGAAGCATCTCGAGGCGCACCGGAAAGGGCGTCGCTACGAGACCGCAGTGCACCTCGCCGAATTGTTCCGCAGTTACGCCGCGCAGCGGCCGTCGATGCTTGTCGAATGGGCGGAGGGGAGCGATACCGATGGTGCGGGAGGCGCACTCGCCTCGGACCTGTTGTGGCAGCCGGAGTTGTGGCGCGCCGTCCGGCAACAGATCGGCACCCCGAGCCTCGCGGAACGCTTGGAAGACACCTGTGATCGCCTCCGCGCGAACCCCGATCTCGTGCCCTTCCCTGAACGGTTGTCGCTGTTCGGGACGACCCGTCTGACCACCGCGCAGCTCGAGGTCGTCCAGGCGCTGGCCGCACATCGCGACGTCCACCTATGGCTCGCGCATCCGAGTCCGGTGATGTGGGAACGGCTCTCGTCGGTACCCTCCGTGGTCCGCCGCCGGGACGACGACACCGCACTGTTGGTGCAAAACCCCCTGTCGGCGGGTCTGTCGCGCGATGTTCGTGAATTGCAAGCTCGACTGCGCGCCACCGAATTCGACGACGTCCACCATCCGAGCCCTCCGTTGCCGCACACGTTGCTGGGTGGCGTTCAGCAGGCGATCGTGGACGACCGCAACCCGGAATCATTGCCGGAACCGGACCGGACTCTTCAAGTTCACGCGTGTCACGGAGCATCGCGCCAAGTCGAAGTGCTGCGCGAATCGCTGCTGCATTTGTTCCAGGACGACCCCACCCTCGAGCCTCGCGACGTGCTGATCCTGTGCCCGGATGTCGAGGCGTACGCACCGTTGATTCGAGCGGCGTTCGGGCAAGGGGTGCTCGGTCATCCCGGACATCGGTTGCGGGTCCGTCTCGCCGATCGTGGTCTTCGGCAGACGAACCCGATACTGGCCGTGCTCGATTCGCTCCTCCAGCTTGCCGACGATCGAGCGACCGCGAGTTCGGTGCTCGACCTGGCGGGCGCGCCTCCGGTTCGTCGGTGCTTCGGATTCGGCGACGACGACCTCGAGCGACTCCGCGAGTGGGTTCGCGAAGCCGGAGCGCGGTGGGGGATCGGCCAACGTCAACGATCGGCGTTCGGGTTGGCGGACTTTCCGCAGAACACGTTCAACACGGCCGTTGATCGACTGCTGCTGGGTGTGGCCGCGGACGAGTCCGAACCCGAGTGGCTTGCATTGTCGTTACCGCTCGACGACGTGGAGAGTACGGACATCGACCTGGCCGGCCGCTTCGCGGAGTTCGTGGATCGGCTCGCCGTCACCCTGCGCGACCTCGAAGGTCCGCAGACCGGCGAGCAGTGGGTGAAGGTGCTGCGCCGCGCACTCGCTCTGCTGACAGATGTGCCGCAGGCAGATTCGTGGCAGCTTGCCCAGGCGCAGCGAGAGTTGGCCGACGCGGTGGAACACGGAGAAAGCACGCTGCTTCGGTTGGCGGACGTGCGGGCCATGCTCGAGACCCGAACGGCGGCTCGGCCGACGCGGGCGAACTTCCGCACCGGTGAACTCACGGTGTGCACGATGGTGCCCATGCGTTCGGTGCCGCACAAAGTTGTCGCGCTGCTGGGCCTCGACGACGAGGTGTTCCCTCGCAAGGGCAGTCTGGACGGAGACGACGTGACAGGCCGTGACCCCTGTCCGGGCGAGCGCGATCCGCGTAGTGAGGACCGGCAACTGCTACTCGACGCGCTGATGTCGGCGACCGATAATCTGCTGCTCTTCTATACGGGATCGGATCCCGTCACGGGCGGCGAGCGTCCGCCGGCAATTCCGTTGAGTGGTGTGCTGGATATGGTGGGCTCGGAAGTAGTTCGCCGGCATCCGTTGCAGCCGTTCGATACCCGGAACTTCGAGGTGCACAGGCCGTTCAGCTTCGACCGGGGTGCGCTCGAGGGTGCCCGGGCGTCGATGCGTGAGCCGGTGGGGCCTCCGGCGGGAGCACCCTCGCTTCCCGAGGGGCCGCTCCCACCGCAGGAGAAGAGCGACGTCGACCTCGCCGACCTGGTGGCGTTCGTCGTGAGCCCGACCCAGGCATTTCTTCGGCAGCGCCTGGGCGTGCGCATTCCCGAACTGGACGAAGACGTGGCCGACGCGCTGGCACTCGAACTCGACCCGTTGGCCAAATGGTCACTGGGGGAGCGCATGCTGACCTCTCGGCTGCGCGGCACCGCACCCGCGGATTTCAGGGCCACCGAATGGCGGCGCGGCACCCTGCCGCCGTTTGCACTGGGTGGCGCTGCGCTCGCGGGGGTCGAGTCGACGGTCGATGCCCTGGCGCACGCCACGAGGCCGCTACTGGCCGCGGAACCCGATACCGTCGACGTCGCCGTCGATCTCGGTGACGGCCGCAGACTGACCGGAACCGTGCCCGGTGTGCACGACGGCAAGATCGTGCGAACATCCTTCTCCCGATTGGGTCCGAAACATCGGCTCAGCGCATGGGTGCACCTGCTCGGGGTGGCGGCCACCCGCGGCGCACCGGTACAGGCGTTGGTCACGGGCAGGGGAAGTGGCAGTCGTCCGACGTGGCGATCCACCTTGTCGTCCCCGGGCGATGCACTCGAACAGCTTCGGATCTTGGTCGACCTCAGAGACGCTGGTTCGATCGCTCCGCTGCCGATTGCCGAGGGAGCCACGTCCGCGTACGCGCAGCGGCGGTTCGGAGGCGGGTCCGAGGAGGAAGCATTGGCCTCGGCGGCGTACCAATGGTCCGGCATGTTCGGTGACACCACCAACCGCGCCATCGCGTACGTGTACGGCTCGGGTGCATCCTTCGAGGATTTCGCACCCGATCCGGGAGAGTTCGGGGCACTCGCGCACCGGCTGTGGAGTCCCTTGCTGACGGTAGAAACCCAGGGGCGCCCGTGAACTTCGAACTCACGGGTGACCTGCCCACCGGAACGACCGTCCTCGAGGCCAGCGCCGGAACCGGGAAGACCTATGCGATCGTCGGTCTGGCGACGCGGTTCGTTGCCGAGGGCGTCACCGACATCTCGGAACTTCTGTTGGTGACCTTTTCCCGTGCGGCGACCCGGGAACTGCGCGAGCGCACCCGTGAACGCTTTGCGGGTGTGTCGGCCGCACTAGCCGACCAGGAGTCCGCCCGCGCAAGTGACGACGCATTGATCGCCTTTCTGGCCACGTGTGGCCCGGACGAAGCACTGGTACGGCGGCGGCGTTTGCTGCGTGCCCTGGCTGATTTCGATGCGGGCACCATCGCCACCACACACAGCTTCTGCCAGCGGATGCTCGACAGTCTCGGCGTTGCCGGAGAGCGGGAACCGGGCAGTGTGCTGGTGGAGTCGGCGGACGAGCTGATCGTCGACGTTGTCGACGACGTCTACCTGCGCTCGTACGGTGTGAACGATTCGGGCGTGCCGATGTCGCCGGCGGAGGCGTTGCAGTTGGGCCGGGACGCGGTCCGTGATCGGCAGTCGACACTGTCCCCGGACCCGGACGATTCGACCGAAGCAGGTCTGCGGGTCGAGTTCGCGGTCCAGGTGTGTGCAGAGGTGGAGGCGCGGAAGCGGCGCGGGCGTGTCAGGGATTTCGACGACCTACTCGGGCTGCTGCACGGGGTGCTCGCGCATCCGGAGCATGGTGAGGCAGCGTGTCGCCGCGTACGCGACCGGTATCGCGTGGTGCTGATCGACGAATTTCAGGACACCGATCCGCTGCAGTGGGACATCATCAGACGGTCCTTCCACGGCCACAGCACGCTCGTTCTGGTCGGCGATCCGAAGCAGGCGATCTACGCGTTCCGTGGCGCTGAGGTGTTGAGCTACCTGGATGCCGTTCGGCATGCCGACGAGCACCAGGAACTGACCACCAACTGGCGCAGCGATGCCGGCCTGATCGGTGCCCTCGAACACCTCTACGGCGGCGCGGCACTGGGCAACGACGACATTCTCGTGCACCCGGTGGACGCCACCCACAAGGAGTCACGGCTCCCCGGAGAAGTCCCGTTTCGTCTTCGCTACCTGTCCCGAAAAGGTGCAGGGCCGTTGGGGAAGACCGGGTTTCCGGCCCTCGCCACGCTTCGGAAGAAGGTCGCCTCCGACGTTGCCGCAGAAGTGGTCGGACTGCTCGGCCGCGCGCACGGCCGGGTGGGGCCGGGGGACATTGCAGTACTGGTCCGCAAGCGCGCACAGATCGCGCTCGTACGAGATGCGCTCGACGCGGTGGGTGTGCCGTCGGTGCTGACCGGTGGCACGAGTGTGTTCGACACCGGTGCTGCGATGGACTGGCTGTGGGTTCTGCAGGCGCTCGAGGCGCCGCACCGTTCGGATCGGGTGCGGTTGGCGGCACTCACGCCGATCATCGGCCGTACCGCAGAAGAACTCGACGCTCGCGGTGACGACGTCGTCGCCGAGGTTGGGATGGAACTACGCGAGCTGTCGGCGCTGTTCGAGAAGGCCGGATTCGCGGCCGTCTTCGAAAGGCTCTCTGCTGTCACGAAACTCGAATCACGGCTACTCGGACGGCCGTCCGGTGAGCGCAGGATCACGGACGTGCGGCACATCGCCCAACTGCTGAACCGGGCCACCGTCGAAGAACAACTCGGCCTCACCGCGCTCACCCGATGGTTGACCGACCGCATCAAGGACCCCGTAGCCGGTGCGACGACCGATCGCAGCAGGCGTCTCGACAGTGATGCGGCGGCGGTGCAGATCGTCACCGTCCACGCGAGCAAGGGACTCGAGTTTCCTGTCGTGTTCCTTCCGTACGCCTGGGACGGCGCGAAGCACCCGCACCCGAGCACCCTTCTGCTGCACGGCCCGTCCGGTGAGCGGGTCTTGGATGTGGGCGGACCTACGGGCCCCGGCTACGGGCAGAGAAAGCAACTGTCGGATCGAGAAGACGCAGGGGAGGAGTTGCGGCTGCTGTATGTCGCGTTGACCCGGGCGAAGAGTCAGGTCGTTACGTGGTGGGCGCCCAGCTTCTCGACCGCAGGCTCGTCGCTGCACCGTCTCCTGATGGGCCGGGTGCCCGGCTCGGCGCAGCCGGAACCGTCGGTGAAGGTTCCCGACGACGAGACTATGGCGGACCGCCTCGACGCGTGGCCGGGTGCCGCAGCGCATCTGATCTCGGTGGAACGTGCAGGGAAGGATGGTGCGACCGCCACTGGTTGGAATCCGCAGGAATCGGATCTGGTCGAGGTCGACGCAGCGCGTTTCGATCGAGTCCTCGATATGGAGTGGCGGCGAACGTCGTATTCGGCACTGACGGCGTCGGCGCATTCCGCAGACCAAGGGCCCGGCGTTCGTAGTGAGGTCGAGCAACCGGAGAAGGACGACGAACCGGAGAATCCCGAGGCCGATTCCGACGCCGAGGTCGAGGTCGAGTCGGCCGATGGCGGGGCGGCGCTTCCGTCGCCGATGAACGGGCTACCGGGCGGTGCTGCTTTCGGCACGCTGGTGCACGAAATTCTCGAGACCGTCGATACCTCTGCTGACGACCTGGCCGAGGAACTGTCGATACGCTGCGGTGAAGCCGTGGCCGTACGGCTCGCAGACGTCTCTCCCGAGACGCTCGCGCAGGCGCTGCTGCCGGTGATGCACACTCCAGTGCTCGATGTACCCGGGCGTTCGGGCGCGGTCACCCTTGCGGATATCGCCCCGTCGGATCGGCTGGCCGAGTTGGACTTCGAGCTACCGCTCGCCGGCGGGAACGAACCCGTCGATCTCGAGGTGACGTTGCATGATGTCGCAGCGCTGCTCCGCGAACATCTCGGGGACGACGACCCGATGGCCGACTATGCCGAGCAGTTGGATGAACTCGATTCGGGGCGGATCCGCGGATTTCTCACCGGCAGTATCGACGCGGTGCTGCGAATTCCGGGACCGAGGTTCGTGGTCGTCGACTACAAGACCAACCGCCTTGGGTTCGGAGATCTCACGACGGCGAACTATACGCACGACCGTATGGCGGCCGAGATGATGCGCGCACACTATCCACTCCAGGCGTTGCTCTACGCCGTTGCGCTGCATAGGTATCTGCGGTGGCGAATGCCGGACTACGTCCCTGACCAACATCTCGGAGGTGTTCGATACCTCTTCGTGCGCGGGATGGCAGGTCCGGACTCGCCGCCGGGCGCCGGGGTGTTCTCCTGGGATCCACCCACCGCGCTC
This sequence comes from Rhodococcus sp. (in: high G+C Gram-positive bacteria), assembly GCA_012514505.1. Classification (GTDB taxonomy): domain Bacteria; phylum Actinomycetota; class Actinomycetes; order Mycobacteriales; family Mycobacteriaceae; genus Rhodococcus_F. The sequence continues at coordinate 30,521 of JAAZAD010000347.1, read as the reverse complement.
GTTGTGGAATTGTCGGAACTGCTGGCAGGGGTGGGGCATCCATGACCGACACCGGCTTCGATACCTACGAGCCGATTCCCGCGGCCCTCGCGCAGAGGGCGCAGGGCACGATGCGTGCATTCAACGAGGCAGGAGTGCTCGGCGCTGCCGATGTGCATGTCGCTCTGAGGTTGCAGAAGCTCGGTGGCGAGTCGTCCGAAGCGGTGCTGTTGGTGGCGGCCCTGGCCGTGCGCGCCGTGCGCGCAGGCTCGGTGTGCCTCGACCTGACAAGGCTGCGCGATGCTGCGCGAATCGATGACGAGGGTGAGGGCGGGGACGGTGACGACTCGGTGCCCGACCTGGACGAGCTCGACTGGCCGGATGAGACCGAGGTGGTCGACGCGCTGCGGCGCAGTCCACTGGTGATCGGTGCGAGCACCGGCCCCCTGCGTCCCCTGCGCCTCGTGGACACCGATGAAGGTGCACTGCTGTACCTCGACCGATACTTCCGGCAGGAACAGACCATTCGCCGCATCCTGGACGAACGTGCCCGGTCACGGCCTGCGATGGAAGAGACAGTGATCCGCGCGGGTCTGGTCCGGTTGTTCGACTCGACCGACGCCGGGGCCGGCGTCGACCGTCAGCGTCTGGCGGCTGCGCTTGCCGCTTCGTCGTGGACGACCGTGATTGCGGGTGGCCCGGGAACCGGTAAGACCCATACGGTCGCACGTATTCTCTCGCTTCTCGCTTCCGCGGGCGAACGACAACCACGTATCGGCCTGGCCGCGCCGACCGGCAAAGCCGCTGCCCGGCTGCAGGAATCGGTACTCACGCAGGCCGAAGAGCTGGACCTTCCGGCAGACCTGCAGGCCAAGACCTTGCATCGGCTGCTCGGGTGGCAGCGTGGTAGCTCCCGATTCCGGTTCGGCCCGGACAACCGGCTGCCGTACGACGTGATCGTGGTGGACGAGACCTCGATGGTGTCGTTGACGATGATGTGCCGCCTCCTCGAGGCGGTGCGAGGCGACGCCCGATTGGTCCTCGTGGGCGACCCGGATCAGTTGACCTCGGTGGACGCCGGTGCAGTCCTGGCCGACCTCGTCGCCAGACCTACGAAGGCGCAGCCGAATCCCGCACTCGGGTCATTGGTTCCGGAGGATCTGGCTGTCTCGGAATCCGTGGGGTCCGAGTCGGAGGTGCTGACGGAGTCGGAGCGTGAACGGCTGGGGGCCGGCGTCGTGCGACTCACTCGAGGTAGGCGCTTCGGTGGGGACATCTCCGCGTTGGCGGCCGCGGTGCGCTCCGGGGATGCCGACACGGCACTGGACCTGCTGCAGCGGGGCAGTCCCGCGATATCGCTTCACGATCCCGATGACGTCGACGGGTTACGCGCGGACGTGGTGACCACCGCCGACAACGTCCACCACGCAGCGGAGTCCGGCGACGCGAAGTCCGCGCTGGCAGCCCTCGAATCACATCGGTTGTTGTGTGCTCATCGCGACGGACCCTTCGGTGTGCAGCGTTGGGCGACGCAAGCCCTTGGCTGGGTGAGCGACTCGGTCGGCCACCGACTCGACCCGCAAAGTTGGTACCCGGGCCAGCCCCTTCTCGTCACCGCGAACGACTACGACACCCGTATCTACAACGGTGACGCGGGCGTGATCGTGCGCGGCGAGAACGGTGATCCGACGGCAGCATTCGAACGCGGCGATGGGGTGTTCCTCGTGCATCCCAGCCAACTGTCGGCCGTCCAGACCGTGTATGCGATGACGATTCACCGCAGTCAAGGCAGCCAGTACGACACCGTGTCCGTGGTGCTGCCCGGTCCACAGTCGTCATTACTGACGCGAGAACTGCTGTACACCGCGATCACTCGCGCGCGTAAGCGGGTACGCGTGATCGGAACCGAAGCCGCTGTCCGCGCCGGCATCGAGCGCCAGGTGCTTCGAGCGAGCGGGCTACGTCGCGAAGTGAGTCTCTACGACGGCGTCAGTCCGCCAACACAGCCTTGAGGAACGTGCGGGTACGTTCCTGCGTCGGGTTGGTGAAAATGTCGGTGGGTGATCCCTCTTCGACGATCTTGCCCTGATCGAACACCAGAACCCGGTCGGCCACGTCGCGGGCGAACCCCATCTCGTGGGTGACGATCAGCATGGTGATGTCGGTGGTCTTGGCGATGTTGCGGAGCACGCCGAGGACATCGGCCACGAGTTCCGGATCGAGAGCGGACGTCACCTCGTCGAGCAGCAGGATGTCCGGGTCCATGGCGAGAGCCCGAGCGATGGCCACACGCTGTTGCTGACCACCGGACAGGGTCGTGGGGTGTGCGTCTTCTTTGTCGGCCAGACCCACGGTCTCGAGCAGCTCCCGAGCTCGCTGCTTCGCCTCTTCCTTGCTGCGTCCGAGCACGTGAACGGGTGCCTCGGTGATGTTCTCGATCACCGTCATGTTGGGGAACAGGTTGAACTGCTGGAACACCATGCCGATCTTCTTGCGCACACCACGCAGGTACTTCTCGGACGGCGCCACGAGCTTGTCCTTCTTCCGCTCGTGCGACAGCGGCTCACCCTCCACCCAGATCACACCGTCGTTGGCCTTCTCGAGCGTCATCAACAACCGCAGGATGGTGGTCTTGCCGGAACCACTCGGTCCGATCAGGGCGACGCGCTCGCCCTGCCTCACCTTGAAGTCGAGGTGGTCGAGAACGACGTGATCGCCGAACTGCTTGACCACCTTCTCGAACAGGATCATCGCGTCCCCGAACTCGGTGGTGGTTGCCCCGTCGGTCGCGTCGGTCGAGTCGGTCGCGTCAGTAGACAAGAGACTTCTCCAGTTTCCGGATGAGGATGGACGTCGGGTAGCTGGCGAGCAGGAAGATCACACCCGCGATGGTGATCGGCTCGAGGTATTGGAAGGTGCGCGCACCGTACTGCTGCGCGGCTGTGACCATCTCGACGACGGTGATGGCGAACAGGAACGGGGTGTCCTTGAACATCGAGATCGCGTAGTTGCCGAGAGCGGGAAGCGTGCTGCGAATGGCCTGCGGAAGGACGATCGCTCGCCAGGTGCGGGTCTGGGGGAGTGACAAGGCTCGCGCAGCCTCCCATTGGCCCTTCGGGACCGCTTCGATGCCCGCCCGGTACACCTCGGCCATGTACGTCGAATAGTGAATCCCCAGCACGGTGATACCGATCTGCAGGGCAGAGAACTGGGGCAGCAGATAATAGACGAACAGCAGCTGCACCACCAGCGGTGTCAACCGAATGAACTCGGTGACCATCCGTAGGGGCACCGTGACGAACTTCGGCCCCGACTGACGCACCACCGCGATGACCAAGCCCAGCAGGGCTGCGATGACGAAACCCAGCACCGTTGCGAGCAGGGTGATCTTGAACCCGTCCAGCAGGAACGGGATGGAATCCGCGGCTCGTTCCCAACTCCAGTCCACGTTCATCGGCCCACCCCCACGCTTTCGTCGGTCTTCTCCGGTCGTAGTCGCAGCACATCCTTCATGGAGGGGCCGATACCGAGCCGGCCCTTCGCGCGTGCCTCGAGCAGATTCATGATCAGCGTGAGGATGTAGGCGATCACGAAGTACAGGACCAGTCCGACGCCGAAGGAGAAGATGGTGTCACCGGTACCGCGGCGCAGTTGCTCGATCTGGTAGGTGAGGTCTTGCAGCAGAATGAAGCTGGCCAGCGCACTGCCCTTGAGTAGTTGGATGAGCAGGTTGGTGAGCGGGGGAATCATCTGTGCCCACGCCTGCGGGAACACCACCCTGTGCATCCGTTGCCACGGAGTGAAGTTCAGGGCGATGGCGGCCTCGGTCTGTGGGCGTGGCACGGCGCTCACCGCACCGCGCACGACCTCGGCACCATAAGCGCCGTAGTTGAGCCCCAGTGCCAAAATTCCGCAGAACATGGGTTCGAGCTGAAAGCCGAGCAGGGGCAGCACATAGAACAGCCAGAACAGCTGCACCAGAAGCGAAGTGCCGCGGAAGAACTCCACCACCACCCGGGCCGGCATGCGCACATACGCATGCCGGTTCCCGGACGCCAACCCGAGCACGACGGAGAAAACCATCGCGAGGGCGGCACCTCCCAACGTGAGGAGGATGGTGACGACGATGCCGTCCCACAAGCGTGGAAGGGCGTCGATCAGTGCATCGACATTACTGTTCACAACTTTGAACCTGCCCGGTATCGAACCTGCGCTGCCGAATTATGCTGTGCCTTCGCAGAGTGCTTCCGTGGTCAGGCTCGGATCGGGAAGCTCGGCTTCGGTGAATCCGAACTGGCCGACGATCGACAGGTACTTCTCGGGATCGGACGTGATCTTTGCCAGTTCCTCGTTGTACGCCTCGAGGAGTTCCTGGTCGTCCGTGCGGAACACGGTTGCGCCGGCGCCCACTTGCGGCTTGCCGTCGATGACGGCGACGAACGAGTCGGTGACGTCCACCGGGGCGTCGGGGTTGTTGTTCTTCATCCAGTTCAGGGAGATCGCCGTGAGTGCGAAGGCGTCGACTCGGCCCGACGTGACGGCGTCCATGCCGTCCTGTGCGGATGCGACGTGTGTTGCGTCGATACCCAACGACGATGCGTAGCTGGATTCGATGGCGCCCGTCATGGTGGCGAGGCTGGCCCCGGCATCCTTCGCCGATTGGATGTTCGTGAGGTTCTTCGGGTTGCCGGCGGGAACCATCAGTGCCGTCGTGTAGTTGAACTCGGGGTCGCCGAATGCTGCCTGCTCACACCGATCCGGCAGAATCGACATTCCGGCGCTGACCACATCGAAACGGTTTGCCTGCAGACCGGGGATCAACGCGCCGAAGTCGGCGTTCACGCCTTCGACGGTCTCGATGCCGAGATTGCCGAAGATTTCACGGTGCAGGGCAACGGTTGCGCCCGTGAGCTGGCCGTTCTCCTCGAAGCTGTAGGGCGCCTCGCCCGCGACGCCGACGGTGATCGTTCCTTTGTCCTTCAGCGCCTGCAGGTGGTCGGTGTTCTCGCCGGTGTTGGTGGACGTGCAACCCGTGATGCTGCCCGCGAGGAGTGCACATCCGGACAGCGCAACGATCGTTCGCTTCTTGGCGAAGGGGTGAAACAGTGTGCGTGCCATGAGCAGAGCCTTCCGGTCGCGGTCGGGGTCGTCCTCGAAGGCTGACGTGATCTGCGCCGAGTCCCGCCCCGTCTCATTGAGTCGATCGAACGTAACACGGGTACCGAAAGTTCCACCCGAACTGGGTAGCAAAGAAAACGAAATCGTAACGATAGAGCCGGAAACGGACTGATCGGGCGCATCGGACCGCAGACGCCTGACCTGGCGGCGTGTCGAAACCGGCGCCGCTCAGGAACCAAAGGTTGCGTCGAGAGCGTGTGACAGGTCGGCGACGAGGTCGTCCGGGTCCTCGAGTCCGACCGACATCCGCAAATGGCCGTACGTGCGGAACTCCTCGGGGTACGCGGCCACGCGTGGTCCGCTCGTGCCGACGTGCACGATGAGGGTTTCGTCGTGCCCGACGGACACGGCAGAGGTGATCAAGGCCAGATTGGCGACGAAACGGTTCTGAGTGTCGGGGTCGCCGTCCACGGCGAACGCCATCACCGAGCCGAACCCGCGCCCACCGAACTGCCGGGCGGCCACCTCGTGCTGTGGATGCGACGGCAGGCCCGGGTGGGCGACATAGGCGACCCGCGCATCGCTCTCGAGGAACTCGGCCACTCGCTGTGCCGATTCGAGGTGCTGACGCAGCCGCAGCGGCAATGTCACCGATCCACGGGTGATCAGCCAGGCGTTGAAGGGCGCGATCACTCCGCCGACGTCGACCATGGCGTCTGCCTTGATAGGACCGACGAGCTCCGCGGACCCGATGACCGCACCGCCCATCGCGTCGCCGTGCCCTTGATGAACTTCGTCAGCGAGTGGATCACCAGATCTGCGCCGTCGGCGAGGGGACGATACAGCGGGGGTGGAGTGAACGTGGAGTCGACCGTCAGGATCGCACCCGCTTCGTGGGCGATGTCGGCGAGAGCCGCGATGTCCGTGACTCGTGTGGTCGGATTCGCGATGGCTTCGACGTGGACGAGCTTCGTGTTGGGCCGTACGGCCGCGCGTACCGCGTTGTGATCGGTGCTGTCGACGAAGGTCGCCTCGATGTTGTATCGCTGCGGCAGCAACTCCGTGAAGAGCCGCCACGTGGCCTCGTAGGTGATGTCGGAGATGATCACGTGGTCACCGGTGCGTAGATGGGTGAAGAACACGGCGTGCAGCGCCGCCACACCGGACGCCAGCACCAGGGCGTCTTCGCCGCCTTCGAGCGCGGCCAACTTATCCTGCAAGAGCAGTTGGTTGGTTCCCGAGTTCCGGGTGTACAACGGCGGGTCGGTGCGGGACCAGCTGATGTCTGCGGGGTCGTCGGGCAGCGCGTACGAGTTGGCGAGCACCAATGGCGACCGGATGGCACCCGTGCCCGGGTCCACCCGGTTTCCGCCGTGTACCGCCAACGAGTGCAGGGCGAGTGACTGAGGGAGGTGCTTGTCCGGGCGCTGGGGAGTCATGGCCCGAACCTACAACTGCGCCCCGCTTGCCCACCTGCAAGGTGGTGGTGGATTGCCAGCTGCAGGATGAGCGGAGAGCTCGCAAAAGTCGAATCCTTACCCATCCGGATCCCGGACTGTGCCGAATACCCAGTGGTGGAGATTGCAACGTGGCCGCCCGGGCCACGCAAACCAAAGGAATATGTCATGAATATTCGCACACGCAGAGGGCTGGCGGCCTTGAGTGTCGGCATGCTGGCGACGTTCGGGGTGGCGGCGTGCTCCGACGACTCGACAACCGCGGAGTCGTCGGACGACACCACCACAGCGATGGAAGAGACCACGACAGACGACGAGATGATGACCACCGAGGGTGCCGCAGACCCGGCAGCCAACCTGGTGGGCCCCGGCTGCGCCGGGTACGCCGAACAGGTCCCGGAAGGGCCCGGATCGGTTCAGGGCATGGCACAGGATCCGGTGACCGTGGCCGCGTCGAACAACCCGATGCTCAGCACGCTCACGCAGGCGGTGTCCGGACAGTTGAATCCCGAGGTCAATCTGGTCGACACCCTCGATGGCGGTGAGTTCACGGTGTTCGCGCCGACCAACGATGCGTTCGCGAAGATCGATCCTGCGACGTTGGAGACTCTGAAGACCGATACGCCGCTACTGACGTCGATCCTGACCTACCACGTGGTGCCCGGTCAGATTTCACCGGACGACATCGTAGGTACCCAAACCACGGTGCAGGGCGCCACTGTCGAGGTGACCGGTGAAGGCGACGAGTTGATGGTCGGTGACGCCGCGGTGGTGTGCGGTGGTGTCCAGACGGCGAATGCGACCGTCTATTTGATCGACTCGGTGCTGATGCCGCCGCAGTAAGCGGTCGAAGGCGCTGGAGAAGGCGAAGGTCAGAAGTCGAAAGTCACAGAGAATCCGAAAGCGTCAGGGAGATAACGTGAAAGCTCTGATCACTCGCGTGTTTGTATACGTGACTCTTTTGGCGGGGGTGGTGCTCTTTGCCGCCCCCGCCGGCGCTGCGCCGGGGCTTCTGCCACCGGTGCCGTCGTTGGACGTCCCCCGATACATGGGCGCCTGGTATCAGCTCGCGGCCGTACCTCAGCCGTTCAACCTCGAGTGCGCCCGTGATACGCAGGCGAGGTACACACTCCTCGACGCACGAAACGTGCGTGTACAGAACACCTGCACCACCTGGAATGGCGGCACCAACATGATCGTCGGCAACGCCCGCGTAACAGATCCGGCGACCAATGCGCAATTGCACGTGAGCTTCCCCGAGGTCCCGTTCCAGGGCTCACCGGACGGGCCGACGAACTACGTGGTCACCTACATCGCAGACGACTACTCGTGGGCCTTCGTCGGTGACCCACTTCGGTTCTCCGGATTCGTCCTCTCACGCACTCGAGCGGTCAGCGAGGACCGGTGGGTCGAGATACGAGCGGTCGTCGAGTCCCGTGGCTACAATTCGTGCTTCCTGCTCACATCTCCGACCACCGGGGGCAGGCAGGACATCCGTCCGTTGTGCACGGTGTGATGACGTCGCCTCCGGAACGCCGCACCCTCAGGTGGTTGCTACCCGCGCTGATCCTGTTGGCATGGTTCGCCGTGGCGGCGGTCGGTGGCCCGTTCGCCGGAATGCTCGGCCAAGTACAGACCAACGACAGCTCAGCATTCCTGCCAGCCGAAGCCGAATCGACGAGGGTCGCCGAGATCGAACGCACATTCGCCGAGTCGGCGCTGGTTCCTGCCGTCATCGTCGCGGAAAGGGCTGCGGGCATAACGCAGGAGGACCGCGAGTATGTGCGCGGAGTCGTCGGCTCGTCGACCTCTCTCACCGGAGTAGATCCAGCGGTGTCGTCGGTGCTGGCCTCCGACGACGGTCGAGCGGTCCGCGCGGTCGTCGGGGTCGACACAACCGGCGATCCCGCCGAGACGGTGGAGCAGATTCGTGACCGGCTGGCCCAGGACCCGCCGGCCGGACTGCGCATCTTCGTCACCGGGCCCGCCGGTCAGATCGCTGATCTGACCGCCGCGTTCGCCGGGATCGACACCACGCTGCTTCTGGTCGCGGGTGGGGTCGTGATCGTGATCTTGATCATCGTTTACCGGAGTCCGTTGCTGCCCTTGATCGTGGTGCTCTCCGCGATTTTCGCTCTCGCGCTCGCAAGCGCGGTGATCTATCTGCTCGCCGACACCGGCGTGATCGTACTGAACGGGCAGAGCCAAGGCATTCTGTTCATTCTGGTGTTTGGTGCGGCCACCGACTACGCATTGTTGCTCGTGGCGCGCTACCGAGAGGAACTGCACGATCCGCGGGATCGACTCGCCGCGATGTGGCGCACGCTGCGCGCGGTCCGCGAGCCGATCGCCGCCTCCGCGGGCACTGTCATCCTCGGTGTGCTGTGCCTTCTGGTATCCGACCTCAACTCGAATCGCAGTCTGGGCCCGGTCGCAGCCATCGGCATCGCCGCGTCCCTCATCGCCTCGCTGACCTTCCTCCCCGCGGCTCTCGCCGTATTCGGTCGAGCAGCCTTCTGGCCCCTGCGCCCGAAAACAGAGACGCCGGCCGAGGAAGGGTTCTGGTGGCGGCTCTCCCGTCGAGTCAGTGCTCACCGCACCGTTGCGTGGAGCGTCACCGCGCTGTTACTGGTTGCGTGCGCCGGCTTTCTTCCCCAACTGAAGTCGAGCGGGGTGGCACAGTCCGAGGTGTTCCTCACCAAGGTCGACTCGGTAGTCGGTCAAGAGGTTGTGAGCGCCCACTTTCCCGGTGGTTCCGGTGCGCCCACCGTGATAATCAGCAATGCGGATCGCGCCGACGCCGTGGTCGACGCTGTGCGGCAGGTGGAAGGCGTCAGTCCCACAGTGACGTTGGTCGGTGCGACCGAGCATCCGGACGCACCGCCGAAGGTCGTCGATGGCCGCGTCGAGATCAATGCCGTGCTCACTGCGGCTCCGGATTCCGAGGCCGCGGTCGACACGGTGCGCCGAATTCGCGACGCCGTCCATGCCGTGCCCGATGCCGATGCGCTGGTTGGCGGTCCGACAGCCGTCCAACTCGATACCCAGACCACCGCTGCCCGCGATCGCGCGGTGATCATTCCCCTCGTGCTGGTGTTGGTGTTCGCGGTCCTTGCATTGCTGCTTCGGGCCCTCGTTGCCCCGCTACTGCTGATTGCAACGGTGGTGCTGTCCTTCGCTGCCACCCTCGGCATCTCGGCATTGGTGTTCAATCACGTGTTCGGCTTTCCTGGATCCGATCCGGTGGTGCCCCTGTTCGGCTTCGTATTCCTCGTGGCATTGGGCGTGGACTACAACATCTTTCTCATGACCCGAGTGCGTGAGGAGTCGGCGCGGTCGGGGACCGAAACCGGTGTCCGACGCGGCCTGGCTGTGACGGGTGGCGTGATCACCTCTGCCGGTATCGTATTGGCCGCCACTTTCGGTGCGCTCGCCGTCATCCCGCTGATCTTCCTCGTCCAACTCGCATTCATCGTCTCTTTCGGTGTGCTGCTGGATGCCTTGGTTGTGCGGGCCATACTGGTTCCCGCGCTCGCCCTCCAGATCGGACCGGCCGTCTGGTGGCCGTCCGCACTGGCTCGCCCCTCTCGAAGTAAGGTGAGAACATGACCGGCGCACAAGTGTTGGTGACGGGTGCGACCGGGTACATCGGTGGCCGGTTGACACCGCGTTTGCTGGCGGCCGGTCATTCCGTCCGCGTCCTCGCGCGCTCTCCGGAGAAGCTCCGCGACGTGCCTTGGGGGCACCAGGTAGAGATCGCGCGCGGCGATCTGACGGATCCGGAGTCCCTGGTGGCCGCGTTCACCGGTATCGATGTGCTCTACTACCTGGTCCATTCGATGGGCGGACGGCACGAATTCATCGAGACAGAGCGCAGGAGCGCGCTCAATGTTGCCGCCGCCGCCAAGGCGGCGGGCGTCGGTCGTATCGTGTATCTGAGCGGGCTGCATCCCGACACCGCCGAGTTGTCAACGCACTTGCGCTCGCGTACCCAGGTCGGGCAGATCCTGATGGCCTCGGGGGTTCCGGCCATGGTCTTGCAGGCGGGGGTGGTGATCGGTTCGGGTTCGGCTTCGTTCGAGATGATCCGGCACCTGACGAACCGGCTGCCGGTGATGACCACTCCCCGGTGGGTGAACAACCGGATACAACCGATCGCGGTCCGTGATGTGATGCACTATCTGGTCGCCGCGGCCACGGCCGACTTGCCACGCAGCCGCAGCTACGACATCGGGGGCCCCGATGTGATGCGCTACGGCGACATGATGAAGACCTACGCCGAGGTTGCCGGACTGGCGAAACGCCGAATCTTGGTGCTGCCGGTGCTGACTCCACGACTGGCCGGCCTGTGGGTCGGTTTGGTTACCCCGATTCCGCGCAGTCTGGGGCGCGCACTCATCGAGTCGCTGCACAACGACGCCGTCATGAGCGAGCACGACATCGACGACCTGATTGCCCAGCCTGCGGCCGGGTTGACGCCGTACCGCGAGGCGGTGCGGCTCGCCTTGGGGCGCATCGAGCGGGGCGAGGTCGAAACGACCTGGGCCAACGCCTCCCCATTGGGAGCGCCGTCCGACCCGCTGCCGTCCGACCCCGACTGGGCAGGGGAAGCGCTGTACGTCGATGAACGCAGCAAGCTGTGCGAGGCGAGCAGTCGTTCGCTGTGGGACGTCGTCGAGAGTATCGGGGGCGAAAACGGCTGGTACTCGTTCCCATTGGCCTGGTCGGTCCGCGGATGGCTCGACCGACTGGTCGGCGGTGTCGGGCTCGCCCGTGGCCGCCGGGATGCGCATCGTCTCCAGTCGGGGGACGCGCTCGACTTCTGGCGGGTGGAGCAGATAGAACGCGGGGCCTTGCTAAGGCTGCGCGCGGAAATGCGCGCACCGGGACGAGCTTGGCTCGAATGGCGCATTCATGATGCCGAACCCCGCGGTACCCGCCTCGAACAACGCGCGATCTTCATTCCGCGTGGAGTTGCAGGGCGCGTGTATTGGTATGCGATCCTTCCGTTCCACGGAATCATCTTCAAAGGCATGGTCAACAACATCACCGGTACCGCCGCGCGACGCAGACCCTGAGTCCGGCGACCTGCGTGCCGGCAGCCGCCTCGGGGATTGCCAGACCACCGAAAAAGGAGTGACGCATGTCTTTGTCGTCAGGAGTGCCCCGACTTGTCGATGCGGTTCTGGATCGTGCCGTGGTCCCCGGCTACTCTCGCCTCGGTATCGCGCTGCGTCGGGGATTCTGGGCGGACGACGATCCTCGGGGCGGTGCGCTCGCCGGCAAGACTGCAATGGTGACCGGCGCGAATTCCGGCATCGGTAAGGCCACGGCGGAGGCTCTGGCAAGGCTTGGCGCCACGGTGTTGCTTACCGTCCGAAACCGCGAGCGGGGCGAAAAGGCGAGAGACGAGATCCTCGATACGGTCCCGGATGCACAGGTGCGGGTGGAGGTGTGCGACATGTCGAACCTTGGCACTGTACGAGCGTTCGCCGCCGACCTGGTGAACCGAGTGCCTGGGATCGATGTGCTCGTGCACAACGCCGGAGTACTCCCAGAGGCCCGGTCGGAAACCTCCGAGGCACATGAAATCACCCTGGCCACTCACGTGCTTGGTCCGATCCTGCTCACGGAGGCACTGCTGCCGATCCTCGGAACGAGCGGAGGGGCGCGGATCATCTTCGTGTCCTCCGGCGGCATGTACACCCAGTCGATACCGGTTGACGACCTCGAATACCGCCAAGGCGACTACCGCGGCGCGGTCGCATACGCGAGGACCAAGAGGATGCAGGTAGCGCTCACCCCGATCCTCGCCCGGCGATGGGCCGCGCAGAACGCTTCGGTCTATTCCATGCACCCGGGCTGGGTCGCGACCCCAGGTGTGGCCGCGTCCCTACCGGGTTTTCAACGCCTCACCGCTCCGATCCTGCGCACACCGGCCGACGGCGCCGATACCATCGTTTGGCTCGCAGCCACAGCGCGCGCCCCTGAATCGGGTCTCTTCTATCATGATCGCCGTCCAAGGACCGAGCACTATTTGCCACATCGCCGTGACGACGAATCTGCGGTGAGACAACTGTGGACCTTCTGCGCAGATGCGGCCGAGATAAGTCCGAACCGGAGCTAGACGTGGAAAGCGTGGATGTGCGTACCGCTCAGGCCTCGACCACAGCCTTCATCTGTTCCAGCGTGCGGCGCATGTCGTTGCGGATGCGCCGGCCACGGAGGGTCCCGAACAGAACCCAGTAGGGCCGAGCCCACAGGGCGGACGTGAACTCGAACGTCTCGGTCACGTCGACGCCATCGCCGTCGGCGCAGGGTTCGATCTGATAGCCCCATCGGGTGAGCGGGTTATCGGCGGCGCCGACTCCGAACGTGAACTCTCTGTGCGGCTCGGAGATCAACACCGTGCATGGGGTCCAGTAGGTGGGTCCGATCTCGTTGCGGCGCACGTGCCCGCGGAACCGGGCCCCGACGACCGGTCCGACCGCGCCGCCGAGCCACTCGGCTTCGAATGTTTCCGGCGAGAACTCACCGATGCGTGTCACGTCGCTGACCAGGGCCCAGATCTTCTCTGCGGGGGCGTGCATCGTGATCGTTGCTTCCTCATGCATGTCACGACGATACCGATCCACACCGGTCAGGCCGTTCGAAACGGCTAGCGCAGACCGGCAACTCAGGCCTGTTCGGCCAGTATTGTCCGGTAGCCCTCTCGATAGTTCGGAAACTGCAGTGCAAACCCGGTCGCGATGAGCCGATCGTTTCGGCAACGCGTGCCGCGTCCCCGGTCGGGCGTCGCACAATCGACCTCGGGCCGGGGCACCCCGAGTTCGTCTGCGATGAACCTCAGCAGTTCTCGGCGATCGACTGGCTCGTGATCGGCACCGATGTAGACCTGCGCCGGCCGCTGCACGCGGGTGGTGAGATGGATTATTGCCGATGCCGCATCGTCGACATGGATGCGATTCGTGTAACCGAGGTGCGGGGGAAGAGTCGCAGTACCTGCCCGGACCTGACGGACAAGCCGGCCGCGGTCGGGGCCGTAGAGGCCGGCAAGTCGCAGGACGACAGACTGCGGAAGACGCGCCCGCAGGCGCTGTTCCGCCTCGAGTAACACCTCCGCGGTCGAAGTATTCGGATGTTCGGGGGTCGTCTCGTCCACCCAACCCCCGTCCGTATCGCCGTACACGCTGGTCGATGACACGAACACGACCTTGACCGAAGGTATGACCGTCCGGGGCAAGGCGTCGACCAGATTTTGCACGCCGTCGACGTACGTGGCGCGGTATCCGGCAGCGGTCTTCTCGTCGGCGGTCAATGCAACGACCAGTGTGTCGACGTCATCTGGAAGATTCGGCTTCTCGGACCGGAGATCGACACCGACTCCTTCGATCATGTCGGGTAAGAGCGCCGCGGACCGGCGGAGCCCGACAACGCGGCGATCGGACGCTGCCATTCGCAGCCCAATTTTCGTGCCGAGTGCGCCACACCCGGCAATCACGACTGACATCGGTCAGGCCACCTCTCTCACGAGACGCTCTCGACGCGTCCGAGTTGGTGCCGCAGCGCCGCCTCCAGTTCCGAGTGCCGAAACGAGTGACCGAGCGCATCGAGTTTGTCCGGCACCACCCGCTGGTCGGCCAAGGCCATCTCCGTCATGCCTTGCCTGCCCAGAAGCAGGGCCGGAGCGAATCTCGGGATCGGCACGATCGCCGGCCGCGACAGCGTGTGTGCCAGGGTCCGTGTGTAGTCGACATTGCGCACGGGCGCAGGAGCGACGGCGTTGACGGCACCGCTGAGTCTCGGGTCGACAATTGCGCGATGGTAGATGTCGACCAGGTCGTCGAGGTCGATCCAGGACATCCACTCGCGTCCGCCGCCCAGGCGACCGCCCAGCCCCGCAGCGAAGATCGGATACAGCACGCGCAGCATTCCTCCGGCAGGCGATTGCACAATTCCGGTGCGCACCCGGACCACTCGTAGGCCGGACTCCTCGGCGACCGAGCTTGCGGTCTCCCAGTCGGCAACGACGTCCGCCAGAAATCCGTCTCCTCGTTCTTGATCCTCGCCGAGCACTTCGTCGCCACGGCCGTACCCGTAGTAGCCGACCGCAGAGGCCGTGACCAGTGTGTGCGGCCCATCTTCGGTGCGAGTCGCGACCTTCGCCAGCAGCCGCGTCGGCTCCACCCGGCTGTCGCGCACGACGCGCCTGTGTCGTTCGTTGAACCACCCGGCGATTGGCGCACCGGCCAGATGAACCACCGCATCGACGCCTGTGAGCAGGTCGGCAGCGGGGTCGAGAGGATCCCAGCGGCGTTCGTCCGGTCCGTGGGGTGCGTGTCGGACGAGGCGGATCACCCGATGGCCCCCGGTGCTCAGGAAGGCGGCTAGGGCGGAGCCGATCATTCCGGAGGAACCGGAGATCGCAACGGTGTGTGGCCGGACGCCTTGCTCCGTGGCGCGTCGATGTGCCCGCAGGTCTGCGTCGAGCTGGCGATGCCGGTACGCGAACGTCTGTCGCAGCAGCGCAGCGGGGATAGGTGTGTCGACGCGGTCCGTGACCAGGGTGCAGCCGTCACCTGCCTCCTCGAATCGGTGCGTGTGCCGCCAGGAAAGGAGCACGCTCAGCGGTACCGAACGGAGCCCGTCGCGGGCCAGTACGTCCGCGAATCGGTGCGGGGGATCGTATACCGCGGGATCGTGCCGGGCGATCCAGCGCAGACCACCCGGTAGTCCCAGGACAGCGCGTCCCGACGCCAACGACGCTGCTTCGGATTTCACGCGCAGCGGTAACCACGGCGGCGTGAGGCGAACCACGGCGCCGGGTCGGCCGTGCCAGGCGAACACCTCGTCGAGCGGCGCATCGATGATGCCGGTACGTGTGATTCCCACTTTTTCCTCCCGAGTGCAAGGCTACGACGATCTGGTGTTGCTCCCGCCGCGGTTCGTGATGGCGGCGTAGTGTTCCAGGGCCACTCGGCGTTCGTGCTGGTGGTCTACGATCGGCTTCGGGTAGCCCGAAGGTGGCCCACCGGGCAGCGTGTGTACGGCCTTACCCGAGATCCCACGCAGCTCGGGTACCCAACGCCGAACATAGTCACCGTGGGGATCGAACTTCTGGCCCTGCGTGGTCGGGTTGAATACCCGAAAATACGGGGCGGCGTCGGTTCCGGTGCCTGCGGTCCACTGCCAGCCGTGCTGGTTGGAGGCCAGATCGCCGTCGGCCAGGTGGCGCATGAAATGTCTTGCGCCCCACCGCCACGGAATGTGCAGATCCTTTGTGAGAAACGACGCCGTGATCATGCGGACGCGGTTGTGCATCCATCCTTCGGCCAGCAACTGCCGCATACCTGCGTCGACGATCGGGAATCCCGTGCACCCGCTCTTCCATGCGGTGAACGGCTCGTTCGCCTCGGGCCACGGCGTGTAGTCGATTGCGTCGAACCGGCGGTCGTAATTGCGGCGCGCCGTCTCCGGGTGATGGTGCAGCACGTCGGCGTAGAACTCGCGCCACGCGAGTTCGCTACGAAAGGTGGCGTCGTCACCGTCCCCTCGTAGGTCATGGAGCAGCGTGCGGGGATGGACGCAGCCGTACTTGAGATACACCGACATGTGGCTTGTCGAATCGATGTCGGGGCGATCTCGTTCGTCGCGGTAGCTGCGCAGGTCGCTGTCACGAAATTCGTGCCAGCGCGAGAGTGCTGCGGATTCTCCTGCCGGAGGCAAGGCCGCGGCGCTCTGGTCGTCGTCCGGCGGTACGGGCAGCCGACTCGACAGACCGGACGGGTCGAGCCACGTGACCGTGGCAGCGTCCGTGCGCGCGGGTGCACGCCACCCGTGCTCGATCCAAGCTTTGCGGAACGGGGTGAACACCCGGTAGGGGGTGCCGTCGCGCTTCCGGATCCGACCGGGTGTTACCGCGTAGGGTGAGCCGGTAGCGACCAATGCGGTTGATCCGAGCGCCTCGGCCACCGCCGCGTCCCGGCGTGCGCCGTAGGGGCCGAAATCTGCGCTCACGTGCACCGTCTGTGCGTCGATCTCGGCAGCGAGTGCGGGCACAATCTTGTCGGGTTCGCCCCGGACGACCATCAGGCGTCCCCCGAGTTCGGCATCGAGTGCACGCAGGCAGCGAAACAGGAAGGTGCGGCGCACCGCACCCGACGGAGCGAGCAACGCATCGTCGAGCACGAACAGCGCCAGTGATCGCTCCGCCGCGTCTGCTGCAGCGAGTAGGGTCGGCAGGTCGCTGAGTCGGAGGTCCCGACGAAACCAGACGATCGCATTGCGTTCCATGCCACCAGCATCCACTACACGTGGACGCGCGTCAGGGAGGACGCTGAACACCAGGTCGACTCCCAAGGTAAGTAGACCGTTTGCTTGATGCAATACTTTTGGAATGCGTGAAAATCCGGGGGAGTCCTACCCCACCGACTTCGAGGTCGACGCCTTCCAGCGTGCGACCCGCGACCTGATCGGCGTCGCCCTGCACAGCTTGGAGATTCTCGACGGGGAGGTAACTCTCCCGCAGTTTCGGATGATGCTGGTGCTCGACGACCTCGGCGAAACCCCCTCGTCGCGCGTCGCGTCGGCATTGGGGCTGGCGGCCTCCTCGGTGACGCGGCTCGCGGATCGATTGGATGCCTCCGGTCACGTCCTCCGCGGTACCGATGCCAGGAGTCGCAGCGTGGTCACGCTGGATCTCACCGAGCACGGCCGCGAAGTGGTGAGAAGGGTGCTCGCCTGGCGCCATCACGAACTGGCAAGAATCCTGTCCGGACTCGACCCGGAAGAACGCGCCGCCACCGTCGCCGGTTTGGCGAGCTTTCATCTGGTTGTCGGCGAGGAATACACCGCCGACCTGCACGGGCCGGTGCCCCTGTGAGCGCGAAGGGAAGTCACCAGACCCGGTCCGCGCACCTCGGTGACTTCGCGGTGACCCCACGGATGCTGGTCGTCACAGCCTGGGCATTGCTGGTCGGCGCACTCGGTGCCCTGGCAGCATGGGCCCTGCTCAACCTGATCGGCCTCGTGACCAACCTGGTGTTCTACCAACGCTGGGAAACCGAACTCGTGGCGCCCAGTGCCGCCCATGCTCCATGGTGGCTGATCCTGCTCGCGCCCATCGCCGGCGGACTGGTCATCGGGCTCATGGCCCGCTACGGATCCGAGAAGATTCGCGGGCACGGTATGCCCGAGGCGATCGAATCGATTCTCACCCGTGGCAGCATCGTCGAGCCCAAAGTTGCTGCGCTCAAGCCCGCGTCGGCCGCGATCAGTATCGGCACAGGTGGCCCGTTCGGCGCCGAGGGGCCGATCATCATGACCGGCGGAGCAATCGGTTCGATTTTGGCTCAGGGCCTCCGCCTGACCGCCGACGAGCGCAAGACACTGTTGGTCTCCGGAGCGGCCGCAGGAATGGCTGCCACGTTCAACTCGCCCTTGGCGGCTGTTCTGCTCGCCGTCGAGTTGTTGCTCTTCGAGTGGCGACCGCGCAGCTTCGTTCCCGTCGTCGCCGCCGTCGCAGTGGCCACCGTGGTGCGTGGGCTCATCCTCGGCACGGGTCCGATCTTTCCGGTCGACGCGACCGGGCTGGACGTGACCGCCGCGGCAAACGGACTTGCGATCGTCGTCGGACTGACCGGTGGGCTTCTCGCCGTCGTCGCCACGTGGTTGGTGTACAAGGCGGAGGACGGGTTCGCGCGGCTGCCGTTCCATTGGATGTGGTGGCCCGCCATCGGCGGCCTGGTCATCGGCATCGGCGGATTGGTCGAACCGCGCGCGCTGGGCGTCGGATACGACGTGATCGAAGAACTTCTCACCGGCCAGGCGACGATCTCCCTGATCGTCGGGATCCTCGTCGTCAAGACCGCGATCTGGTCGCTGTCACTGGGTTCGGGTACCTCCGGCGGCGTGCTGGCACCGGTGTTCATGATCGGCGGTGCACTGGGCGCGCTCGAGGGCATGATCTTCCCCGACGTGATTCCGGGCTTCTGGGCGATGCTCGGCCTGGCCGCCGTGGTCGGCGGAGTGATGCGCTCGCCGCTCACCGGCGTGATCTTCACCCTGGAATTGACTCACGTGTGGGGCGCGGGGCTGCCGCTGCTGATCGCCTCGACGGCCGGCTACGCCCTCTCGGTTCTGATCCTCAAGCGTTCGGTGCTGACCGAGAAGATCGCACGTCGCGGCCTGCACCTGACCCGTGAGTACACGACCGATCCGCTGGAAACCTTCTTTGCCTCGGAGGCGATGTTCACGGACCAGGAATCGATGGACACCGCAGAAATGCTCCGACGGGATCAGGCGCCGCACGAGGGTGTCGTCGTGCATCCCAACGACACCCTCCGGCACGTCGCGTACCTGTTCGCCGAACACGACGTCCCCGAGGCGCCGGTGGTCGACGATGGTCGGATCGTCGGTCTGATCACGCTTCGCTGTCTGCTCCACGCGCGGTTGCACGACCTCAACGAAGACCGGCAGCGAGAGCGAGTGCTGCTGCGCTGAATTCGGGTTGTGCCCTCGCTGGCGGGATACTCCTAGAGTCCGGCGGCTTTCGCCAGCGACGGCAAGAACTCCCGCGGCCGACCGAACAACTGTGCACTTCCGTGTGCACGTTTGAAATACAGCTGTGCGTCGTGTTCCCAGGTGATCGCGATCCCGCCGTGCAGCTGAACAGTCTCGGCGGCAACGCTCTGCAACGCCTCCGAGCAATACACCTTGGCGATCGCCGCGTCTTCCGGGGTCCGCGATCGGACGGCCGCATACGACATCGAACGCGCGGTTTCCACCAGGGCGTACATATCGGCCATCCGGTGCTTGAGAGCCTGAAACGAGCCGATCGCGCGGCCGAACTGCTTGCGCGACTTCGCGTACTCGACGGTGTGTTCCAAAGCGGCAGCCGCTGCACCGACCTGCTCGGCCGACAATGCGATCAACGCCGTGGTGCGCACTGTGTCCATCAAATCGGCGGGGCCGTTCACGCGGCGGCCGGTGGCCCCCTCGAACGTCACTTCGGACAAGCTTCGTGTGGGGTCCATTGTGGGCACCCGGCGACGGGACACCCCGTCCGTTGCAGCATCCACTTCGAAGAGTCCACTCTCGGTGGCCACCAGCAGTGTGTCCGCGACGGCGCCGTCGAGAACGTAGGACGCCGTCCCGGTCAGCGAGGTGCCGCTCGCCTCCACGCCGTATTTTCCCCAACCGCGAGGTCCGGCCCAGCAGAGCGCAAGAGTCGATTCGCCCGCTGCGACACCAGGAAGGAGCCGGGCGCACGCGTCGGTGTCGCCGGACAACAGGAGTGCCTGTGCGCCGAGAATTGCGGACCCGAGCATGGGTGACGGGGTCAGAGTTCGGCCGAGTTCCTCTTGAACGACGTGGACCTCGGCGAGCCCCGCACCGACGCCGTCGTACTCCTCCGGAATCGCGAGCGCGGCGACACCGATCTGTTCGCACAGCATCGACCACAATTGCCGGTCGTAGCCACGTTCGGAGGTGATGGCTTTCCGCACGGCGGCGGGGTCCGAGTGTTTGCTCAACAAATCTCGGACGGACTCTCGGAGGGCCGCCTGTTCCGGGCCGTCGATGCTCATCGCATCACCAGGGATTCTGTGACCCGACGCCGATGCACGGCGGGGGTACCCCACGCGGTGACGAGGGCACGAACCTTGGTCAGCCACAACGAGAGATCGTGCTCCTGTGTGTACCCGATCGCACCGTGCACCTGGAGTCCCACGCGGGCAGCGCGATATGCCGCGTCTCCACACGCGACCTTCGCCGCCGAAACGTCGCGGGCGGCGTCCGGAGACCCGTCGCGAACGGCGAGTGCCGCGCCGTGCAACAGCGGGCGAGCCATCTCGAGGGCAACGGCAACCTCGGCGAGGTGATGCTTGATCGCCTGGAACTGGCCGATCACCCGACCGAACTGTTTGCGTTGCTTCGCATAGTCGGTGGTCATCTCGAGCAAGGTCTGCCCGAGTCCCTGAAGCTGCGCGGCAGTGGCGAGTGCGCCGAGATCGAAGGCGGGTCCGAAGTCGGTGTCACCCAGTGGTTCGCCCGGCGTGAGTAGGAACAGCCGGCGAGCCGCGTCCACGGATGCCTGGGCCGTGCCGGGGATGCCCAGCGAGACCGTTCCGCCGTCGACGAGCAGGGCAAGGTGTGCGGTGTCTGCGTCGACCGCGAACGGAACGTGCGGGGCTGCGGCCACCGTCGCGAGTTCGCCGGACGCCAATGCGGAGAGGCGGTCGGGGGCGACGGCAGCCAGCAGGGCCGGTGCCACCGCCACCGTTTCGGCGACGGGTCCGGGCACGGCGTGACGGCCCAGCTGCTCGACGGCCACCACGAGATCGACCGGGTCGGCGCCGAGGCCGTCGTGGTTCTCGTCGATCAGCAAACCGTTGACGCCGGTTTCGGCGAGACGCTGCCACACTTTCAGGCCTGGTTCGGTGTCGCCGTCGTTCCACGCGCGGATGACCTTCGGCATGTCTGCCTTGGACAGCAGGGCGTCGATGCTCGCCGCGAAATCATGGTGGGAGGAGTCGAGCGCGAATCTCATCGGTCCGCCTTCGGTAGGCCGAGCAGCCGCTCGGCGATCACGTTCTTCTGGATCTCGTTGGTACCGGCGTAGATCGGTCCGGACAGGGAGAACAGATAGCCGTCCGTCCAGTTGTCGGTGAGTTCGGCCCCCGGTCCCTGTAGGTCCAGCGCCGCCTCGTGAGTGGCGATGTCCCACTCCGACCAGAAGACCTTGTTGATGGACGATTCGGCACCGAGCTGCCCGCCGTCGGCCAGCCGCGTCACGGTGCCGAACGTGTGGAGCTGGTAAGCGCGGGCACCGATCCACGCGTCCGCGACCCTGTCACTCAGTACTGTGTCCCTGTCGCTCTTCTCGTACAGCCCGACCAGGCGGTCGACGGTGGCGAGGAAGCGGCCCGGGCTACGCAGTGACAGACCGCGTTCGTTGGATGCGGTGCTCATGGCGACCCGCCAGCCCTCGTCGACGCCGCCGATCACCCCGGAGTTTGCCGGGTCGGCCGGATCGTCGGGAACGAACACGTCCTCGAGGAAGATCTCGGCGAAACCTGGTTCGCCGTCGAGCTGATCGATGGGCCGGATCGTGACGCCCTGAGACTTCAGGTCGAACATGAAATAGGTGATGCCCTTGTGTCGCTGCGCCTCGGGATCGGAGCGGAACAGTCCGAAACCCCAGTCCGCGAAGCTGGCCCGCGAACTCCACGTCTTCTGCCCGTTCAGAATCCAGCCGCCGTCGACTCTTTTCGCGGACGAGCGCAGGCTGGCCAGGTCACTTCCCGATTCCGGTTCGGACCAGGCCTGCGCCCAGATGTCGTCGGCCCGCGCCATTCGCGGCAGGATGCGGTCGAGTTGGCCTTGGTTCGCGTGCTCGAACAGGGTGGGGGCCAAGAGGAAGATGCCGTTCTGGCTCACGCGTCCCGGTGCGCCGGATCGGTAGTACTCCTCTTCGAAAATCACCCATTCGAGGAGGCTGGCATCGCGGCCACCGAGTTCCTTCGGCCACGAGACGACCGACAGACGGGCGTCTGCGAGGGTGCGCTCCCATTCGCGGTGCGCTTCGAAACCTTCTGCGGTGTCCATCGACGGCAGCGGCTGCGCAGGCACATTCTTCTCGAGGAAGTCCCGTACCTCGGTGCGGAACGCCGTGGTGGCATCGTCGAATTCGAGATCCATTATTTGGCACCGCTTTCAGGTGTCTTGGCGCCGGCGGCCATCGACTTGGCGTTCTGTCCTGCCAACGAGTCGGCGCCGACCTCGGCGTTGTGTGCGTGGGCGAAGTGGTGCAGACCGAACACGGAATCCATGCCGTTACGCATGCCCATCTGGTCTTCGCTCTGATTCACGGCCTTCTTCGTCAGGGCCAGCCCGAGGCGGGGCATGGCGGAGATGCGCTCGGCGATCGCCAAGGTCTCCTTCTCCAGGTCGTCACGGGGAACGACCTTGTTGACCATGCCCACCTCGTAGCCGCGCTGGGCAGTGAAGCGGTCACCGGTGAACAGCATCTCCTTCGCGAAACGCGGCCCGACCATCCACGGGTGTGCGAAGTACTCGACGCCCGGGATGCCCATGCGGACAACGGGGTCGGAGAAGAATGCGTCCTCGGAGGCGACGATCATGTCGCAGACCCACGCGAGCATGAGCCCGCCGGCGATACACGCACCCTGCACCATGGCGATGGTCGGCTTCGGGATCTCCCGCCACCGGCGGCACATCCCGAGATACACCTCCATCTCGCGTGCGAAACGCTGATCGCCACCCGGCTTGTCGACGTGGTCCCACCACATCACGGCCTTGTTCTCGTAATGCACGTGATGATCGCGTCCGGGAGTGCCGATGTCGTGTCCGGCGCTGAAGTGCTTGCCGTTGCCCGCGAGGACGATCACCTTGACGTCATCGTCCTCCACGGCGCGCTCGAACGCGGCGTCCAAGGCATAGGTCATCACCGAGTTCTGGGCATTGCGGTAGTCGGGGCGATTGAGCGTCACGATCGCCACACCGTCACGCACCTCGTAGGTGACGACTTCGCCTTCGTCTGGGACGGTCATGAATTCTCCTCACGCAGATCATTCTTGAGAACTTTGCCGGAAGGGTTGCGCGGCAACGTGTCGACGAAACGGACGTCTCGTGGAATCTTGAACTTGGCCAGTCGGTCCCGGCAGAACTCGAGGATGCTGTCCTCGGTGACGTCGGATCCGGGTAGGGCTACGACGAATGCACGGCCCACCTCGCCCATCCGTTCGTCGGGGATCCCGATCACTGCCGATTCGGCAAGACCCTCGATGCGGGCGAGGGTCTGCTCGACCTCGGCGGGATACACATTGAACCCGCCGGAGATGTACATGTCCTTCAGTCGGTCCGTGATGTCCACGTAGCCGCGGTCGTCGATGGTGGCGACGTCGCCAGTGTGCAGCCAGCCGTACCTGTCGATGGTCTTCGCCGTCGCCTCCGGATCGTCGAGGTAGCCGAGCATGACATCCGAGCCGCGCACCAGCAGCTCGTTCTGCTCGCCGAGGCGAACCTCCATGCCAGGGACCGCACGACCGGAACTCGTCGAGATCGTCACCGGGTCGTCGCCGGTACGGCACATGGTGACGACCACGGCCTCGGTCTGACCGTATGCGGTGAGTACGGCCTCGAACTCGAGTTCGTTCTGCATCCGTTCGACGAGTGCCACCGGCACCGGCGCGGCGCCCGTCACGGCAAGACGCAGGCTCGAGAGCTGGTACTTCGCCCGGTCGGGGTGATCGAGGATCGACTGGTAGATGGTGGGGGCCCCGGGGAACACGCTGATCTGTTCCTCGTGGATCTTCTCCATCACCTTGGGAACGTCGAACACGGTCATCGGCACCATCGTTGCTCCGGACAGCAGGCAGACGAGAATGCCTGCCTTGTAACCGAAGCTGTGGAAGAACGGGTTGATGATGAGGTAGTTGTCGCTGCTGCGCATCTCGGCGCATTCGGCCCAGGCCTGCGCCACCCCCATCGACTGTCGATGAGCGCTCAAGACCCCCTTGCTCTTGCCGGTGGTGCCCGAGGTGAAGAGGATGTCCGCGACGTCGTCGGGGGAGACCGCGTCCGCGCGCCGGTCTGCTTCGGTGAGTGCGCTGGCCGTGGCGAGGGCGAGAAAGTCGTCGAACTCGGTCACCGAATCGTCGGGTGCGTCGTCTCCGCCGAGTGGGATACGGACGATGGTGGCCACGTCGAAGGCCGGGTCGGCTGCCCGGATCTGCGCGAGGCGATCGGCGCCGAGGAAGTTGCCCGCGACGACGAGTGCTTCGGCATTCACGCGCTGAGCGATCTCGGCGGCCTCGGTGCCCGTGTAGCGCGTGTTGATCGGCACGACGACGCCGCCGGCATGGTGGACGCCGAGTGCGGCGACGACCCAGTGGTGGGTGTTGGGCGCCCAGACGGCGACCCGCGAGCCCGCCTCGACACCGCGAGTCACGAGTGCTGCGGCGAAACGGCGGACACGCTCGTGCAGTTGTGCGAACGTGAGCTGTGCGTCTCCGTCGGAAACGGCGGTGAGCTCGCCGAATCGCTCGGCGGCCCGGGTGAGGGCAGACGGTGTGGTTCTCGGATAGTCGTTCACTACGCTCCTAACCTACCTAGCAATTGCTTGGTAGGTTATCTTACAAACGTGGACCAGAGCGAGAGCCAGAGCGAACCGACTGCGGACGCGGAGTTCGCCGAGAGCGTCAGGACATGGTTGGCGGAAAACCTCACCGGGGATTTCGCCAAGTTGCGGGGCAAAGGTGGCCCGGGCAGCGAGCACGAGTTCTTCGAAGAACGGCTCGCCTGGGATCGGCACCTGGCCGCGGCAGGCTGGACGTGTCTCGGATGGCCGAAGGAATACGGCGGACGCGACGCGACCATTGCCCAGCAGGTGATCTTCCACCAGGAGTATGCCAAGGCAGGGGCACCGGCGCGCGTCAGTCACGTCGGTGAAGAACTCCTCGGCCCGACCCTCATCGCGTTCGGCACCGAGGAACAGAAGCGCCGCTTCCTGCCCGGCATCAACACCGTCACCGACCTGTGGTCGCAGGGGTACTCCGAGCCGGGTGCCGGGAGCGACCTTGCCAACGTGTCCACCACAGCACGGCTGGAAAACGGGAAGTGGGTCGTCAACGGCCAGAAGGTATGGACGTCGCTGGCCCACGTCGCGGACTGGTGTTTCGTCGTGTGCCGCACCGAGCCCGGATCCAAACGGCACCACGGATTGAGCTTTCTGCTCGTGCCGCTGGATCAGCCCGGCGTCACCGTGCGACCTATTCAGCAGCTCACCGGCACTTCCGAGTTCAACGAGGTGTTCTTCGACGACGCCGTCACCGAGGCCGATCTCGTGGTCGGTGAACCCGGCGAGGGCTGGAAGATCGCGATGGGGCTGCTCACCTTCGAGCGAGGCGTGTCCACGCTCGGGCAGCAGATCGGATTCGCGCGGGAACTGCAGGGTGTTGTCGACGTCGCGAAGAGCAATGGCGCAGACCAGGATCCCAACATTCGCGAGAAGATCGCCCGAGCCTGGATCGGACTGCGGGTGATCCGTGCTCATGCCGTCCGCACCCTGGATTCGGTGGACGCGGGAACCGGTGGCGGCGAGGCGTCGGTCGCGAAGCTGCTGTGGGCCAACTGGCACCGCGATCTCGGTGAGCTGGCGATGGAAGTCGCGGGCGCCGGCTCACTGCTGGCGCCGACCGTCGATGCGACCGGCGAACCATCCGACATCACGGACCCAGAGCATCTCGAGCTGGACGAATGGCAACGCCTGTTCCTGTTCACCCGCGCCGACACCATCTATGGCGGATCCAACGAGATCCAGCGCAACATCATCTCCGAGCGGGTGCTCGGACTACCTCGAGAGGCACGCCCATGACACAGACTTCACCACTCGCCGTCGCACCCACGGAGACACCCGGTCACGACCTGCTGAAGGGGAAGAAGGTCGTCGTCACCGCCGCCGCGGGGACCGGCATCGGCTTCGCGTCAGCACGCCGTGCCCTGCTGGAAGGTGCCGACGTGTTGGTATCCGATTTTCACGAGCGGCGCCTGGGGGAGACCGTCACCAAGCTTACGGACGAGTTCGGCGACCAGCAGATCGAGTCGATCGTGTGTGACGTCTCGAGCACGGAGCAGGTCGACGCGCTGATCGCGGGTGCCGCCGAGAAGCTCGGGCGGATCGATGTCCTCATCAACAACGCCGGACTGGGCGGCGAGACGCCGGTCGTCGACATGACGGACGATCAGTGGGATCGCGTCCTCGACGTCACCCTCACCAGCACGTTCCGGGCTACTCGTGCTGCGCTGCGCTACTTCAAGTCGGTCGACCACAACGGTGTGTTGGTGAACAACGCGTCTGTTCTCGGTTGGCGGGCGCAGCATTCGCAGGCGCATTACGCAGCGGCGAAGGCCGGGGTCATGGCCCTGACCCGCTGCAGCGCGATCGAGGCGGCGGAGTACGGCGTGCGAATCAATGCCGTTGCCCCGTCCATCGCGCGCCACGCTTTCCTCGCGAAAGTCACCAGTGAGGAGTTGCTCGACCAGCTTGCGGCCGGTGAGGCGTTCGGGCGGGCCGCCGAAGTGTGGGAGATCGCGGCCACCATCGGAATGCTCGCCAGCGACTACACCACCTACCTGACCGGCGAGGTCGTCTCGATCTCCTCCCAGCGCGCCTAACCCCTGTGAGTGGTTAGCGAGTCCAGAGGCTCGTCAACCGCTCACAGGGCAAACAAGCGCTTGGTAGATAGGATTACGTTTATGACTCCACCCAAGGAAACCGGCGAGGCGTCGGGGAAATCCGGCCGCAGGGACGAACTGCTCGAGATCGCCGCCGGCCTCTTCGCCGAACGAGGATTGCGCGCCACGACCGTCCGCGACATCGCCGACGCCGCCGGAATTCTCTCGGGCAGCCTGTACCACCACTTCGATTCGAAGGAATCGATGGTCGACGAAATCCTTCGGGGATTCCTGGACGAGCTCTTCGGACGCTATCGGGACATCGTCGCGTCCGGCCTCGACAGCCGGACCACTCTCGAAGCCCTCGTCACGACATCGTACGAGGCGATCGACGTATCCCACTCGGCGGTCGCCATCTATCAGGACGAGGCGAAGCACCTCTTTTCCAACGATCGATTCGGGTACCTGTCCGAACGCAATACCGAGTTTCGGAAGCTCTGGATCGGCGTCCTCGAGGCAGGTGTCGCGGACGGCAGTTTCCGCCCGGACATCGACGTCGAACTCGTCTACCGATTCATGCGCGACACCGTCTGGGTTGCCGTTCGCTGGTATCGCCCGGGTGGATCGCTCTCTGCCGACACCGTCGCCAAGCAGTATCTCGCCATCGTTTTGGACGGGCTCACTGCACCGACCACACGTGAAGAACCCTAGGAGTATGAGATGACCGAGGCTTACATCGTCGATGCGATCCGCACGCCGATCGGGAAGAAGAAGGGCGGACTGTCGGAGGCGCATCCGGCAGATCTGGGCGCCCATGTGATCAAGGCGATCGTGGAACGTACGGGGGTGGACCCGTCGTCGGTCGACGATGTCATCTTCGGGTGCGTCGACGCGATCGGTGGGCAGGCGGGAAACATCGCCCGCACCGCGTGGCTGGCTGCCGGGTATCCGGAAGCGGTGCCCGGGGTGACGGTCGACCGTCAGTGTGGGAGCAGTCAGCAGGCCATCCACTTCGGTGCGCAGGCGATTCTGAGCGGTACGGCCGATCTGATCATCGCCGGCGGCGTGCAGAACATGACTCGCATCCCGATCTCCGCGGCGATGATCGTCGGTCAGCAATACGGGTTCGACACCCCGACGAGTGGGTCGAAGGGCTGGGAAGAACGCTACGGCGACCAGGAGGTGTCACAGTTTCGCGGCGCCGAGTTGATCGCCGACAAGTGGGATCTCAGTCGTGAGGATCTCGAGCGGTGGGCGTTGCAGAGTCACGAGCGGGCGAAGGCGGCCATCGGCGAGGGGCGCTTCGAACGTGAGATCGTCCCGTTCGGCGACGTCACCACCGACGAGGGGCCGCGCGAGACGAGTCTCGAGAAGATGGCCTCGCTCGATGTGTTGGTCGAGGGTGGGCGACTGACTGCCGCCGTCGCGAGTCAGATTTCCGACGGTGCGAGCGCACTGCTTCTCGCCTCCGACGAGGCGGTGAAGGAGCACGGTCTCACCCCTCGCGCACGCATTCATCACATCAGCGCTCGCGGGGACGACCCCATCTTCATGCTCAGTGCGCCCATCCCGGCGACGAAGTACGCGCTCGAGAAGACCGGCCTGACGATCGACGACATCGACCTCATCGAGATCAACGAGGCGTTCGCGCCCGTGGTCCTCGCGTGGATCAAGGAGATCGGGGCCGACCCGGCGAAGGTCAACGTCAACGGCGGGGCCATCGCGCTCGGGCATCCCCTCGGTGCAACGGGTACGAAACTCATGGCAACGCTCGTCAACGAACTCGATCGGATCGAGGGACGGTACGGACTTCAGGTGATCTGCGAAGGTGGTGGCACCGCCAACGTCACCATCATCGAACGCGTCTGACCTGCATTTCCCACCCCCACCCCCGACCAATGTCACACCGGTTCAGCTCACGCGAACCGGTGTGACATTCGTGGGACAAATCGGACGCCGGTCACGATATGGTCACGAGAGCGCTAGGGTGGGACGTTGACCACACAGTCGATCCGGAAAGAACGAGCCCTTGTTGCAGATTCGATCGAAGACTGTAGCCAACCCGGCCGGTACCGCATTGATCGCGATCGGGACCATTATCTCGCTGGTCATGATCACCTATTACATGGTCGACGCGTCCACGGGATATCTGATGGACCTGTCGGTCTTTCGCGACGCCGGCCGCGCGTTCGTGAACGGTTTGCCGCTCTATTCGAACGACTTCCCGAGTACGTCGGGCTTTCGGTTCATCTACCCACCGTTCGCAGCGCTGCTTTTCGCGCCGATGGCCTTGGTGGGCCTGACAGCACTGCAGGTCATGTGGTGCGCGATGAATATCGCTCTCGTGTGGTGGACGCTCAAAATGGTGTTCGCCAAGCTCGACTTTCAGCGTGCATCGATGGTTGCCTTTGCTGTTCTCGGGTTTGTTCTGCTGCTCGAGCCGATGCGTTCGAGCTTCGCATTCGGTCAGGTGAACATCATCCTCATGGCTTTGGTGGCAGCTGATCTGACGGGTGTCATCCCGCGCCGTTTCCGGGGTATTGCGATCGGTCTCGCCGCGGCGATCAAGGTCACGCCCGGCGCTTTCCTTCTCATCCTGCTCGTGCGCCGCGATTTCCGATCCATCGGAAATGCACTCGGCGCGGTGCTCGGCACAATTCTGCTGGGGTTCTGGGTCCTGCCCGATTCGTCGAAGTGGTTCTGGACGAACGAGTTCTTCGCGACCGGCCGCGCCGGCCCGCCCGACTTCTTCCGAAACCAGGCGGTCACCGGTCTGCTCGCTCGGCTCGGGGCCGACGGCATGCTCTACACCGTGCTGTGGGGAACCGCTGTCGTCCTCCTGGTGGCAGCCACCGCCTGGGCCGCCCACCAGTTCACCCAGTCGGGTGAGCACATGGCCGCCTTCGGCGTCGTCGCCTTGGGTTCACTGCTCGCCGCACCGATTGCCGTCACGCATCACTGGACGTGCAGCATCCTGCTCGTTCCGTTCTTGCTGGCGCCGCAGTACCGCAAGTGGCGTCCGTTGATCGGTATCGCGACGCTGGTCTTCCTGATCGGGCCGAACGGCCTCCTGAATACCGAGACGTCCGGCTGGGTCGAAGGTGTCGTCGTGCAAGTGGTGGGCAACGCGCAGTGCCTCGCTGCCATCGCTGTGATGATCGGTGTCGTCGTGGCTGCCAGGTCGCGCAACCCCGTGAACAAGACGCCGGAAGCCGACAATTCGGTTGACGCAGAACTCGAGCCTGCTCGGGCCTGACTCGATAAGCCGGTTCGGCATGTGACTGGCATCACGGTTCGGCGCTATCGTCGAAGTATGTGCCGAAACATCACCGAACTGCGTGGACTCGAGCCGGCCGCTACCGACGAGGAGATCGAAGCGGCGGCGCGGCAGTACGTCCGCAAAGTCAGCGGTATCCAGAAACTGTCCGACGCGAACCGTGAACCTTTCGAGGCGGCGGTGGCGAAGGTTGCTGCTGCCACCACGGAGCTGTTGGCCGAGGTGCCCACTCGCAGACAACCGCCGAAGACGCTTCCCCCGCTGCGGCGGCCCGAGGTGCAGGCGCGCATCGCCGCCAAGGCAGCAGCCTCCGGATAACCCGCACTCCCCAAAAACTTCCCCCGACGAATGTCACACCGGTTCAGCTCAGGCGGTTTCAGGTGGTCGATGCACCAATGAGCTCGGCGAATTTTTCGATTGGTGGTCGGTAGCCTAGCGCCGCTCGGGGGCGTTCGTTGAGTTCGGTGGTGACGAACAGCAGGTGTTCGAGCGAG